>JAFVAI010000092.1 GCA_017480545.1 Schwartzia sp. (in: firmicutes) | reverse complement strand
CATCTGGCTTGAATCTGGATGATTCATTTCTGCATTGTTCAGTTTTCAGGGTGCGCCCGCCGACCTCCTCGCGTCGGTCAGCCTGTATATAATACCTCCGCCCCGCCTCTTTGTCAACACCTTTTTGAAAAAAATTTTGCCGTGATGTTATATCCCTTACAATCCTTGGGTTTTTACCGTGTCGTCCAGATGGAATGTGCCGTTGATCAGCTCCACCGTCACATAGCCATCCTCAAGGCGCAGAATATTGACCGCTGTATTGTCCTGCCGGATCGACCACAAATAATGCAACGGAATATGCATCAAGCCCGCCAGTATGGTTTTATTTATCGCGCCATGCGCAAAAACAGCTACGGTCTTGTCGATATGTTCCCGACAAAGAATGTTGATTTTAGCCAACGCGCGCTTTTGAAGTTCCTGAAAAGTTTCGCCGTTGGGAATTTGCAGCACGTCCGGCGCCGTAAACAGATGGTTTGCTTCCTTCGGCCACTTCGTTGAGATATGCTGATATGTGAGTCCTTCCCAATCGCCGAAAGAAAGCTCCCGAAAGGCCGACTCCAACCGGACCGGCACGCCGAATTTGGTTGCCACGCATTCCGCCGTTTCCCTCGCCCGATCAAGGTCGCTGGAATAAAGTGCATCCAAGTTTGCCACGGGAAAATGATCCGCCAGACACTTCGCCTGCCTGTGTCCGAGCTCCGAGAGCGCCACATTGGATTGCCCCTGATAGCGTCCGCTGGCGTTCCATTCCGTCTGTCCATGACGCACGAGAACAAGGCGCATCATTCGTGTTCCTCCTTCATGTGTCGAAATGCCCGCAGCAGTCGTTCGTTGTCCTCCCGATTTCTGACGGCAACACGAACGAAGGTATCATCCAACCCCGGATAATTCGAGCAGTTGCGAAGCAATATGCCTTCCGCCCTCATGCGCTCGCAAAACGCGGACGCACTGCCCCATGACGGCGACAAACGGAGCAAGATGAAGTTCACCGTCGGAGGATAGGCTTTGATGTCTTCCAGTGCGGAAAGCGACTGAAACAAAAACTCCCGTTCCTTCCACAGCCATTGCAGAGTCCGTTCCTGATACGCCCTGTCACGCAATGCCGCGACACCTGCCGCTTGCGCCAAGAGATTCGTGTTCCAGGGGTCCTTGGCTGCCTCCAGTTTTTCCGTCATGTTCTTCGGCGCGACCGCAAACCCGAGACGCAATCCGGGAATCGCAAAAAATTTTGTCAGCGACTGCACGACCAGCAGATTGTCATAGCTCGCAACCAATGCGCGCACCGTATAGTCTTCGGCATCGGAACGAAAATCCATAAAGGACTCGTCGACGACGACGTTCGCGCCTTTGTGCCCGGCTTCGGCAACGATGCGTTCCAATGCCGCCGCCTTGACCATCTGCCCCGTCGGATTGTTCGGGGTGCCCAGAATAAGACAGTCGCCCATCGCCAGCTGCGCGGACAGCGCACACTCGTCGATACAAAAATCCGCCTCTTCACGGAGCGCGACGTACGCGATTTCCGCGCCCGCCGAAATCGCCGCCCGCTCGTATTCGCTGAACGAAGGAATCGGCAGAAGCACCCGTTTGGGCCGTGCCGCGTGAAAATAAACATAAAACAGCTCCGCGCCGCCGTTTCCCAGCACGATGTTTTCCCGCGGGATGCCATACCGCCCCGCAATCGCCTGTTTTAATTCTCGTGCCGCAGGGTCGGGGTAATGGACGAGATTCCCGATCCCGTTTTCAATCGCCCGCCGAACCTCCGTCGAGAGTCCCAAAGGGTTGATATTGGCGCTGAAATCCAGCCACTCTTTCCCCCCGGGGGCGGCGTCGTAAACATTCCCCCCGTGCGCAAACCGTCGATCCATACCTTCACTCATTTCATTATCTTCATATCGAGGCGCCTGTCAAAAACGTCAGGAGCAGCAGGCCCTCATTCAGTGTCGCGATGGCGCCGTAAACGTCTCCCGTCAAACCACCGAGCCGCTTCTCTACATAGTTTCCGAAAAATGCCGTAAACGCGGAGCAAACGATGAGGCTCAACCACGCGAGCCGCCCCAACGGAATCGTCAGAGCGAGCGCGCAAGCCGCCGCGAAGATCAGCGCACCGCGCCCCGCGTATTGGGCGAACGCCTTGCCCAGCCCATCGGGGCGCGCATAGGGAAAAAGTGTGATGCCCGCGACCATCATCAGGCGCGCGACAATCGGCATGGCAAAAAGCGCGGCAGACATAATTTCTTTCGGCATATCCAATAAAACCGCGAATTCCAAGAACATCAGCACCACGAAACAAAAAACTGCGTTTGCGCCGGTACAGCTGTCCTTCATGATTTCCAGCATCCGCTCCCGGGTGCGCCCGGAAAAAACGCCGTCCATCGTATCCATGAAGCCGTCGCAATGGATGCCGCCCGTCAAAAGCGGCGGCAAAACCAGGAGCGCCGCTGCCGCCAAATGCTGCGGAAGCACGATGCCTTGCGCCGGAAGCCAAACATAAAACGCATGGGCAAACGCCGCGTAAATCACCCCGAGCACTGCCCCAATCAGCGGAAAAAACTTCACGCTGCGTCCAAAATCCTCGGCCGTCCATTGATCCTGCCGCACAATCGAAATCCGCGTCAAAAATTGCAGACCGATAAAAAAAGCTCTCATACGCTCCATCCTCCCGGCGACCATCCGCCGAGCCCCCACGACACCGCCAACGCCAACGCGAGAAACATCACTGTCGCCGTATACATCATACGGATCGCCAAAGAAATATGACGCGCTTCCAACGCATAGACGGGATCCCCCATATAGGTGCGGAAGGACGGCTTGCCGAAATAGTAATTGAGACCGCCGAGCCGAACGCCCAGCGCCCCCGCCACCGTCGATTCCGTCCAACCGCCATTCGGGCTTGGATGCTTTGCCGCGTCCCTGCGCAAGATACGCCACGCGCCGCGCCAGTCCAGCCCCAGAAGAAACGCCGCCGCCACCAGCATGAGCCCAGTCAGCCGCGCGGGGATATAATTCCAAAGGTCATCCGCCCGCGCCGCGACACGCCCGAAAAAAAGATATTTGTCGTTTTTGTACCCAATCATTGAGTCCATCGTGTTTGCCGCACGATAGGCCACCGCCAATGGCAGGCCGCCGACAAAAAAATAAAACAGCGGTGAAATCACGCCGTCGACGGTGTTTTCCGAGATAGTCTCCACCGTCGCCCGCGTCGCTTCGCCTTCCGTCAGTTTGTCCGTATCGCGGCCGACGATCCAGCCGACCTTGAAGCGCGCCATTTCGAGATTCCCTTCCAATAAATAGTCACGAATCTCCCGCCCCGCTTCCGCGAGGTTCCTCGGCGAAATCATGAAGCTCAGGCAAACAGCCTGCACAAGAACGGAAACATACGCGTTCCCGGACAGCGCCGCGAGCCGGAGAATCCCTTCCGCCACGCCACAGGAAACCGCCAGCACACACACCATCAGGACCGCGCCGCAAACCAGTTTTTTTCCGTCGGAATCCTTCTCGCGATAGAGCAAGCTTTCAAAAAAAGAAATCAGCTTTCCCATCAAGACGACGGGATGCAAGGAAATCCGCGGATCCCCGACTAGACAGTCCACAACAAACGCAAGCGCCGCAACCATCATTTCGTGCCCAAGCCCATAATCGTGCGCACCTTGTCCATATCGAGATGCTCGCGCACGACGGCGGCCAACGCGTCATAGCTTTTTTCCTTCTCGGCACGGACATTCCGCGTGTTTTTGCGCGGCTCCAAGCCCTTGCGCGCCCGGATCGCGTTCAGCACCGCACGGCGAAACTCGTCGTGGTCAAAAATCCCGTGAATGTATGTGCCGAAAACCAGCCCGTCGTTCCGGCACGTTCCTTCCACGATATCCACCGGCACGTCGGCGCGTTTTGTGATTTTCAAAGGGTGCGCGTCTTCCGCCCCGAAAAACTCCGTCTCGCCCATGTGAATCTCATAACCGCGAAGTCCCGTCGCGGAAATTCCCGCTCCCAAGAAACGCCAGCCGAGGCAATCCGCCGTCACTTGCGAGGTCAGCTTTTTCTCGCTGAAGGTCGTCGCCATGTCGAGTAGCCCAAGCCCTTCCGTCCCATCTTTGTCGGACTCCGTATGATGCGGGTCGCGGATTTCTTTGCCCAGCATTTGGTAGCCGCCGCAAATCCCGATGAGCGGCGTTCCTTTCTCCACCCGTTCCCGGACGGCCGCCGCGATTCCCGACGAACGCAGGTACATCATGTCCTCCGTCGTGTTCTTGCTGCCCGGCAGCATGATGAGATCCGGCTCCCCCAGAGACGAAACATCCTGTACGTAGTAAAGAGAGACATCCTCTTCCCCCGCGAGGCAGTCGAAATCGGTAAAATTGGAAATCTTCGGGGTCCGAATGACCGCAATCCTGATGTCGCCCTCCTTCGGCTTCTCCTGCTTTTCTTCCAGTGAAACGGAATCCTCGTCGTCGATGCCCATATGATCGATGTGGGGGATAATCCCCAGCACGGGTTTTCCGGTCTTTTGCTCCAGAAAATCCACGGCGGGCTGCAACAGGGAAACGTCGCCCCGAAATTTGTTGATAATCAATCCTTTGACCAGGGCGCGCTCCTCCTCCGTCAAAAGCTCCAGAGTGCCGACCAGCGACGCCAGCGCACCGCCCCGGTCGATATCGGCAATCAGAAGCACCGGTGCCTGCAAATGACGCGCAACGCGCATATTCACAATGTCGTTGTCATGGAGATTGACCTCGGCGGGGCTGCCCGCGCCTTCGATCACGATTACGTCGTAAGCGCTGTCGAGCCGCGCCAGAGATTCCTTCACGGTGTCGAACAACTTCACCGAATATCCTTTGTGATACTCCTTCGCCGACATATTGCCAATCGGCTTGCCCATGAGCACCACCTGGGATGAGGCATGGCCCGTCGGCTTCAGCAGCACCGGATTCATATCGACCTCCGGCGCGAGGCCCGCCGCCTCCGCCTGCGCCACCTGCGCGCGGCCCATTTCCTTTCCGTCCCGCGTGACATAAGAATTCAAAGCCATGTTCTGCGCCTTGAACGGAACGACGTGCAAGCCGTCCTGATAAAAAATCCGGCAGAGCGCCGTAACGAGAATACTCTTGCCCACGTGAGAGCTGGTTCCCTGCATCATGATCGTCTTTGCCATGCGATTATCGTCCTCCGAATCCGCGCATATTTTTCCAATCATTCATTTTGTCGCACTATGCCTCCAATTATAACACGATTTATTCGTTCGGCAACAAAAAAGAAGCGCCGCGGCACATAAAACTTTTCCGGGCAATTCCACAATCCGCGTTTTTATGATATAATGCAGGACGATTTTTTGCATACACGCAGGAAAATATAAGCAAGGCCGGAGCGTAAACGGAAGATTTTTCCTCATCCGCTCCGGCGTTTCATTGAGAAAGGCAGAGATTCCCTTGGATGACAAAAGAAGTTCCTTTTCCGGATCAATTGGTTTCGTGCTCGCAGCGGCGGGCAGCGCCATCGGCCTCGGGAACCTGTGGCGGTTCCCCTATCTCGCGGCGCAAAACGGCGGCGGCCTGTTTCTTGCCATCTATTTCGCGCTTTTGGTGACCTTCGGATTTGCGCTGCTGGTCACGGAAGTCGCCATTGGGCGCAAGACAAAAAGCAGCCCGCTGATAGCCTACGGCAAGCTGCACGAAAAATGGAAATGGATCGGCGTTTTCGCCGTCATCGTTCCTTTCCTGATTTTACCGTATTATTGCGCGATCGGCGGCTGGGTCCTGAAATACTGCTTCGTCTTTCTGGCCGGACAGGCCGCCGCCGCTTCGGAAAGCGGCTTTTTCTCTGGCTTTATCACGGGCACGATGGAGCCATTGGCCTTTATGGCGATTTTTCTCTTCCTGACCTTTTTCGTCGTCTATCGCGAGATCGACGAGGGAATCGAAAAATTCTCGAAGCTCCTGATGCCCTTGCTGCTCCTGATCGTCATCGGCGTCGCGCTCTTCTCCCTGACGATCCGCTACGACGACGGAACGGTCGCACGGACCGGTCTGGACGGGCTTGCGGTCTATCTGGTCCCCAATCTCGACGGGCTGACGGTCCGGGACTTCATGTCGGTGTTGCTTGCCGCCATGGGACAGCTCTTTTTTTCCATCAGTGTCGCAATGGGCATCATGATTACCTACGGCTCCTACTTCGAAGATCGGGGCAACATTTTCAAAAGCGTCTGGCAGATCGGCTTTTTCGACACCTTCGTCGCCGTCCTCGCCGGCCTCATGACCGTTGTTCCGATTTATGTCCTGATGGGCCATGAAGGCATGAACGCTTCCGGGCCGTCGCTGCTCTTCGTTTCCATGCCCAAGACCTTTCACGCCATGGGGATTGCGGGCACGATTGTCGGCGCCGCCTTCTTTGTCATGACTTTTTTCGCCGCGCTGACCAGCTCGATCTCCATCATGGAAGCCGTCGTTTCCTCGCTGATGGAGAGCCTTTCGATCTCCCGGCGGAAGGCCGCGGTCATCGAGAGCCTTATCGCGTTCGCCATCGGCGCCGTTGTATGCTTCGGCTACAATCTTCTCTATTTCGAGCTGCCTTTGCCGAACGGCTCCGTGGGACAGGTGCTCGACGTACTGGACTATGTCAGCAACGGCCTTTTGATGCCCGTCGTCGAAATCGGCACGTGCCTTCTCGTCGGCTGGGCCTTGACGCCGGACGACATCATCAACGAGGCGACGAAAAACGGGGAACCGTTCCGGCAAAAAGGAATGTACAAAACCATGATCCGGTACGTCGCGCCAATTCTTTTGACTATACTGCTTTTGCAATCGTTGGGCGTCATCGGATAAAACCATGCAAAAACTCCATCGCACCGCCTTTTTTACGGCACGATGGAGTTTTATTTTGCCCGGAACGCGATCAAATTTTTGCGCCGTGGGCGCGTTTCCATTCTTTGATTTCGGCAAGCCGCGCCTTGAAGCGCCCCTCGACGCCCTGCTCCGTTGGGCGGTAATATTCCCTGCCAAGGAGTGAATCGGGCAGGCATTGCATATTCGTGATTTTGTCCTGCGTATCATGCGCGTATTGGTAGCCTTTCCCGTAGCCGAGTTCTTTCATCAGCCTTGTCGGCGCGTTGCGAATGACCAGCGGCACCGGCTCGTCGATTTCGCGAAGCGCATCCTCCTTCGCCGTCAAATAGGCAACCTCCATCGCGTTGGATTTCGGCGCCAGCGCCAGATACACCACAGCCTCGGTCAAATGCACCGAGCACTCCGGCATCCCGATGAAATGGCACGCCTGATACGCCGCCACAGCGATCTCCATCGCACGGGGATCGGCGAGCCCCACATCCTCGCTGGCAAAACGCGTCACGCGGCGCGCGACATAAAGCGGATCCTCGCCCGCCTCCAGCATCCGCGCCAACCAATAGACCGCCGCGTCGGGATCGGAATTCCGCATGGACTTGTGCAGCGCGGAAATCAGGTTGTAATGTTCTTCGCCTTTCTTGTCGTACAGCAGCGATTTCCTCGAAATGCACTGTTCGAGGATTTCCTTCGTGACCGTGATGGTCCCGTTTTTCTCCTCGCCGTTCAGCACGACCATTTCCAACGTCGAAAGGGCGGAACGCGCGTCGCCGTTCGCGAAGCCGGCGATCATTTCCAGATGCTCCGGCGCGACCTTGATTTTCTGCCCTCCAAAGCCGCGCTCGTCCGTGACCGCGCGGGAAAGCAACGAAACGATGTCCTCCGTTGACAGCGGCTGCAATACGAACACCTTGCAACGGGACAAAAGCGCGCCGTTGACCTCGAAGGACGGGTTTTCCGTCGTAGCGCCGATCAGGATAATGCTGCCCTTTTCCACGAAGGGAAGGAACGCATCCTGCTGCGCTTTGTTGAAGCGATGGATTTCATCGACAAACACGATGGTGCGGTCGCCGTAACGACGGTTTTCCTCCGCCTGCTGCATGACGCCGCGAATTTCCCTGATGCCGCTGGTCACGGCGGAAAAGTCGATGAACGATGACTTGGTGCGCACGGCAATAATGCGCGCCAAGGTCGTCTTGCCGACGCCCGGCGGACCCCAGAAAATCATCGAGGCAATGCGGTCGCTCTCGATCAGCCGGCGAAGCACTTTTCCCTCGCCGATGAGATGCCGCTGACCGACAAACTCATCCAATGTCTGCGGACGGAGCCGCGCGGCCAAAGGCTGCGTTTCCCGCTCCGACGCCTCAAAAAGCGAAGCCTGCTCCACGCGGCTCTCCCCCCTTCCTCCGCCCGTTCAATCGATCAGGAACTGGCAATAAATAAATTGTAAGATAGGGCGCAGGATAAATCTTCATAGGCTATGGCGACTGACGACAACGCCTATGAGGATTTGGACAAGCCAAATCTAAAATTTATTTATGAACAATTCCTTACCATTACAAATACGGGTTGCATTTCCGCTCCCAGCCGATTTCGGAAGACGGGCCGTGCCCGGCGTAAACTTTCGTGTCGTCCGGCAATGCCAACAGTTTCTTCTTAATGTTCCCGATCAGGTCCGCTTCCGAGCCGCCGGGAAAATCACTGCGTCCGATGGAACCGGCGAACAATGTGTCCCCGGTAAACGCGACACCTTCGCCGACAAAGCAGACGCCGCCCGTCGTATGGCCGGGCGTATGAACAACCTCCAGTTCGGACTGCCCGAAGGCAATTTTATCGCCCTCGGAAAGCAATCGCTCCGCCGGACGCGCCAACGCGCGAAATCCCATAAAAGCGGCAAGATTTTTCTTCATGTCGGTCAGCATCGGCGCGTCTTCCGCATGGATATAAAGCGGCGCGCCCGTCACGTCGCGAATCGCGTCGTCCGCGCCGATATGGTCGCAGTGGCCATGCGTATTCAGCACCGCTTTGACGGCAATCCCCGCTTCCCGAATATACGCGAGAATCTCCGGCGCCATCCCGCCCGGGTCGATGACAACGCCTTCGCCCGTATCGTCCGAAACGACATAGCAGTTCTCATCGAACGGCATGACCGCAAAGGATTGGATTGCAAGTTTCCCCCTCATTCCGTGCCTTCCTTTCCGTCCGCCTCGTGCGTCTCCTTCACGCCCGTGGGCATCGTGCGGCTTACGCTGTACACATCCTTCACGCGGCGGAATTTTGTCATGATTTGCGACAGCTGCTGGGCATTCTTGACATCCAGCCCCATGATGACCGTCGAAGTCTTGTTGTGCCTGTTCGGCTTCGCGTTGATCGAGCTGATATTGACCTTCATCTCGGACGTCACCGCCAAAAGACTCGTCAGCATACCGCTCCGGTCATTGCAGGTAATGACGATCTGCACCGTATATTCCCGGTCAATCCCGATATCCCAGTCCACTTCCAGTGCCCGGGAATAGTCCCCCGCGTCGTGGAAAATATTCGAGCAGTCCGAGCGATGCACGGAAACGCCCCGTCCTTTTGTCACAAAGCCAACAATCGGGTCGCCGGGAATCGGATTGCAGCAGCGCGCCAAATGGACGAGGATTCCAGCCTCTCCCTCGACGAGCACACCGTGGCTAGACTTCTTGGCCTCACCCTGCTGCGGCTTCAGCTCGGAAAGCAGCTTGGAAACGTCGGGCGCGGCATTTTCCTTCAGCTCCTGCTTGTGCAGGTCGATCAGCTTCGTCAGGATGCCGTTGACCGTGATGCCGCCGAAGCCGAGGGACGCGAGCAAGTCCTCCTCCGTGTGGATATTGAACTTTTTCGCGACCTGCATCAGGCGGTCGTTCTTCAAAAGCTCCTTCGGCTCGTAGCCCAGCCGCTTCGCCTCTTTTTCGATCAAGACGCGCCCGCGCTCAACATTCTCTTCCCTCGTCGCCTTCTTGAACCACGACCGGATTTTGTTGCGCGTCTCCGACGAAGCGACGATATTGAGCCAGTCGCGCGACGGGCCGTTGTTCGCCTTGTTCGTGATGATGGAAACAATGTCGCCGTTTTTCAGCTTGTATTCCAACGGCACGAGCTTTCCGTTGACCTTCGCGCCGACGCAATGGTGGCCGACCTCGGTGTGGATGCGGTACGCGAAATCCAGCGGGATCGAGCCTTTCGGCAAGCCGAGGACATCCCCTTTCGGCGTAAACACAAAAACCTCGTCGGAAAAGACATCCACCTTCAGCGCCTCGACATACTCCCTCGGATCGCTGAGCTCCTGCTGGAGATTGACCATCTGCCGCAGCCACGACATTTTTTGGTCGTATGCGTTCCCGGCGGTGGAGCTTTTCCCCGTCTCCTTGTATTTCCAATGGGCGGCGAAGCCGTACTCGGACACCTGATGCATCGCGAGCGTACGGATCTGGATTTCCAACGGATAGCCGCGCGTCATCACCGTGGTGTGGAGCGACTGGTAGCCGTTGGACTTCGGCATCGCGATATAATCCTTGAACCGCCCGGGCATCGGCTTCCACATCGCATGAATCAAGCCGAGCACACCGTAGCACTCGGACTCTGTCTCCACCAGCACCCGCACGGCGGAAAGATCGTAAATCTCGGCGATATCCTTGTTGTCCCGCCGCATTTTCTTGTAAATGCTGTAGAAATGCTTGGCCCGGCCGCGAATATCCGCCTTCATCCCGGCGGCTTCCAGCTTCTCCCGGAGCTGCGCCATGGCCTCGTCAATGAACGTCTGCCGCTCCTGCCGCTTCTGCTGCACATTCTCCACGAGATCGTAATAAATTTCCGGCTCCAGATAGCGAAGGCACAAATCCTCCAGCTCGCATTTGATGTTCGAGATGCCGAGCCGGTTCGCCAACGGCGCGTAAATCTCGATCGTTTCCCGGGCAATGCGCTTCTGCTTGTCCGCCCGCATATATTTGAGCGTCCGCATATTGTGCAGACGGTCCGCCAGCTTGATCAAGATGACGCGCAAATCCTTCGCCATCGCGAGGAACAGCTTGCGGTAATTTTCCAGCTGCTGCTCTTCCTTGGATTTGTATTCGATTTTGCCCAACTTCGTCACGCCGTCGATCAAAAGCGCGACCTCGCTGCCGAATTTTTCCTGCATCTCCTCGATGGTGAACGTCGTATCCTCCACCACGTCATGCAGAAGCGCCGCCGAAAGCGCCGCCTCGTCCAAGTGCATATCCGAAAGGATATAGGCCACGTTCAGAGGATGGATGATGTATTCCTCCCCCGAGGCGCGCTTCTGCCCCTCGTGCGCCTCCCGCGCCAGCTCGTAGGCGCGGCGGATCAGATCCACATCCGCCCCCGGCTGCGTCATCCTCACTTCCGCAAGAATATCGTCAATGGTAATCGGTTTTAGCTTGGTCATAGGGTTCACCCCGTCGCATATTATCCAAAATTTTATTTTATTATAGCACATTTATTATAGCACACAGCAAGAAAAAAGGACAAAAGAAACCCTGCGGAAATCAAAAAACAAACGCGAAACCATTTTCATTTTGTTTTCATGTTATGTTCGTTTGTTTCACGTGAAACATTTTTTCGCTTTCGCGGAAGAATCCCGTTGTGTTGACTTCACGCGACATGGCGCATAAAATAAGGAACGGAGGCGATACGGCATGAAAGAAGCGGAACAAAAAGCGGCGGCGAAAAAATTTGCGGAAGCATGGAAAGGGCGCGGGTATGAAAAAGGCGAAACACATAAAGTCATTGATCCCTTGTTCCTCGACGCTTTGAAAAAGGAGTTTGAGGAAATCAAGGAAACGAAACAGCCGAAGACGCGCAAACAGAAATGGAAAGATTTTCAAAAGTAACTGGCATCTTTGACATTTCTTGACCCGGCGAGCGGCTCCGGAAATTTCCTGACGGAAACCTATATTTCCCTGCGCCGTCTTGAAAACGAAGCCCTCAAAGAACAGCTCGGCGTGGAAATCGTGCTCGGCGAACTGGACAACCCGATACAAGTTTCCATCGGGCAATTCTACGGCATCGAGATCAACGACTTCGCCGTGACGGTGGCGAAGACCGCGCTTTGGATCGCCGAGGCGCAGATGATGGCGGAGACGGAGAACATCGTCCACATGAATCTCGACTTCCTGCCGCTGAAAAGCTACGCGAACATCGTGGAGGGCAACGCGCTGACGCTGGACTGGACCCACGTCGTGCCGAGGGACAAGGTCGATTATATTATGGGGAATCCGCCGTTAGGCGGTTATAATTAGGGACACATGAAAACAAAGGATATCCAGACAGTCTTCAAGCGTAAAATAACCACAATCCTAGCAAATGCTTGCTTAAAGTATCTAGGATTGCGGTTTTGCTTTAAGTAATGATAAACGAGCAAATAGACGTTCCCCAACACGCAAAAAACTATTGCCTTCCCCAAAATTTTTTAATCTGTTCAATGTCTAAATCGTGCCATTTATCCTGCCATAGCTGCCAATAGGGAATATCCGAAGAAGATGGTACTGGATCACATACATCGATTTGAACTATCGAAGGAAGAACAACGGCATCGCCGATCAGTAGACTTTCTCCCGTCCTCAATGTCGGCATCCTATCAACAAGATTCCCCATTGTGTCTGGTAAAAGTCGCTTTACATAGTTCTGATCAGCTGGATTCGTAAGTCTCAACGCCAAAAAGTTGTTACATTGAGAAAAGATTGTTTCGGAAATTTCCGACGGGCGCTGACTCGCCAATAGGAGTGGCCACCACGCTTGGGAATTTCCGCCAACTGATGGAAGAAAACAACCTCACGGAAAAGATATTCGACGACGTGAACGAGCGCTTGAATCGCGCCGGGCTCCTGATGCATGGGGGCACCATTGTCGACGCCACCATCGTCAGCGCGCCCAGCTCCACGAAAAACGCGGGCAAGAAACGGGACGAGGAAATGCACTCGACCAAGAAAGGGAACCAGTGGCACTTCGGGATG
>JAFVAI010000091.1 GCA_017480545.1 Schwartzia sp. (in: firmicutes) | reverse complement strand
TTGGACCCGGAAAAGCGGGATTTCTGGGTACATAGGAGAAATTATCCCGCTGCATGGCCCGTTTTCCGATGAAATTTATCCACAGATTTTTGTTGATACATGAATTTTGAGATTTGGACGCTTACTCGGCGTTTCCCTAAAAAAGCCGTATACAATATTATACTGTACAGGACGACTACAGTGCTGCGGACAAAGTCGCCAACAGCGTAATAAGCCGGAAAGAACAGACCCGGCAAGGTAATGAGCAAAAATGAATAGCCAAAAATATAGGCATTCCAATCCATCCCCCACCAAAAGCCATAGCGAAAGCAATGGTAAATAGCCGGTCCTTTTCCGGCATAACTCTCATAGGGCCAATACCGAAGAATAAAAATAGCGCGAAAAACGGCGCAGAGAATCGGCGCCAACAGGAAAATCTTGAAATCCTGCTGGATGCCGGAGAAAAACAGTTCACTCATTTCCGTTCATCACCCAATTCACGCTCCAAAAGCGCCACCATGCTTCCGCCCTTGTACAACACGCCCCGTACGCCAGCCGCCTCCGCGCACTCCACATCCCGCGGTTTGTCGCCGATCAAAATCGACACTTTGCGCTCAATGGAAAAATCAGCGCAAGCGCGCTCTACCAGTCCCGGTTTCGGCTTGCGGCAGTCGCAGTCCATCGCATAAGCCGTGACGCTCCCGTTCGGCAGATGCGGACAATAGTAAAACGCATCAATACGCGCACCGAACCGCTTGAGGTCTTCGTTCATCCAAGAGTGCAACCTCTGCACGTCGTCTTCGGCGAAATACCCGCGGGCGATGCCGCTCTGATTCGTAATGACGACTACAAGATAATCACGCTCATTCGCCCAACGGATTGCCTGCGGCGCGTCCGACAGCCACTCGAATTCTTCAATTTTATACAAATAATCTTTGTCCACGTTCAGCGTACCGTCCCTGTCAAAAAAGACAGCCCCGCGGTGCGCTTTGTTATTCTCCATAGACGAAATAACCGCCCGACGCGATAAAATCGCAGTACTCCCTCACCGCAGACTGCATGTCGGTAAAGCCGCCGTCATACCCGGCCGCGAGAAGCGACGAAGTGTCAGCCTCGGTAAAGGACTGGTATTTTCCTTTCAAAACTTCCGGGAACGGACGGTATTCGATTGTCCCTTTGCCCATTGCATCGATGACGGCCTGCGCCGCCTCGTTGTAAGTATGTGCTTTGCCCGTGCCGCAGTTGTAAATACCGCTCGATCCTTTTTCGCGCCAGAACCAAAGATTGACCTTCACCACGTCCTTGACGTAAATGAAATCCCTTTTCTGCTCTCCGTCACCGTAATCGTCATACCCTTCGAACAGATGCGCCGCGCCTGTTTCCATGATTTGATTGTAAAGCTGATAGAAAATTGACGCCATCTTGCCCTTGTGCTGCTCCTGTGGTCCATAAACATTGAAATACCGCAACCCGACCACCGGGCTGTGAGCGTCCGGCAAAATCTGGCGTACATAGCGATCAAAGGCAAGCTTGGAAAACGCGTACGGATTCAGCGCGTCCTCGCATTTATCCCCCTCGGTGAAACCGTTTACGCCCGCGCCATAGGTCGAAGCCGACGAGGCGTAGAAAAACGGCACACGGTGCTCAAGGCAATAATGAAGCATCGCCTTTGAGTATTCGTAATTGACATTCATCATATAGTTGACATCATATTCCATTGTATCGGAACAAGCGCCCTCATGAAATACGGCATCAACATCCGTGCCATCAAAATCGTCCTCCTCCACGCTTTCGAGGAAATCATCCTTATAACGATAGTCGAGGAATTTCAATCCACGCAAATTCTTGTAATTCTGTCCGTCCTTCAGATCGTCGACAATCAAAATGTCATCGCGCCCCTGCCTGTTCAATTCTTTCACGAGATTGCTGCCGATGAATCCGGCCCCGCCTGTTACGATAATCACTCTTCACAACTCCTTTACGATTTTTCTCCGATGCCTCTGCCCAAATAATAGAGCTTGGCGTATTTCATGAACACGCTGACTCCATGACTCATAGCGAGGAGAAGCCCCTCGCGCCCGTCGAGAAATCCGCGCTCTATAAAGTAAAACTTGAATACCCCCCAAAGAACGTGTGCAAAAATCCCTAGAAATCCCACGCGCCCGCCCGCCTCGAATTTTTTTCGTGCGCCGAGCGTCGTGTAGGAATTGAGCTTTCGAAGATATTGTTCCCAGCTCACATAGGTATGGTGGTATAGGCAAGCGCGCTCCGGCAGTCTCCGCGCCGGATACGGTACATGAATCTCCTGATGCACAAAGCCCGTAACGTAGCTTCCCTCTTTCGGAAACAAATGCAGCCCATAATCGGGAAACCACCCGCCGTGCCGAATCTCTACGCCGCAAAAATGATTCAGGCGAGCATTCCAATAGGCAAAAGGCTCGTTTTGGGCTACCGCCTTCGCGATTTCCTCGCCCAACGGCCCGGTCATACGCTCGTCGGCGTCAATACAATACACCCATTGACATTTTGCCTGCTCAATGGCAAAAGTCTGCTGTTGCCCGAAGTTACCGTTCAACGCGTGTGCAAGCACACGCGCCCCCATGTTCCGAGCAATCTCCGCAGTATCGTCGATACTGTCGTCGTCAATGACGACAATCTCCCCCGCATCCAAATATCTCTGCACCGACGCGATACATTCCCCGATATTTTTTTGCTCATTTTTTGCCAAAATCAACACCGAAAGGTCAAGGCTCATAGCCGCCCTCCCGTTTCAACACTGTTAAAAGTTCTTCGCGGCTGACCGCATAGGTCCCGACCTTTGCGACGACCACGCTGGCGGCCAGATTTGCCAAGTACGCCCCCTGCTCCGCAGGCAGGCCGCCCGCCAAAGCCAACGCAAAGGCAGCAATCACCGTATCGCCCGCGCCGGACACATCGAAGACCTCCTGCGCCTTCGTTGGAATATGCACCGCCGCCTCCTCCGTGACGAGCGAAAGTCCGCACTCGGAGCGCGTCGCGACCATCGCTCGAATACCGAACCGTTCCATCGCGTAACGCGCCGCCCGCTCTACCGCCGCGTCTTCATTTTTTGCCGGCGACAACTGCACCGCGTTCAGTTCCTTCAAATTCGGCGTGATATAGTCCGCGCCCCGATACTTCTCCCAGTCGCTTCCCTTCGGATCAACGACGACGGGAACATTTTTTTTGTGCGCCGCCTCGATAAGCCGTGCGCAAAGTTCCGGCGTTACGATTCCTTTCCCGTAGTCGGACAAAACCAAAGCGCCCGCGCCGTCTGAAAGCGATGCCTGCGCAACCATGAACAGCTTTTCCGCGTCGTCCCCCGTTACCGGCTCCGTTTCCTCAAAATCCAGCCGCATCATCTGCTGGTGCCCGCCGATGACCCGGAGTTTCGTCGTAGTCGGCGCGCTTGTTACCACCAAACCGTAAATCGAAATGCCCCGTTTCTCGAACAAGGCGCGGAGCCGCCCACCGTGATGATCGGCCCCGACAGAAGCCGCTACCTCCGTTTGGCAGCCCAATAGCGCGAGATTATGCGCGACGTTCGCCGCGCCCCCTAGCGTCTCCTTCGTCTGGACAACCCGTGTAATCGGCACCGGCGCTTCCGGCGAAATGCGCGTCACTTCACCGTAATAATACTGGTCAAGCATCACATCGCCGACTACGAGCACACGGCACTTTTCCGCTCCGTGCGTGACAAAATCGGCCAAACCGTCATGCCTGTCTTTCATGCTTGCCATAAACGAACAATCTCCTTCATATCCGCTTCCAACCGTGCTTTTACGCTTCCCGGCGAAAACACCGCAAGCCGCTCCGCGCGTCCCTTCTTGAGGCGCACCAATGCCAGTTCATCCGCCAACGTCCGTCGCACCGCCTCCGCAACGCCCTGCGGCGACGTATCCGAAAGCAGCACCCCCGCGCTTCCCAACGTCTCCGGTATGGCGGCTGCAGGCTTCGCGAAAATCGGCAGCCCGAAAATCATCGCCTCAACCAACGGCACACAGAAACCCTCATGCTCAGACAGGCAAAGCAACCCGTCCGCAATTCTGTACCACGTACAAAGCGCCTCGTCCGTGATCTGCCCCGCAAACAGCACATATTCTTCCATGCCGCGCTTTTTGACAAGCGCATGGAGTTTTTTTTCATAGCTCGGCTTGATATTTCCAATCAACACGAGCCGAATATCCGACGAAATATGATCCCGATACCAAGCGGCGGCTTCAATCGCTTCGTCCTGCTTCTTATGCGGAACGCCACGCCCGACCACGAGCAGATTGAGTCGTCCATCCTGATAACGAAGCACGGTTCCATCTTCGCCTTGCCCCATATAGGTTTTCGGCTCCACCACAATCGGCAGCACCGAAGTTTTCTCCACTCCGACCGCTTCCAATTCCCGCCGGGAATATTCACTGGCTCCCCAAGCAAAAAACGAATTGCTCGCCATTTTTTTCAAATCATGCCGTCCTCGCAGACATTTGAGCCACGAACCCCACGCATTACCAAAAAAATAGCGCGCCGGGGTAATATTATGGTAAAACAGAACGACCTTGCGCGGATAATTCCATACCCAACGATTGAAGGAGGTGCCCGTTGTCATGTGGTAAATGACAACATCCTCCGGCGCGGCGGCAAAATCTTCCATTCGAGCGACACGCCCCGCGAGGCTCCCGTCCAACTTGTGCGCGTACATCGCCGTTTTATAGCCGAGCGCCCGCAAGAGCTTGTCCATATTCAAAAGTTGTCGGCTCGCCGCGTCCGTCGGGTGCAGCGCATGGGCAACCTGAATGATTTTCATGCCTCGCGCCCCGCTTCCGCCAAATCGATGACACGGCATTCATACTTCCCGTAATGCTCCGGCCAAGCGCCGACGCAATCCCCGTACTCGTCCAAAAGCTCGTCCACATAACGCATGACCACGTCCACAGGAATTTTTTTCATGCACGCCATGTTATCCTCTCCCTGCTTCGGACAGATATGGATGCCGCAGGGATGGCAGTTCTCCGGTGTTTTGACCAGTACATCCTTCGCATCATAGGGGTAAAAGCCCGGCACCGGCGACGAGCCGAACATCGTAACAATCGGCATATTCATCGCCACGCCGACGTGCATCGGGCCGGAGTCCGTCGTCAGGAACAGCACCGAGCGGCGAAGCATGCCCGCCAACACCCCTAGCGACACTTTGCCCGTGAACACGCGAACGGAGTCATTATCTTTATGCTTCATCTTTGCCAAACAATCCCGGACCATTCCCTCGTCCATCGGGCCGCCGAAAAACGCGATGCCGTATCCGCGCTCCACGAGCCTGTCCGCGCACTCGGCGAAATATCCGTCCAACCACCGCTTCGTCGGCCAACTCGCACCGATATTGAACGCGACGACCTTTTGCCCCTTCGGGAAATTCTCCCGCCAGAGCCGCGCCGCTTCCTCGTCCATGCCCGGCGGGATTTCCATTTCCAGACCGCCGTCGTCAATCCTCGTCACGCCGCAGGCCTTTGTCAACACTTCAAAGTGGGAATGGATTTGGTGCATGATTGCCTTCTTGTTCGGCAAAATCACATCAAAGAACAACGAAAATCCCGGCTTCGAGTAGCCGACAATCCGTTTCCCTCCGGAAAAGGCCGCGATAGCCGAAGCGCGTTCGTTGCGATGCAAATTGATTACAAGGTCGAACCTTTTTTTGCGCACGCCGAGAATAAAACGGAAAAACGCACCGAAATGGTCGTCCTTTCCTTTCTTGTCAATCAGCATACATTCGTCGATATGAGGATTGAACTCCACAAGATCGCGAAGCTTTTTGTCCGCGAGGAGCGTCAGCCGCGCCGACGGGTAGTTCGCCCGAAGCGTCCGCAAGACCGGCGTGACAAGCATCAAATCGCCGATATGCATCAGGTTGATTACAAGAATGTTTTTATAATCCGCCGCCATGCCGTGCCTCCTTTCGTCATACTGCAATTTATTATATCCTATCCGCATATCACAGGCAAGATTACCGCCCAACGGCCCTGATAATATCCCGCGCCGTCGTTCCCTCAACGCAAATCATGCGTTTTTCGCATTTTCCTCTGCCCCAGCACGGCGAGCAGTCCGTCTTGTGGTACAAAATCACATCCTTTTCTCCCCTCGGCCCCCATACCACGGGATCCGTCGGGCCGAAGACCGCGACCGTGCGGCAACCCACCGCCTGCGCGATATGGAGCGGCCCGGTATCGACCGTAACCAAGCATGCCGCCTTTTCCAAAAACGCCGCCAATTCGGAAAGAGTCAACGTTCCCGCCAGTACGTTGTTTTTCGGAAGCCCCGCGAGTTCCGCGATTTCCTCCAGTTGCTTTGTCTCTGCTTTCCCGCCAATCAGGAAAATCGGACGGCGTTGGCAAAAATGGCGGACGATATGCGCCGCCGTCGCCATGGATAAATTTTTACGTTCGTAGCTTCCGATCGGGCAGAGCGCAAGATAGCCGTCCTGAGGAATATGATGGATTCCACGCTTTTCATCCAAGGTTTTCAGCGTGTGCTCCGGCACATTCATCGAAAGCGACGCGTCCGCGCTTTTGTCGTCAATGCCCAGCGGACGCAAGACCTCCAAATGGTTTTGTGTTTCATGCTTGATACCATCGCGCCGATGGGACGCGACCATCGTCAAAAACCAGTCCGCATGCTGCGCGTCATAACCGAGACGGTTGGGAATCCCCGCGAGCCGCGCCACCACCGCGCCGCGCAAGGCGAAGTTCATGGAAACGGCAAGATCAAAGCCGAGCGGCGCAAGCCGTCGCGCCATACGCCACATACCGAAAAGCCCCGCGTCTTTGCCGCGCTTGTCATAAACCAGAACTTCATCCACATAGGGATTCATCGCCGCGACTTCCGCCGTCAGCGGTATCGTCAGCATCGTCAGCCGCGCATTCGGGAAGCGCGACTTCAGTGCGCGCATCGTCGGTGTCGCGAGAATCACATCGCCAATGAACGCAAGGTCGATAACGAGAATTTTTTTTATGGTTTCAGCGTCCATGCCACGCCTCCGTTACGTTTTCTCCATCATGCGCGCCGCCGCGCAAACCGCCTGCCCCAAGGCAATACCCCCGTCATTCGCGGGAATCAGCCGATGGCGCAATATTTCAAAGCCGTCTCGACGCAAATTGCTTTCAACCCACCGAAGCAGCAACGTATTCTGAAACACACCGCCCGAAAGCGCGACAGTGGAAACGCCCGTTTTGTCTCGCGCCGCACGGCAACCCGAACCAATCAGCCCCGCCAGCGACGCGTGAAATACTGCGGCCAATTCGGACACACTTGCCCCCGAAAGCCGCCGATTTACGATCTCCGAGAAAAGCGCCGCCGTTGGCAATACTATATGCCCGTCTTCCGAGAGGCCAAGCGTCGGAAATTTGACAACCGCCCCATTCGAAGTCCATGCCTCCGCCGCGCATTGCAATCTCATCGCCGCTTCGCCCTCGAAGGTCGAGACACGGCAAAGGCCAAGTGCCGCGCTGACCGCGTCAAAAAGTCTGCCCACGCTGGTGGATGTCACCGTGTTGATTTTGTTTGCAATCAGGAATCGTTGCGCCTCAATCTCTTCTTCGTCCCCAAGTCCGAGTCGAAGCGCGATTTCTACGACGGCTTCGCCTTGCAACAGCCCCAAGGCAATGCGCCAGCCCTCTCTCGCCGCTCGCTCGCCGCCCGCCTGCGCAAAAGGCTCGACAGAACCAATCCTCGTAAAACTGCGGGAATCGGCCAGCAATAATTCTCCGCCCCAGACGCTTCCGTCCGTCCCGTAGCCGGTACCGTCGAACGCGACGCCAATGACAGGATCGATCCGACCGTTTTCCGCCATACACGACACAATATGTGCGTGATGATGTTGGACCGCAATTGCCGGAAGCCCAAGCGAAGCCGCGAAAGACGTCGTGTGATAAGCCGGGTGCGGGTCATAGGCCACGACGTGAGGCTCAATCGCCAAAAGCGATGCCATGCGTTCCACCGTTTCCCGTAAACAATCGACAGAACGCGCATCGCCCATGTCCCCGATGTGCGCCGAAGGATAAAACAAACCACCCTGCCCCAGACAAAAGGTATTTTTCAACTCGCCGCCCACGGCCAGCACACCGTCCCGCGATTTTTCCAACATCGGCAAAGCAACAGGCAACGGCGCGTAGCCTCGGCTGCGCCGAATCATATACGGCCCGCCGTCGTAAACCTCCGTCACGGAGTCGTCCGCCCGTACGCGGATCCTTCGGTCATGGGATAAAATCACGTCTGCCAGCGGCGCGAGCGTTTCCCTCGCCTCTTCATCGGTACGGCAAATCGGTGCGCCGGGTGGGTTGCCACTGGTCATCACCAGGGCGTCCGGCATGGAAAGCCCGTCAGGGTAATCGAACAACAAGAAATGGAGCGGCGTATACGGCAGCAGCAAGCCCACGCGCCGACTGCCCGGCGCGACGGCGGCCACAATCTTTCCGCCCTCCCTGCGCCGCAATATCACAATCGGCTTCTCCGGGCCGTCCAACACAGCGCGCACAGCCTTTGGAAGTTCCGCTTCCCGTTCCGCCGTCGCCATGTCCCGCACCATGACCGCGAAAGGCTTTGACGGGCGGATTTTCCGCTCCCGCAAAAGGCGCACCGCCGCCTTGTTCGTCGCGTCGCAACAAAGGTGAAAACCGCCGATGCCCTTGACCGCCGCGATTTTCCCGTCACAAATCGCCCGGCGCAGGGCGCGGATTGCCGCCGCCCCACGCGCCGCACTGCCCAACAAATAGACTGTCGGCCCGCAGTCATGGCAGGCAATAGGCTGGGCATCATATCGACGTGACGAACGGTCATGATATTCCTCCGAGCAAGCCGGGCACATAGGGAAGGATCTCATGCTGGTCCGCTCCCGGTCATAGGGCATCTCGTCGAGTATTGTGAGTCGCGGCCCGCAGTCCGTGCAGTTGATAAACGGATGCAGATAACGGCGGTCGTTTTCGTCAAACATTTCTTTCCGACAGGCTTCACAAATTGCAATATCGGGAGAAACGAAGCGGCTGCCGCTGTCCGCCTCGCTTTCTTCTATAGCAAACTTGCCGCCCGCGAAAGCCTCCGTTTCCCGCTCCTCTACACGGAAAACGGAGGCGCGTTCCGGCGCTTTTGCGACGAGCTCGCGTCGAAACGTGTCCAGATTTTCTTCCGCGCCGGACACGACGATGATGACATACGCCCCTTTATTCGCCACATATCCTGTCAGGCTGTATTTTTCCGCCAGGCGGTGCACGAATGGACGAAACCCAACACCCTGCACAATGCCGTAAACGCGTATCTCTTTCGTCATCATGAGCCCAACGCCGAAACAAAATGGGTCACGGCCAACCACCCGACGGGAACAAGCGCGACATACAGCAGCAAGTTCATCAGAAAGCCGCGAAAGCGCCCGCTTATCTTCGGCAACGCATAGGCGGAAAACAACGCATCAAAAAACAAAAACGCCAGCACACACCCGCCGGCCGCCAGAACCAGCAGCAACATATATTCCATTGGCGTCGGATCTCCTTGCGCCTCTCCTTGCTTCAACGCGGTGACAAGCTGCTGCGCACCGTCAAAGGCAAGAGAAGGGGTGAGAAAGCCCCAAACCGCCGTGATTAAATATTGCAATTGTTTCAAAGGCTTCTCCCCTCCCGCCGTGTCATAAGCTTCCATAATGCAATAAATATATCATTTTTCCCGCCGCTATACAAGCAAACAAAAAAGGCGCAAGGTTTTTCCCTGCGCCTTTTGCTTTTGATTATGGTCGGAGCGACCGGATTTGAACCGACGACCTCTTCCACCCCAAGGAAGCGCTCTACCAAACTGGGCTACGCCCCGACGGAAATTTATTATAAGATAAAGCGCGGCTTTTGTCAAATACCGCGCTTTGTCTTTTTTGACGATCACATCACGAGCTTCGAAAAATCGGCGACAGTCTTGACCAATACGTCGATGGATTTGAGCAGCCCGAGGCGATTGGCCCGAACCTGCGCATCCTCGTCCATGACCATCACCGCGTCGAAAAACGCGTCGATGGGCTTTGCCAACGTGCCAAGCGCCGAAAGCGCCGCCTCCCAATCGTCGGAACGCACGGCGGCTTCCGTCTTTTCTTTTGCCGCTTGATATGCCTCCGCCAACGATTTTTCCTCCGGAACGGCAAAGGTCGCTGCGTCGAACTTCGCGTTTTCCGCCTTCTGCGCGAGGTTGCCCGCGCGAGCGAAGGCCTGTACCGGCGTGTCCAGAGCCCCTGTCGAAAGCGCTTTTTGTACGACTTCCGCGCGTCGATAAACGGCGCAAATATCATCCACATCGCCAAGCACCGCATCCGCTACGTCGTAACGTACGCCCGCGTCATCCAGCACGTTCTTCACGCGCAAACGCAGAAACTCCGCGACGTCAGTCTGCATTTTTTCCCGTGCCGCCGCGTCCGTAATCTTGAGCTCGTCCATCGCCGCCGCGACGAAAGCCGACAGCGGAAAGCGGAGCTTCGCCTCGACGACCATGCGGACAAGGCCAAGGGCCTGCCGACGGAGCGCGAAGGGATCCTGGGAGCCGGTCGGAATCAAGCCGCGGCTGAACGTCGCTACCATATTGTCCAGCTTGTCCGCAAGGCTCACGATACGTCCCGCCACAGTCCGGGGCAGACGGTCGCCCGCGAAGCGCGGCAGATAATGCTCGTCGATGGCCTCGGCCACCTCCGCGTCCTCACCGTCAAGAAGCGCGTAAGAACGCCCCATTACGCCCTGCAGTTCGGTAAATTCCGTGACCATGCCCGTCACGAGATCAGCCTTCGCAAGCTTCGCCGCGCGCATGGCCTTGTCTTTCTCCGCCACGCCGACACCCAACGCGTCGGCAATCACCGCTGACAAGCGCTCCAAGCGTCCCGTTTTGTCGTAGACTGTGCCGAGCCCTTCCTGAAAGACTACCGTTTTCAATTTTTCCAAATGCTTCTCCAGAGGCTTCTTCCTGTCCTCATCGAAGAAGAACTGCGCGTCCGCGAGACGCGCACGCAAGACGCGCTCATTGCCGTGCTGCACCACATCAAGGTAATCCTTCCCGCCGTTCCGCACCGTGATAAAAAGCGGCAACAGCTTTCCCGCCACATCCTTGACAGGGAAATACCGCTGATGATCGCGCATCGGCGTAATCACCGCCTCCGGCGGCAATTCCAGATACTTGTCCTCAAATTTTCCGCAGAGCGCCGTCGGATACTCGACGAGATAGGTAACCTCTTCCAGCAAATCGTCGGTGATTTCCGCGACGCCGCCCTGTGCCTTCGCCATTTCTTCGATTTGGGCGCGGATCATGCCGCGACGCCGTTCCTGATCGACAATGACATATTCCTTTTCGCAGGCCGCCACATAGTCGGACGCGCCCGCAATGCCAAAGGATTCATGCCCAAGGAACCGATGCCCGCGTGACACGCGCCCCGACCGCACCGAGGCGACCTCAAAAGGCACCACGTCCTCACCATACAGCGCCACGAGCCAACGCAGCGGACGAATGAACCGGAAATCAAGGCTGCCCCAGCGCATACTGTTCGGGAATGAAAGCCCCGTCACCAATCCCTTTAACAGCTCCGGCAGCAACGTTTCGGTTGCCGCGCCCGCTTCATGCACCACCGCATAAACGTATCCATCCTTTTGCACCAACGCCGACGGGTCCACCTTTTGCCCCCTGGCGAATCCCTGCGCCGCCTTCGTCGGGTTGCCGTCAGCATCAAACGCTGCCTGAACGGACGGGCCACGCCGTTCGCTTTCGATGTCCGGCTGGCGCTCAGTCAGTCCTTGGACCGAAAGCGCCATGCGTCGTGGCGTTCCAAGAGCCGAGACCGACGCATATGCAAGCCGAAGCTCCTTGAACGCCTTCGCCGCGTTTTCCTTCAATTCATTCAGGATTCCCGGCATCGCATGCGCCGGGACTTCCTCCGTTCCGATTTCCAAAAGCAAATCTTTGCTCATGCCGTTTTCGCCTCCTTTGCTTCCTGATGTTTCAGCATGGGATAGCCGAGCTTCTCGCGCTGTGCCAAATAGCACTGCGCGCAAAGCCTAGCGAGCTTGCGCACACGCCCGATAAAGGCCGTACGCTCGGACACGCTGATTGCGCCCCGGGCATCGAGCAAATTGAACGTGTGCGAACACTTCAGCACATAATCATAGGCCGGATGCACATAGCCGAGATCGATGATGCGCACTGCCTCTTTCTCATACTTCTCGAACAGCTCGAACAGCAGCGGCTCGTCCGAAATCTCAAAGGCATAGGCCGACTGCTCGTATTCATTTTGATGGAACACATCGCCATAAGTCACTTCATCGGTCCACCGCACATCATAAACGTTCTCGACGCCTTGGATGTACATGGCGAGACGCTCGAGGCCGTACGTGATTTCCACTGCCGTCGGCGCCACATCTTGGCTGCCGACCTGTTGGAAATAAGTGAACTGTGTAATTTCCATGCCGTCGAGCCAGACTTCCCAACCCAGCCCCCACGCCCCCAACGTCGGCGACTCCCAGTTGTCCTCGACGAAACGGATATCGTGTTTCTTCGGCTCGATGCCGAGGCTTTCGAGACTTTCCAGATAGAGTTCCTGAATGTTGTCCGGCGACGGCTTCATAATGACCTGAAACTGGTGATGCTGATAGAGCCGGTTCGGGTTCTCGCCATAGCGCCCGTCTGCCGGGCGGCGCGACGGCTCCACATAGGCCACGTTCCACGGCTCCGGCCCAAGTACGCGCAAAAATGTCGACGGGTTCATCGTCCCCGCGCCTTTTTCCACGTCGTAGGGCTCCGCCAGAACGCAGCCCCGATCTGACCAAAACTTTTGCAAGGCCAGAATGATTTCCTGAAACTTCATAAGCGCCCTTCCTCCTTCGCGGGACAAAAAATAAGTCTCGCCCCGCAACAAAATTGTCGCAGGGACGAGACTTGATTTCAAGATCCCGCGGTTCCACCCTGTTTGGCCGATCCGGCCCTCTCTTGTGCATACGTTCCGCTCCGGGATGCCTTTCGCGTTAAATGGCAACCTTCCACCGCCGTTGCCTCGCTGTCCTGTAAACGCTACTTTTTCCCGTCATCGCGCACGGCAACAATTCACGCCGCAATCGCAAGTTTAGCAAATCCGCCGACGTTTGTCAATCGGCCCGTATGGCTTCAAGGCTCATTTTCGGATCGAGCACGATGTTGTCGATGCCGTAATAATCACAAACAGGATTGCGTGTCAATCCCGCATTGAAATCGTCATACGCGATATGACGCAAAATGCGCCGTTGTTCAGGTATCTCACTGGGCGGAACAGCAACCACCTTTTTGCCGGCGGCCGCCTCTCTGGCGATATACGAAATGCGCACCGCATCCTCCTGCCAAATCCCATGCAGTACGGTGATCGTCGCCACCGCAATAAACGCGAAAAGGCAAACGCCGCCCCACCGGAACACGCGCCCGTTCCCATGGGCGAACAACTTTTCCTGCACGGCGGGAATCCGGAGCACTACCACCGCGCCGATCACCAACATCACCGACGAGCTGAAGAGAGCGCGCCCCGGAAACGACGGCGCACCCATCATCCAAAGATTATTGAGCACGCACAGCCCGGCAAAAAAAGCTGCGTACCGGAGCTGCGGAAAATCCGACGCCAGTTCTCCCAATGATATTCTCTTTTTCAATGTCGCGATCCGGCTCTTTTGCACACCCAGTGCATGGACGCTCGCCAAATAAATATAGCCGACGCCCAAAAGATAGATGAGAGCCTCCTCCAGCCCTTGCATCGTATTGTTGAAATGAGAGAGCAAGACTGCCTCGGTCAGCCCCAACGGGAAAAAGATGCCGTATACGACCGCCGCTTCCAACGTCTTGTAGAAAAATCCCGTCGTAAAGAAAGACACGGTGCAGAGCGCCAGCACACCGAGAAGCCCCCAATGACGCTCCTCCCGCTGCGGCTCCGGCGGCAATGAAATCCCGTGCCGCTTGGCCGCAGCCAGATACAAAAGCCGTACTGCCAAAACCATCGCCAAAAGCAGCGGCATCATATATAGAATCATTTCCAGATTCGCCGGTACTTGGTTCAGCAAATGAAACAGCCAAGAACGATCATTATCCTCTTCGATACGGACATAATTGCCGGGTGCAACGATACAAGCAATGGTGCCAATCAGCGCCCCCAAGGCGCCCGTTCCCATCCACGCGGAAAATTCCCGCCGCCCATAAGCGCGGAAAGAAAGCCACGCGGCCAAAAGCGTCGTCGTCACCGTCAGGTTTTCCACCGAGCAGGCGGCAACCATGCCGAGAAAAAACATCCAGGCTGCTTGTCCGCGCCACGGCTTTTTCCAGTTGCCCGCCTCCGCCAAATTGTAAGGCAGCAGGAAAAGCGCCGTCAAAAGCCCGGTCCAAAGATAGACCGCCGCCCCGCAGAGCCAAATCACGACCTCTCCGAAATGGGAAAGCCCGAACCACAAAAACGCACCAATCGCGAACAGCATTTTCGGCTCGTCGGCAAAAACAAGCTCCCGTCGGCAATGCATGAGTATCACCGCGCACATCACCGCGAAGACTAGCGCATTAGCGATATCGAACCAAAATTTGCCGACATACAGAAAGGCAAACTGGATAAAGAAACTGACCAGTCGCCCGCCATGCAGCATATAATACCGCCCAAGTGAACGAAACACATCAAAAAACGACTCGAAATGATCGCCCGTCCCCCAGACCAACGCCGCCCAATAATCATCCCGATAGAGCGGCATCCACGCGTTCGCCACATACATCAGGCCGAACCAGCCTAAAAGAACCAAAACGCCTTTATACTTGCCGGAATTTTTGTTAATCGTCAAAACCCCCATAAAAAGAATCAAACACAGAGGGAATTTTAACATAGGCTGTGCCGAATGTAAACCACACATCGTTCAGCGGCAAAACAAAAGCCCCGCAACCACAGCAAACAAGCAGTGATTGCGGAGCCTTCCATATTTTTTACACGTTCCCGTCCACCATTTCCTTTTGCTTCCTGTTCAGCATATCCGACGCTTTTTCCACGATGACGTAGAGCACCGGGATCAGGAAGATGCCGACGGCTGTGGCGCAGAGCATGCCGCCGACGACGGCGATGCCCATGCCGTTTCTGGAGCCCGCGCCCGCGCCGCTGGCCACCGCCAGCGGGAGGCAGCCGAGGATGAACGCTAGGCTCGTCATGATGATCGGGCGGAGGCGGAGACCCGCCGCCTTGATGGCGGCTTCCACCGGGTCCATGCCCTCGTCCTTGTAGGCTTTCGCGAACTCGACAATCAATATCGCGTTTTTCGCCGCGAGGCCCATGATCGTGATCAAGCCAATTTGCATATAGACGCTGTTTTCCTGCCCCATGATGTACTCGGAGAGGTACGCGCCGAAGATGCCCGTCGGCACCGTCAAAAGCACCGAGAACGGGACGCTCCAGCTTTCATAGAGCGCGGCGAGGCAGAGGAACACGAAGACGAGGGACATCAAGAGCACTTGCCCCATCTTCGATCCGGCCTTCTTCTCCTGTCGGCTCTGGCCCGACCAGTCGATGTTGAAGCCGGAGGGCGCGTTCTCGCGCACCACTTCCTCGATGGCTGTGAGCGCCTGCCCGGAGCTGTAGCCGTCCGCCGGGTTGCCCTGGATCGTGAGGCTGCGGGACGAGTTGAACCGGGAGATGATGGACGCGCCCGTGTTGACCCGCGGATTCAAAAGCGTGTCCAGCGGGATCATCGTGCCGATGTTGTTCCGCACGAAGACGAATTTCGCCGCCTCGACCTCGTTTCGGTAGGTCGTGTCCGACTGGAGCATGACCTTGTACGTCCGCCCGAACCGGTTGAAATCGTTGACCTGCGTGCCGCCGAAGTTGACTTGCAGCGCCGTGAATACATCGGAAAGGTTCACGCCCAGCGTTTTGACCTTTTCGCGGTCAATGTCGAAATTGTACCGCGGGGAGTTGATTTTGAACGTGGTATAGACGCCTTGCAGCTCCGGCCGCTGGTTCGCCGCCGCCACGATTTTTCCGCCGATCTCGTTCAGCTCCGCGTCCGTGTGGCCGGACATATCCTGAAGCTGGAGCGCGAAGCCGCCGACGTTGCCGAGACCGGGAAGGGACGGCGGGTTGAAGGCGATGACCGACGCCTCCGGGAAGTCCGTCGCGCCCATGCGGAACATATTGCCGATCAGCGCGTTGACGGAAAGATTCGGCGCCTTGCGCTCCTTCCAGTCCTTGAGGCCGACAAAGAGCGTGCCCGCGCTGGACTTCGCCGCCGACGTGGTGATGTCGAAGCCGTAGACCGTCATGACGTTTTCCACGCCGTCCATTTTCATCACTTCCGCCGAAATCCGGTCCATCGTTTCCTCGGTGCGGTTCAGCGACGTGCCCTCGGGGAGGGAAATCGCCGAAATAAAATAGCCTTGGTCTTCCGCCGGGACGAAGGTGGACGGAACCAGCTTGTTCATCACATACAGCCCCGCCACGAACACGGCGAGCGTGACGACGGCCAGCTTCGTGTGGTCGATGAACCAGACCACCTTGCCGGTGTAGCTCTCCTTCGAACGGTCGAACCAGTCGTTGAACTTGTCGAAGAATTTGTCAAAGAAGCCTTTTTTCGCGTTCGGGTCGTGGGGCTTCAGCATGGTCGCGCAAAGCGCCGGCGTCAGCGTCAGCGCGATGAACGCGGAGAGCGCCATGGACACGGCGATGGTCAGCGCGAACTGCTTGTAGAGCACGCCCATCATGCCGCCGAGGAACGCGACGGGCACGAACACCGCCGCCAGCACGAAGGCGATGGCCACGACCGGGCCCTGCACCTCGTCCATCGCTTTCTGCGTCGCTTCCTTCGGGGAAAGATGCTCCTTCTCCATGTGCTCCTCGACGCTCTCGATGACGACAATCGCGTCGTCGACGACGAGGCCGATGGCCAGCACCATCGCGAAAAGGGTCAAGGTATTGATAGTGAAATCGAGGATGATGAACGCGCCGAAGGTCGCCACGAGGGAGACCGGCACCGCCAGCATCGGGATCAGCGTCGCCCGCCAGCTTTGCAGGAAGACGAACACGACCACCATGACGATGACCAGCGCCTCGAAGAAGGTATGCGCGACCTCATTGAGGGACGCGGTGATGAATTTCGTGTTGTCGACGATTTCCGTATAGGCCATGTCCGGCGGGAAGTTCGCCTTCGCTTCCTCGATGACCTTCTTGACGCCCGCCACGGTCTCCATGGCGTTGGCGTCGTCGGTCAGCATGATGGCGAAGCCGACGGAAGGCTCTCCGTTCGTCGAGGTCTCGGTGGCCCGCTGCATCTCGCCGGGGGCGATGCGGGCAATGTCGCCGAGGCGCACGAAGGAGCCGTTCTCCCCCGCCTTGACGATGACGTTCTTGAAGTCCTCCGGGGTTTCGAGGCGGCCCTGCACGATGCCCGTATACTGGCGCTCCTGCGTGTCCGGCGCGGGGAGCATGCCCACCGTGCCGCCCGGCGCCTGCACGTTCTGATCCTGGATCGCCGCCGCCACGTCGGAAATCGTGATGTTCAGCTCCGCGATTTTGTCCGGGTTCAGCCAGACGCGCATCGTGTAATCGGTGCCGAAGACGTTGACGTCGCCGACGCCGTGCACGCGCTTGATCTGGTCAATGAGGTAAATATCCAAGTAATTTTTGATGAAATTCCGGTCGTAGCTGCCGTTCGGCGAGGAAAGCGCGCCAACCAGCGTCATGTCCTGCGAGGATTTTTTCGTCGTGACGCCGTAGACGGTGACCTCCGCGGGCAGGCTGGAAGTCGCCCGTGAAACATTGTTCTGCACGAGCACCGAGTCCATGTCGCCGTTCGTGCCAAGCTCGAAGTAGACGTTCAGCGAATACTTGCCGCTGTCGTCCGCCGTGGAGCTCATATAGTCCATGCCCTGCGTGCCGTTGACCTGCTGCTCGATGACCTGCGCCACGGTATCGTTGACGACCTTGCCGCTGGCACCGGTGTACGTCGTCGAGACGTTGACCGTCGGCGGCGAGATCTGCGGATATTGGGCAATCGGCAGATTGAAGCCCGCGATCGCGCCGATGATGACCATCAGGATCGCGATGACGATGGCGAAAATGGGACGTTCAATAAAGAATCTTGGCATTGTCCGTCCCCCTTATTGCCTGTCCGAAACAGAGGGAGCAACGTTCAGCGTGAAGCCCATTTCCTGCGGCGTCACCGTCGTGACATTAAGATCCATGCCGTCCTGAAGCTTCGTGAGGCCCTCGACAATCACGTTGTCGTTTTCCGTGACGCCCTTCGTCACGATGTAGTAGCTGCCGACCTTGTCGCCCAGCTCGACGCTGCGCGCCTGGGACTTGCCGTCGTCGCCCACCACCAGCACGAAGGTCTTGTCGAGAACCTGCTGGATCGCGCGCTGCGGCACGAGGATCGCCCCCGGCACCGTCTCACCGCCGAGGCGCACGCGGGCGAACATGCCCGGAAGCAGGATGCCGCTGGGGTTCGGGAAGAGGGCCTTGACCGTCAGCGTGCCCGTGTTCTCGGACAGCGCGCGGTCCGCCTGCACGAGGCGGCCTTTCTGCGGGTACATGCTGCCGTCCGTCAGCGTGATGCTGACAACCGCGGAGCCCATATCCCCCGCGTTCAGCGTGTGGAGGTTCATGAACTTCAAATACTGCGTCTCGGAAATGCTGAACTGCACATAGACCGGATCCACGGTGCCGATGGTCACGAGGCTCGTCTGCCCCGATGTGGCGTAGGTGCCCACCGCCACGTCGTTGACGTCGAGCCGCCCGTGCATCGGCGCGTAGACCACGGTATCGTCCAGATTGTCCTGCGCCCTTTGCAGGAGCGCGGCGTTGGCCGCCACCACAGCCGCATACTCGTTGACCCGCGCCCTTTGGGTCGTGACCGTCTGCTCGGAAATCGCCGCCGAGGCCAAAAGCTCCTCGTCGCGCTGCAAATCTATCTTGGCGTTGTCCAGCGTGGCCTGCGACTGGGCGAGGGTCGCCTGGGCGGAGAGCACCGCCGCCTCGTATTGCCGGGGGTCGATGCGGTAGAGTGCCTGCCCCTCGTCGACGAACTGACCGCCGTGCACATATTTCTCCACAATCGCGCCGGACACCCGGGGCAAAATCCTGACCTCGTCGCGGCCGCGCACCTGCCCCGCGTATTCCGAGGTCAGCGGCGTATCCTGCTTCAAAACCTTCATCGCCTTAACCGGCGTCGCGGGCGCGCCCTGCGGCGCCTGCTGCCCACCGCAGCCAGCGAAAACGCCCGCCGCCAGCATCGCCGACAACGCCGCGCCCAACAGCTTCTTTTTCCCATTCGTCATAAACAGAGTCCCTCCTAAATTTATTTGCACTGCCGCGCAGACCGCATGCAAAATTAAATATCGTTTAATTCTAAAATGATAGAGAGAAATTGTCAATATGTTCATCGCAGCCTGTATTTCACGAATTGCGGACTTGCCGAACATATCCGACACCACGGAATCCAGGGCGATGTTGCAGACCGTGAAGCTGTTCTGGAAACGGTTCTTCTCGCTGCTGCGCATATTGACAAGCTTGCAGCGGTATCTCGTGAACTCGCGCAGGATGCGGATAGGCTTTTCGGGAACGAAACTGCACCGCACCAGCCCAAAGCAGAAGAGCTCGCCAATCCACTTGGAATCCTTCACATCGTCCTTGTTGCCCTTGATCGCTTTGACGCATTTGGGGTTGACGATGACGACACGAAGCTCAGGCTCCAGCACATTGAGAACAGGAACCCAGTATTTGCCGGTAGATTCCATGCACACATCGTAGCAGTTGTTCTCCATGAGCCAATGCTTGAGCCTGTTGAGGTCCTTGTTGAAGGTGGAGAAGCGTTCCTTCTTGTACTTGAGTGTCCGCAGTTCCGTTACGGATACGATGGTGGCAACGAGAAAGCTTTTGTGGACATCGATGCCACAGCAAATGGGGTACACGATTTTCATGCTGGCAGTGCCTCCTTCCTTTGTTGAGGGAAGACATTGCCTGCCCTGCCAAGCAGAAACGATAAGTCTATGCCAATGATTAGCGTGCGGTCTCGGAGAGCCACTTATTTGTGCTTGGGAGGCAGGGCTTGCACTGTTTAACATACTGACTTGAATCGAGCGGAGTTGACAATCCTCAACTCACCTCCCCGTGCTTTGTAGGATGTCTTCCCTCTGAACCGATTATACCAAACAAAGGAATGTCGCGCCTTTGTTTTCATCACTATTTGTGCCGCCTGCGACAGCGGCGGAATGGAGTTTAACATGAAGTTGCTTGGGACTATCTTTAACGGAAAGGAATCGTCATAGCGACAGACGAGATAAATCGATTGTAAACCATATAGAAATGAAGGCACTATGTCAGTGATGATCGATGAAAATATCAAAACTGTGGCATGGATGTAGACGAACTACGATAATAAGTCCCAATTTTGTAGGAAATGATGGAAACTAATATGATTAATGAGAAATTAAATGAATTGATGCGAAAATATGATATATATGATGCAATAGATGAAATGGGGAAAACGAAGTCTTGGGATGCCGTTTTGCACCCTGTTCGTCAGATGTTTGGCATGGTTCGGCTTGCGATTGCGCTAAATGCAGCTTTAGAACGGCTGAAGGATAATAAAGTTATTGCCTTGTGGATTGAAGGAAGAACACGTGGGCGAATCTGGTTTTGGTTGCTTTCGCCATGCAACAGGCGGAAGATTCGTTTTTTGATTCAAGAAGAACGGAGCGACGCTACCTATCATGGCAGACCTATTCTAGCGAGTTGTGAAGTTGCGCAACATAAAATAGATGTTATTGTATTAACGGCATGGCATTCAGGGCGACACGCAGAGTTGATCGCCAGAGGCTTCCCCGGCTTGATCATTGACATGAATGTATTGTTATTTGAAAAACAGTTGTTTCATTGTTTTTCGGATTCAAGGCAAAATCATCCGTATGTTGATATTTTTGTTGCTGCCCATTTGCGTGAAAACACGGCGGATAGAGCAGCAAAACGTCTTTGGCATCAGCAGTTGATTGCGCATTATCTTCGTGCCCGTGATTTTCTGCATACCAAAGAGGAAATTGATAGGTATCAACGGGATGGGTATGAGGATGCCGGGCGGTATATGGAGTTTTGGAATCAGGTTGAAGAGCTCCTTTCTAATATCAAAAGCCGCTTGGAAAACCGAAAACAGCGTGATTTGCTTATTTACTGGATAGACCAAGAGGAAAAGGAAGATTTTTTCTCTATGCGGTGGACAGGGCAGCTTCACAATGGGCTTGTGTTTCATAATGCTTACACTACTATGGTGAATACGCGCGCTGTGATGTATTCAATTTTGACGGGGAAGAATGTGAAAGCAGGAAAGCTGATTCGGCAAAAGCCTTTGGGGATAAAAGATACCATTTTTTCGGACTATGCTTCCCAAGGACGAGAACTGCATATCTATTCTGCGAATATGATGACCAAATTGAAAAATGACATACGTCATGATTGTTATCAAAATTACCCAACGAACTATGCGCCGTCTATGATTGGTATGTGGCACGCACTTGATCGATTGCTATCAACTTCGAATGCGTGCGTATTGCTTTTTCATTGTATGGAAACCCACGATCCTTATCCGTCGGCGTTCGTAGCCCCTATTTCTCATGACCTCGGCATAAACCAAACAGTGGATTGCTCGGGGGAGGCAAAGAAGAGTCGAGATTACCTTGACCGGCAGCTAGAATGGTATCACGGTTTATTCCCTTCCGATTCTATCAGCATCTACATGAGCGATCATGGCAATGAGCATGACTTAACAGAGCAGAATGTCAATATGCCGTTTAAGGTAATGGGAAAAGGGGTAGTATGCGGCGATGAATACCGGTTGTTCAGTTATAGGGATATGCATAAGCTGCTTGATGGATTGTTGCGTCCAGAAGGAAACATTGACGAGGCATTTACGGACGCAGCGATAGTGGATGTTATTGATCCATATGGCGGCGATTTTTTGTCGACTCATTTGAAGGGCGCATGGAAACATTTCCTTTATGAGCGAAGGGAAATAAGCAAGGCGGAATTGAAGAAATATTTGCAGGCGACAAAGGTTATCACCGCAGAAGGAGAATGTTATACCATCAATATCCTTGGAGAAGAAACTTACTTCCGTGACAAGGAATGCAATATCAACTTAATTGATAATCCGGCCTATGCAGGGAGGATTGCTGAACTTCGGACCAAGGCAGGGAAGTTTTGCAACCCATGGAAAGAGAAGCGGAAGGTCGCTATTGAGTTCTATGAATATCTTGGCGTCACGGAAAAGAATATCGTAATGCATTGTTATTGAGAATATAATAACTATGAAGGAGATTGTTGCATGGAGATTGGAACAGTATATTGGGTGACTGGATTGGCGGGGGCAGGGAAAACTACGATAGGGACGCTTTTATACAACCGTTTGCGGGCGGAAAGGCCAAATGTGATTCTCTTAGATGGAGATGTCACACGTTGGGCTTTTAATGACGCAAATGGATATACCAAAGATGATAGGCGTCAGGCAGCTTATCGTAATGCGCGTGTGTGCAAGATGATTTCAGATCAAGGTATAGACGTTGTTTGCTGTACTATCAGTATGTTCGAAAGTGTGAGGGAGTGGAATCGGAAAAATATTCCGCTTTATCGAGAAATTTTTCTCGATGTTCCGTTGAGAATTTTGAAACAACGAGATAAGAAGGGCTTGTACAGCAAATCAATTCGTGGTGAAGCACGAGATGTTGTGGGAATGGATTTGACGTTGGAACTGCCAAGCTGTCCAAATGTGCGTATAGTAAATGACGGGAGTATTTCTCCAGAAGAAGTTCTGGCTTTCATATGGGAGAAATTTATGTACGGAAATTATGAAGTAAGTTCGAAGAAATTACAGGGAGTGGATGATCGTGCATAAGGCTGGAAGGGTATACTGGATAACAGGACTGAAGGCCAGCGGGAAAACAACGATTGGAACAGCCCTTTATTACGCTTTGCGCAAAGAGCATGACAACGTCCTGATACTTGATGGTGATATTTTAAAACAATTTGTCGGTGATACTTTTGGCTATGCAGATGATGAACGGCTGGCGCGCGGGCGGCGATATTCACAACTTTGCAAACTGTTGGCCGATCAAGGCATTATTGTTGTCATTTGTACGATTGCTATGTTCCATGAGATACGTGAATGGAACCGGACACATATCAAGGGCTATGTGGAGGTATTTGTGGATACGCCTGTAAAGCTTATGGAACAATATGACAAGAGTGGCTTATATTCTTGTGAGGAAATCCTAGCTAACTATAAAAAAGCGCAACTTCCCCTCCACGCTGATATTACTCTGCGTAATGACGGTACACAATCCGTGGCCAATATGGTGCGCGATATTTTGGCGGTAACGCCGAAGACGGAAGATGACTTTGCACGTGATCATTTATACTGGAATCAGTATTATATGAAACGGCCCAAAATATTGGGGAAACCGAGCAATTTTGCGATGGATATTGCCGATGGTTTGGTGCATGGAAAGCAGCTTCTGGAGCTTGGCTGCGGTAATGGGCGCGACAGTCTTTTTTTTATGAAACGGGGATTGTACGTCACGGGAGTGGATGCCTCAGACGAAGCAATTCGAAGTTTACAAGTTACTGTGGGCGATTCCGACAAAGCGATGTTCATTTGTGACGATTTTGTGAAATGCCGAGCTGTCTTTCAACGGCAGTATGATTATATATATAGTCGTTTTACTCTTCACGCAATCACGGACGAACAAGAGGATGAACTGCTACGAAATATTAAGGATGCCATGTTTGGCGGAAGCAAATTATTTATTGAGGCTAGAACAATCCATGACGATATTTATGGAAAAGGGACGGAAGTCGCGCCGAATACCTATATTTACGAAGGACATTTTCGGAGGTTTATTGATCCGAAGACATTGGAGAACAAGATAATCCGCTTTGGATACAAGATATTGTCATTAGAAGAAGATAGAGGCTTTTCAAAGACAGAGCAGTCGGACCCCATTCTGATGCGCATCGTTGCGAGTATGGACTAAAAACAGGATTTTATTAGTTTGTCTTGGAAAGGAAGATTGTGTAAATATGCCGATTCAAGTTTTGAAGCCGAAATTTCACGTGGAGGAATGTCTTGCTGAAATCAAGGAATGCTTTGATATTGGATGGTTCGGCATGGGGTTCAAGACGGTGCAGTTTGAAGATGCGTGGAGGGAAGAGTACTTGAATTATAGGGAGGAAAGTGTATTTCGTCACGATATGTTTTAACAAATGTCGCAGAGCTTTTATTGCAGATGGTATGCGAATGCGATTCTCAGGACAGCATTTATCACATCTTTGTTTATCAAGTCCTGTAAATGTTTTTCCATCAGCAATTATACAAAGGAAGCGTTGTTGCAGGATAGGAGCATCAACTTATCCAACCAATACTGCGGAGTGTATTTTTCGAGGCTTTCGTCGGGGAGAGGGACGTAGGGGCTTTCAATGAAGTCTTTCAATTTTTCGATGGGGTTGATGCCTAGGATGAAGATGTTGTCTGACGTATAGAGGTCGCTGTTGACTATGTTCTTGTTGTCGGTGATGAGTTTTCGTTGGAAAACGGCGGCTTCCATGGGGCGGAGGCTTATGCCTTGTTGGCCGCCCTGCACGATTTCCAAGATGCAGCGGCTTTTTCTTATTTCTTCTATGATTTCTTCGTAGGTCATGTGGGTGTCGGTCAGGTGTTTTGCGATGTGTTCTTCGTAGTGCTGATGAGGATTTTTTACGATGACCTGCTTGTCGTTGATGCCTTGCGCTTGAAAAAATTCGTGCATTTTGACCAGTTTCTCCGCACGGTCATAAGCCATTCCGATAAAGAATACGTCCTGCTTGGGTTGGCAGGCGGCGTTTTCCTTTCGTAGTTCCGCGAGGGGACAAGATAACGGTTTGTAATAATATGGCAGATAGCGGATGCCAAAACGCTCGCTGTCACCTTTGTCGAAGGTGCAAAATTCTACATCAAGGCCCGCGTATCGGCGCGGGTCTTTTCTGTTTTTCTCTCCGATGATAGAGGTGTAATATATGATGGTTCGTGCGTTCGGGTTGCGCGATTGGATGTATTCGATGACATCTCTGCCGCGCAGGGAGTTTCCAATGATGACGGTGTCATAGTTTTCGATGCAGTGCTTCCAGGCGCCGTACCAACGGCTGCCGTCAATGCTTTGTTTCATACGGGGGGGCAGATGCTCATATAATTTGAACAAAGCCTTTTCTGAACGCGTTGCCAGGGGGCGATATATAGGCCAAGTGTCAATGTTTTCATATTGTTCCGCCAAGCATTCCCCGATGTCTAGTGTTGCGATTTTGTGTTCCTTCAGGTAAGTTTCAAAGTTCCACATTGTATGGTTCTCCTTGTTGCTATTTCTTTTTGTTTTGCGTCTGTTGGTGAAAAACTTTTCGGCAAAAATATAACACATGACGAGGACAGCGTCCAGTGGCAAGGTCAACAGCGGGATGGAACGGATGCAAAACTGCGGCGAATGTGGTAAGATAGCAGAAATGTGAGGTGGCAAGCTGTATGCGTATTATCGTCGGGATTTCCGGCGCCAGCGGCGTTGTGATGGGATGTTCTTTGTTGAAGGCTTTGCGCGAGGTTGGTGTGGAGACGCATCTTGTGGTTTCCGAGGCGGCGGCGCGGACGTTTTTGTGCGAGACGTCGCTTCGGCTGGAAGATGTAAAGGCGTTGGCGGATGTTTCTTATGATTCGCGGGATATGGCGGCGGCGATTGCCAGCGGGTCTTTTGCCTCGGACGGGATGGCTGTGGTTCCTTGCAGCATGAAGACGTTGGCGGGGATTGTTTGCGGGTACGCTGACAATCTTTTGCTTCGGGCGGCGGACGTGTGCTTGAAGGAAGGGCGGCGGCTGGTGCTGGTGCCCCGGGAGACGCCTCTTTCCAGGGTGCATCTTCGCAATCTTTTGTCGGCGGCGGAGCTGGGCTGCGCGATTGTGCCGCCGATGCTGACGTTTTACGGCGGGGCGGATACGGTGGAGAAGCAGATAGACCATATCGTCGGGAAGATTTTTTCGCAGTTTGGGCTTTCGTATAAAAAAGGCACGTCGTGGAACGGCGCGCGATGAGGCTGCGGTATATATAACTCGTGCAAATGACGCGCGGGTTATTTTTTTATTGCAGATTTTTCTTGGGGAATCGCGGGAAATCTTGTATAATATCAGCAGAAGATTCATGCGATTATGCGATGAAGGAGGACGGGTTATGAAGGAGTTTACGTTTCATTACGGGCGGGGGACGACGTCGTTTTCCGTGGACGAGAGCCGTGTGCTGAAGGTGATTGAGATGCCGAAGCAGCCGCTTTTGACCGATATCAAGGGCGCGGTGTTGGACGCGATCGAGCATCCGATTGGGACGCCGCCGCTTTCGCGGATTGTGAAGCCCGGCGACACAGTGACGTTTATCTGCAACGACCCGACGCGGTGGCGAACAGCTTCGATTTTATGCCGGTGCTGGTGAATGAGATGAACCGCCTCGGTGTGCCCGACGAGAATATGCAGATTGTGTTTTCCCTTGGGACGCACCGCCTGATGACCGAGGAGGAGATGAAGGCGGGCGTCGGCGAGGAGGTCGCTTCGCGGCTCAAGATGTACAACAGCGATTGCAATATCCCTTCGGACTTCGAGTATTTCGGCACGACGAGCCGCTTTACGCCGGTGCTGATCAATAAGCGCATTTGCCACAGCGACCATGTGATTCTGACCGGCACGATTGTCCACCATTATTTCAGCGGCTATGGCGGCGGGCGCAAGGCGGTTTTGCCGGGCTGCGCGGCGATGGAGACGGTGCGGCACAACCACAGCTTTATGATGGATCCGCGGGCGGGGCTCGGCAAGGCCGAGGGCAATCCCGTTTACGACGACCAGCTGGAGGGGACGGCGCTCTGGGCGAAGGGGCGCAGCGTGTTCCTGTTCAACGCGGTGCTGGACGCCGAGCATCGGTTCCTGAAGATGTTCGCGGGCGATTATGTGAAGGCGCATATCGAGGCCTGCAAGTTCGTGGACGCGACGTACGGTGTACCCATCGAGAAGGAGGCCGATGTGGTGATCGTGAGCTGCGGCGGCTATCCGAAGGATATCAATGTGTACCAGATGCAGAAGACGATGGACAACGCTTCGCTGGCGGTGCGCGAGGGCGGCGTCGTGGTGCTTCTCGCCGAGTGCGAGGAGGGCAGCGGCAGCAAGGTATTGGAAGAGACCTGCAAGCGGCTCGGCTCGCCGGAGGCCATCGAGGCGGAGCTTCGCGAACGGTTCGTGATTGGCGCGAACAAAGCCTACGCGGTGACGCGGCTGATGAAGAAGGCGAAGTTTATCCTCGTGACGGCGCTCGACAGGCAGCTGGCGAAGGATATGCTGTTTACGGCGGCGGTGGACACTGTGGACGAGGCGCTGAAGCTGGCCGAGCAGTATGTCGGCAAGGACTACACGATGACGCTGATGCCGACGGGCAGCTTGACGGTGCCGTTGTACAAGGGATAAGAATTGCAGCCGCAAAGACGGGGCTGCCGTACATTGATTATGTGCGACAGTCCCGTCTTTTGTTTTCCGCGCCGTCTTTTTTTTGCGCTCTGTTTGTGGTATCATACAGTTATCTTTCATTGGAAGAGAAATCGGGAACAGTTTCCCAAGGGGAGTGAATATTTTGGCGGAGGGTTTTACGTTTGTCGTGGAGAAGGTTTGCCCGATCTGCGGGCAAAAGACGCGGGTGACGAAGACGCGCTCGCGGGTGATTGTGGAGAAAACGGATGTGGATCTCTGCACACATTACAAGGGGTTCAACCCGTACCTGTACACGATTTGGGTTTGCGAGCACTGCGGCTACGCGGCGGATGAGAAAACGTTTCTGGCGCCGATGCCGGTGAGCCAAAAGGAGACCATCGCGAATTTCCTGCAATCGAGGCACGTGAATTTCAAGTTCAAGGAAACGCGGGGTGTGCCGGAGGCGGTGGCCTCTTACAAGCTGGCGATTTATTTCGCGGAGATGATTCATTCGTCGCTGGCGCACTGCGCGGGCCTGTATATGAAGCTGGCGTGGGTTTACCGTATCGCGGGCGACACGGAGCACGAGACGCCGTTTCTACGGAAAGCGGCGGAGCTTTACGACCAGTCGGTGATGACGGAGCGCTACCCCATCGGGCAGATGTCGGACTCGATGGCGATTTTCCTCGTCGGCGCGCTGTATTATGAAATCGGCGAAATCGAGACGGCGACGCAGTATATCAGCCGCCTGATCGGCGACCAAACGCTTCGGGCGACCGACCCGCAGGTTTACGAGCGGGCGCGGGCGCTCTGGACGGATGTCCGCGAGGCGGGCGGGGGCGACGGGAAATGACGGGACGGAGTTTTCTGCTCGCGTTGCTGGCGTTTTGCGTTCTCGTTTGCGCGGCGCAGCCCGCGTTCGCGCGGAAGGCGCCGCCGAAGGAGCGGGTTCTCTTTGTGCCGCATGACAACCGCCCGATTTCCGATGAGCAGACGGCGGACGTCATTCGGAAGCTGGGCTGGGAGATTGAGGTGCCGCCGGACGATATGCTGGGCTCGAGGGAGCGGCTCGGCAATCCCGAGGAGGTCTGGGACTGGCTGGAGGCGCGCGCGAAGACGGCGGACATGGCGGTGCTTTCGTCGGACACGCTGCTTTACGGCAGCCTCGTCGGCTCGCGCAAGCATCAGTACAGCGAGTCCGAGATCCGGGCGCGTGCGGAGCGGTTCCGCGCGTTCAAAAAGCGGTACCCGAAGCTGAAGCTTTACGCTTGGGGCTCGATCATGCGGACGCCGCGCTCGGGGGAGGCTTCGGGGGGCGAGGAGCCCAGCTATTACATGAGTTACGGCAGCGACATTTTCCGCTATACGGCGTTGACGGACAAGAAGGAAGCCGAAGGGCTGACGCGGCGGGAGCAGAAGGAATACGAGTTCTTGAAGCGGCTGATTCCGCAAAATGCGTTGGACGATTGGCTCGACCGCCGCAAAAAGAATTTCACGGCCAGCCAATCCCTGATTGCTCTGGCGCGGGCCGGGGTCTTCGAATATTTCGCGCTGGGGCGCGACGACAACGCGCCCTTTTCCCAGACGCACATGGAGAGCCGCAAGCTCGCGGAGACGGGAAAGGATTTGTCACCGACGAAATTCCAAGCCTTGGCGGGGATCGACGAGTTTGGCCTCCTGATGCTGACGCGGGCGGTGAACGACCGGACGAAATCGGTGCCCTTCGTTTACGTAAGGTACAACTGGGGACGCGGCGGCGAGACCGTGCCGTCCTATTCCGACGAGAAAATCTCGGAGAGCATCAAAGGGCATGTGTTGGCGGCGGGCGGCATGTTGGTCGCCTCGCCGAAAAACGCGGACTTTACGCTTTTGGTGAATACGAATCCCAGCGGGCGCACCGGGGAGGCCAATGACCGCAGGAACGATAGCAAGGCCCACGAGGGCACGAAGTATTTCGCCGATCTGGTGGAGGAGAGCGTGGCGTCGGGCAAGCCGACCTGCGTGGCCGATATCGCCTTCGCCAACGGCTCGGACAACTCGCTGATGGAAATGCTGAAAAATCGCGGGCTGCTTTACAAGCTTTGCGCCTACTCCGGTTGGAACACCGCGACGAACAGCACCGGTTTCGTGCTGGGGCTAGGCATGCTGGCGGGGAAGATGACGCCGGAGGCGATGGACGAGCTTTTGACGACGCGCTATCTCGACGATTGGGCGTATCAGGCGAACGTGCGCAACACGGTGGCGCGGCAGCTCGGTTGGTTCCGCGCGGCGGGCGCGTACTCCAGCCTCGACGCGAAACGCCCCGCGGCGGAGGCGCGGGCGACGCAGTTCATGCGCCGCTTCATCGAGGAGAATCTGCCGCCGATGGAGGATATGCAATATCTGGAAGTCCATTTCCCGTGGAACCGGATGTTCGAGGCGCGCTACACCATCGAGCCGCCCTTTGACTTCAAGACGTACATGGAAGAGAAACGGGCGGAGTAAAAAAATTTGAGGTAAGAAATTCTTACCTCAAATTTTTTTGCGCCTGTTTTGCCAACGGTTTGTGCCTGTCCGGAGAGGCGGTTTGTCAAGAGACGCGCTAGGCCATGCCGTATTTTTCTTTGATCTCCTGCACCCGCTTCGCGTGGAACTCGTTTTCCTTCTGGGTTGCGAGGCGGCGCTTCGGGCGGTGGAGACGGTAGAATTTCCGGATGGCTTCCAACCGGTTCGCGTGCCGCTTGTTTTCGATTTCCATGGCCCGCTCATAGGTCAGGATCTCGGGCTGGCCGCCCTTTTGGCGCGTCGGCTCCTTTTTTTCTTTTTTGGGGTTGGCGGTCTTTCTGGCGGCGGCATAGGCCTCCGGCAGCAGCGCCGCCGCCGGGCCCGTGCAGAACAGCAGAGCGCCCAGCGCCGCCGCGATGATCTTTTTTCCGTTCATGGCGCTTCGCCCTCCATACAAAAATGCAGTTCCGCAGTGGATGGGCAAAACATTCTCGATTTGTCCACAATTTTATCCCCAGGTTGTGTACAAACATTTGTGCCCGTCCAGATTCTTTTCAGGCATTGACTTCCGGGACGGCCAGGGAGAAATGCACGACCACGTCCGGCCAGTCCTCCAGCGGCACCCAGCCGCGCACACGCTCCGCGAAGGGGCGGTCGAGCTTTCCCTCGCCGGTCTTGATCGCCTCGGCCTTGCGGCAGCCCCTGTGGCTTTCCGGTGCGCCGAAGGCCGCGCAGATTTCGCCGGGCGTCCGCCCGTTTTTCGCCGCGAACGCGTTGACCGCGATCACGTGATGCTTGCTGTCGATGAGCCGCGCCTGTCCCGGAAAGTTTTCCCATGTCTTGTGAAACGCCGCGATCAGTTCCGCGTACCGGGTGTCTGCTGTCATAACGCTGTTCCTCCCTCAAGATTCGATGTTTATTTCCCTATTATACAGGAAAAACGCGCGGCAAAAAAGAGCGGCGCGCAAAATTTGTGTTATAATTTATGAAAGGACGGGAGGGAACGGCATGGGCAGGGCGAGATATTTCCGCTATGGCGAAAAAGAAATTTCCTATCTGAAATCGAAAGACAAAAAGCTGGCGGCGGTCATCGACGCCGTCGGGCCGATTCGGCGGGCGCTGGACACGGACCTGTTTTCCGCCGTCGTCCGCCATATCGTAGGGCAGCAGATTTCCAACAAGGCCTTGGCGGCGGTCTGGGGACGGCTCTCGGAGGGGCTCAGGACGGTGGACGCGGCGACGGTGCTGGCGGCGGGCGAGGAACGGCTGCATGGTTTCGGCATGAGCTTTCGGAAGGCCGCGTACATCATGGAATTTGCGCGAAAAGTCGAGGCGGGCGAATTTCGCCTCGGCGCGCTGAAAAAGTTGGGCGACGAGGACGCGGTTGCCGCGTTGACCGCTCTTTCCGGCATTGGCGTCTGGACGGCGGAAATGATCCTGCTGTTCAGCTTGGAGCGGCCGGACGTGTTGAGCTTCGGCGACTTCGCCATCCGGCGCGGGCTCCGCATGGTTTACCGCCATCGGGACATCAGCCGGGAGCAGTTCGAGCGTTACCGGCACCGGTTCTCGCCCTATGGCAGCGTCGCGAGCCTTTACCTCTGGGCGGTGGCGGGCGGCGCGCTGCCCGGGGCGACCGACCCGGCGGAACGCAAGCGGGGAGGAAGAACATGAAGGTTTTCGCGAATTACGCGTCGCCGCTGGGAAATATCGTATTGTCCGCCGACGACGAAGGGCTGACGGGTCTCGGTTTCGCCCCGGAGACGGGTGCGGGCGTTTCTTCGGGGCATCCGGCGCTGCGGGAGGCGCGGCGCTGGCTTGCGCTTTATTTTTCCGGGCGCGCGCCGGGCTTCACGCCGCCGCTGCATCTCTGCGGCACACCGTTCCGCATGGAGGTCTGGAAACTCCTGCTGGAAATTCCCTATGGCGAGACGACGACCTACGGCGCGTTGGCAAAGGCTCTTTCCGCGCGGCGCGGCGGCCGCATGGCGGCGCAGGCCGTGGGCGGCGCGGTGGGACGGAACCCTGTGCCGCTGATCGTGCCCTGCCACCGGG
>JAFVAI010000090.1 GCA_017480545.1 Schwartzia sp. (in: firmicutes) | reverse complement strand
CGACGAATAAGTCAATTCGAGGCCACACCGAGGGATTTTTTCGTCAGGCAAGGAAGATGCCGTGAAGGCGTAGCATCGCTACGTCGAACGGCATCTGACGCAGCATGACGGAAAAAGACCCGGCGTGGGCCGAAGGGACTTGTTCGGCGTTTCCTTAATAGCGGAGCAATAAATCATGTCATCACGAAAAACAAGGGGGCGCAGAATGGGACATAAAATGATCGAACAGGAAATCGTCGATGGTTTTGCGGAAGCGATTCGTGAAAAACATATTTACCCCGTGTATCAGCCGCAGATTAATCACAGTACCGGGCGCATGGTGGGCGCGGAAGCCCTGATGCGCTGGCTCTCTCCGGTCTACGGGATGCAGTCCCCGGCGGATTTCGTGCCGGTGATGGAAGCGCACGACTTGATTTTCCGCGCGGACGTCCATATTTTCGCGTCCGTTTGCCGTTTCCAGAGAAAATGTCTGGATACGGGCGTCCCGACGGTGCCGATTTCCGTCAATATGTCCCGCCGGGACGTGTTTCAACATTCCTATGTGGAGGAAATCGAGAAAATCCGCAAGCAATATGAAATTCCCGTCAAGCTTCTGCGGATCGAACTCACGGAGTCGTCGGCCATCGGCGGCATGGAGCTGATCGTGGACACCATTGAAAAGCTGCACGCCTGCGGCTATATCGTGGAAATGGACGATTTTGGCAGCGGCTATTCGTCGCTGAATATCCTGAAGCATCTCGACGTGGATATCATCAAGCTGGATCTCGGCTTTTTGGAAGGCGATATCGGCGGGCGCGGCGGCATCATCCTGAGCTCCGTGGTGCAGATGGCGAAATGGCTGGGCACGCCGCTGATCGCCGAAGGCGTCGAGACGATGGAGCAGGCCGACTACATGAAGAGCCTCGGCTGCGACTATATTCAGGGATATTTGTATTCCAAGCCGCTTCCCGAAAGCGAATTTTTGGTCAAACTCGGACAGACCGACCACGAGGCCACCGCTCCGGCTATGAAACTGATCAACGCGATGAACGCGGGAAAATTCTGGGATCCCGATTCGATGGAGACGCTGATTTTCAGCAACTTCGTCGGCGCCGCCGCGCTGTTTTCCTATCAGGACGGGCTCGTGAAAATCCTGCGTGTCAACGAGAAGTACACGCAGGAACTCGGCATGCGCCTGACAGAAAAGGAAACCATCGACTTCAACCCGTGGCAGGAGCTGAACGAGGAAAATAAAAGAATCTACGAGGACACCATCCGGAAAGCGATTGCCTCCAAGGGAGAAGAAACCTGCGAAACATGGCGGGACCTTCATTCCAAATGCTGCGGCGATGACCGCATCTGCATCCGCAGCCATATCCGTGTCATCGGAAACGCGGGCGGCCAGTACCTGATTTACGCGATGGTGCAAAACGTCACGGCGGAAAAGAAAAGCTACCAAGAGGTTTATGAAAGCGACCAAAAGTTTCGCCATGCCAGCGAGCAGGCGAACGTCTACGCGTGGGAATACACCATCGCGACCAAGGAAATGCGTCCCTGCTTCCGCTGCATGCGCGACCTCGGCCTGCCCGCGCTCGTCAAGAACTACCCGGAGCCGGCCATCGAGGTGGGCATCTTCCCGCCGGACTACGCGGATATGTACCGCGACTGGCACCGCCGCCTCGCGGAAGGCGAGCCGAGCCTCGACGCCATCATCCCCCTGACCGTTGGCCGCATCCCGTTCCATGTCCGCTACACGACAGAATTCGACGAAAACGGCAAGCCGCTGAAGGCATACGGCTCCGCCACGCTGGTCGTGGACGGGGAGAAAGACAAAGAAAACGCATAACGCACAAAAATATTTCACGTGAAACATTGGAACATTTGTTTCTTTGTTTCACGTGAAACATTTTTGTATAATAAAAGGAAAAACGAGGTGAGTTTTATGCCTATCTATGCGCCGCGGCTTTCCGCTGTGGACGCGAAGGAAACGCGGCGGTACGCGGGACTGGCGAAAGCGGTCTTTGACGAGGCGGCGATTGCGTCGGCTTGCGAGGAAGCGTTGCTTTTAGCCGCGCCCCGGGCGCGGTGGGAAGTTTTTGCTTACGATTGCGAAACCGGAACCGTGGCCGCGCATCCGGATTTTGTCATCGAGGGCGACGTCGTTCGCAAGCATTTGGCCGGAGCGAGCCGCGTCGTCTTCCTCGCCGCCACTGTCGGCGACGCTGTCGAGGAAGCCGTCACCCGCCATTTTGACGAGGGGCGCTACGCCCACTCGGTACTTTTGGACGCCGCCGCCACCGCCGCCGTCGAGCAGGTCTGCGACGCTTGCGAAGCGATGCTCCGCCCGCACTTCGCGAAGGAAGGGTACACGATGCGTTGGCGCTTCTCCCCCGGCTACGGCGACTGGGACATCCACGCCCAGCCCGAGCTTCTGCGGCTGACACAGGCGGCGAGCCTCGGCGTCTCCCTGACCGAGAGCATGATGCTCTGCCCGCGAAAATCCGTCACCGCCGTCATCGGCCTCCTGCGCGTCAGCGCGGGCGAAAAAAAAGACGCGCCGAAAAACTGTGCCATCTGCCCGAAGCACGACTGCCCCTTCCGGCAGGGATAAAAAGAGCCGCCAACCCGCGTCGGAAATCCGTCGGCGGGTTTCTTTTTTCCGCTTTCGTTGGGGAGCGGAAAAAAAGAAAGAAAAATGGCGCGGCCCCGCGTCTATTCAACGCGGGGCCGCGCCTTGCGGTCATATGCTTTCTCTTTCCCAAAGCCAATGATGTTTTCATCGGCAGCGATCCTCTTCATACGAAGAATACGCCTGACAGGTTGAAATGTTTTCGCTTCCTCTGTCAATCTCCCTGCCAGACGCGTTTCATGAACTTGCGGTAGTTGGCCTCCAGATAATTGATGATGACCGAGAACATCGTATAGACCGTGTCCCCTTTCAGCGTCTCGTCAACGACCAGGCACACGTCCAGCATCAGGTCGCCGTCCCGGTTCAGGTAGAGCTTGAATGGCTTGTAGGCGGCGGATTCCTCGTTGATCAGCTTCAGGAGCTCCAACTGGTTGCTCTCCGTCAGCGCCTTGGGCGAGACCTGCACCCGCACCAGCGCGAAAACGGACTCGTCCAGAATCACGGCGGTGGGAAGCTGCTGCCCCTCCGTCGTGATGTGGGAACGGAACACAACCGTCTGCTGGCTGTCCCCCTCCAGTTCCTCCACCTCGAAAACATGGATGTCCTTCTCGTCGAGGTACGCCTTGAATGCTTCCGCGTTCTTGTTCATTGTCTCATTCTCCTTTGCAAATGATTTTGATTCCATCTTGCCAAGCCTGCCCTCCCCTTGCGGGGAGGGCAAGCTTATGTCATGGCATTTAATGGGCAAAGCAATACATATAATTTTTATTCCACCACGATCTCCGCGTCGGGCGCGTTTTGCTGCCGGATGATGACGTCTGTGGACTCCATGCCGAAGAGCACCGTCCCATCTCTTCGGGAAATCGCCGCCTCGCCGACGCCGAAGGGAGAGGCGAAAATCCCCGCCGCCATCGCCAAGGAGGCGAGGACAAAACGAGGCTCCATTTGCCGCGTCTTGGCGCGAGATTTGTTGTTCCGCTTTTTGATGGTATGCCCGTACGCCATCATGATCACCTGTAGCCTTTCTGTTCATCCTTGCAACTTGCCGCAAAAAATCCTTGCTATATCCTAAACCGTGACGCCCTCCGCCGCACCGGGCTTCATCGCCGCCCGGAGCCGGACGTCGTTGGCGCCGTGGAACCGGCAAAGATCGCGGTCCAATATCATCAGACTCCTCCATCTATATGATATTATTCGACGGCATCGAAAACAAGGGGGGTTCCAGAATGGAACCAGGAGCGACCGAGCCGGGTTGTGGTTGGAGCCTCCTATCAGGGAACCTCTGAAAACCCCTCCACCCCTTCGGGGCGGAGGGGTTCCTAACGAGGCATTTTCTATAGGGAACCTCTAAAAACTCCCTCCGTCAGCCCTGCGGGCTGACACCTCCCTCAAAGAGGGAGGCTAAAACATGCGTCAATACAAGCCCCCCTCATTGAGGGGGGTGTCAGCGAAGCTGACGGGGGGAGTCCAACAACAAGTTTTTAGAGGTTCCCTATAGGGAAACGACGAATAAGTCAATTCGAGGCCACGCCGAGGGATTTTTTCGTCAGGCAAGGACGATGCCGTGAAGGCGTAGCATCGCTACGTCGAACGGCATCTGACGCAGCATGACGGAAAAATCCCTCGGCGTGGGCCGAAGGGACTTGTTCGGCGTTTCCATAGGTTCCATAAATAGATTCGAAAACCGACGGAAAATGTGGTATAGTTTCTGTGGGGCAAGAAAACGAAACCACAGGAGCAAGTCCCAAAGTACACAGCTGTGGCACCCGATATCCGCCCCCGGGAGGAGGAACGCATCGTGACGGCAAAACCTCTGGCAGTCGCTTTCGCCGCGTCGCTTTTCGTCTGTCTGGCAAGCATGTACGTCAACTATCGGGCGTACCAGGAAACGCGCTATCTCGACTGGTCCTATAAAATCCACGGGGGCGAAATCACCGTCGAGCTCTCCCCCGGTTGGCGCGCGGTCCACATCTACGCCATGCGGCCCGAAGAGCGGGATTCCCACAAGCTGGAATTTTCCCCCGTCATCCTCGCCGCCGCCCTGCTCGCGCTCACGCTGGCCGGCCGCGCGGCGCTCGCCAAACTTTCCACCGGCGATCCGCTCAAGGACGGCCTCCTGCTCGTCGTCGGCTACACGGTCATTTTCTTCGGTTGCCGGGCAATCATGGACTTGTTGGATGAATGGGGGTAAGGAAACGACGAACAAGTCCCGCCGCGCCCATGCCGGGTCTTTTTCCGTCATGCCGCGTCAGATGGCGTTCGACGTAGCGATGCTACGCCTTCACGCCATCTTCCTTGCCTGACGATAAGCAGACGCTTAGCGCTTTAGCGCTTAGCGGTCGCTTATGCAAAGCTAAAAATCCCTCGGCATGGCCACGACTTGACTTATTCGGCGTTTCCTTAAGAAATGGGGGCATTTACGATGCGGCACTGGGTGCATTACCTGACGGCAGCGGCTTGGGGACTGGCAACGCCTGTGCTGATGGCTTGGGGCGCGCAAGCCGCGCTCGAATACCTCACCTCCGGCAAGGAACGCATGGGGCACTCGACCCCGGTGGAGTTTCTCTTCCTGCTTCTCGGGATCGGCGTCCTCTGCCTCGGCGCTTTCTTTGTGGCGGATCTCCTCAGCGCCGCGCTCTTCTTGCCGGAAAACGGCAAGCGGGCACGCCATTTCTTTTTGGCGCTGCTGCTTTATATCCTCGTCTGCGTCGGCGGCTGGCTCGCCCTCGCGTTCCTGGAAACGGGACTGCAAAACCTGTTCGCGTAATACAAAAAGGGAGGCCGGCGAATTTGCGCCGACCTCCCTTCTGCATTACGCGAATTTCAACCTTCCGGCAAAATGTTTTCGCAAGCCGTCATTCCTGACATTCCCGTTTGTTGTGGACGGATTGCGCGGCGGCTTGCGTGTGTTTTGGGAAAACTATTCACAGCTGTGAAAAAGATTGTGGATAATCAAAAAACAGGTATTTATCCACATTGTGGACAAAATCTGTGGAAAATCCGCAACGATATATGGGAAGCTTCGCACAAGGAAGCATGGAGAAAAGGCAAGAAAAAGCCAAAACCGCCGTCCGGCGAAGCCGAGCGGCGGTTCTGGTTGAAAGGAGACACCATGAAAAACAAGAAAGGAAGATGAAAAAAGGAAACCAACCAAAGGAGTATAAGGAGGATTTATTCAGAACCGCCCTCACCGAAGCAAGGACAGAACCTGACTGTTGTTTTGATTCGCCTGCGGCCCTATATGTAATACAACTGCGTTCGCAGACCCGTCATACGTTTGCGACTCCTTCGACACCTTTCCTGCCTACTAGTGTATCACAAATTTCATATTTGTAAAGAGGAGACAACTGTATTTTTTGAAATTTTTTGGGAACCTCGACACGCCAAAAAATCTTTCATTATTTTTTCATGTTATGTTCGTTTGTTTCACGTGAAACAATTTTATTCCCCCTCCGCGTTTTTTCGTGTATGGCGAAAATCGCGAACTGCCGCCGTTGTGCGTGTGATAAAAGAATTTTGCGCGTCAAAAAAAGCTGCCGCCGAAAATTTTCGCGCGACAGCTTTTTCGCTCGCTATGAAATTTTCATGCTGATCGCAAAATCTTATACTAATCGCAGTTAGGATTTTTTAAATCCTTACTGCGATTGCATGAGACGTCAGACGCGCTTTAGCGCGGCTGTAGCCTGCGAAGCAGGCGCATCTCAGGTCAAAATTTTATTTAAAATTTTGGTCTGAGATAAGTATTAACAGTGATAGCATCAGGCTTCCGCCGCCGGTTGGGGGTTCAGTGCGCGGAGCGTTTCGTCCAAGGACTCGCTGAAACGCGCCAGCGTCTGCCGGATGTTCTCGACGTGGCCTTCGGCTTCGCTTTCCGTTTCCGGCCCGCCGTCCTCGGTTTTCGCTTTGGCGCGGAATTCCGCGATCAAGGCT
>JAFVAI010000089.1 GCA_017480545.1 Schwartzia sp. (in: firmicutes) | reverse complement strand
GCGCTCGCGCTTGGGGATTCTCTTCCGGCTTTCATATTCCGCATCGATGAATGACAGCTGTTCCATGTTCTCGTCTCGCTTTCTTGTGGATATCTTCCTCTATTTTATCATATTTGGTGACTTATTCGGCGTTTCCTTAATGGCAGAAATAATAAAACCACGAAGGGAAGGATTGTCAATGAAGCAACCTTGCGGCTCAACAGGAGGAACAAGAACTTGCCCCTGCTGTCTTACAGCTATTGTATCACGGGCATCCCATCGTCTGTTGATTAATTTCGTGTAGATGCAGATGCACGTTAAATGCTCCTGCAAATCTTATTATACGGGAAGGAACAGCCATGCTGAAAATGGACGCGGTACAAAAACGGCTGATCGCCGAGGTCGCGGGGCTCCACGACATCCCCATGGGTGCGTACAACTTCCGCGCGAACAGCCAACTTGCGGGCCGGAGCACCACCGCCAACATCGACATCCAATCGAAAAAAAACGGCACGGGCATTGACATCTTCATAAAGCCCGGCACGAAAAACGAAAGTGTGCATATCCCGGTGGTTTTGAGCGCCAGCGGCATCAAAGAAACGGTTTACAACGACTTCTACATCGGCGCAGGGGCCGATGTCGTCATCGTCGCGGGCTGCGGCATCGACAATTGCGGCAACCAGGACTCCGAGCACGACGGCGTCCACCGCTTTTTCCTCGAAAAGGGCTCGAAAGTCAAATACGTGGAAAAGCATTACGGCTCCGGCGACGGCAGCGGCAAGCGCATTTTGAACCCCGTCACCGAAGCCACGCTGGCCGAGGACAGCAGCATGGAAATGGAAATGGTGCAAATCAAAGGCGTGGATTCCACCAATCGCATGACCACCGCGACACTGGCGGCGGGCGCGCGGCTCGTCGTACTGGAGCGGCTGATGACCCACGGCGCCCAGGTCGCCGTCTCCGGCTACAAAGTTGCCCTCGACGGCGAAGGCGCGAACGCCGATGTCGTGTCGCGCTCGGTGGCGCGGGACACCTCCTTCCAAAAATTTGACGCCTGCATCGTGGGCAATGCCCCCGGCCGCGGCCACACCGAATGTGACTCCATCATCATGGACAAAGGCAGAATCCTCACCGTACCGTCCCTCGAAGCGAACCACGTGGACGCCGAGCTGATCCATGAAGCCGCCATCGGCAAGATTGCGGGCGACCAGCTCATCAAACTGATGACATTGGGCCTCACCGAGCAAGAGGCCGAGGAACAGATTATCAACGGATTCTTGAAATAATCCGTCCTCCAAACGACATTATCCGCACAAAACCTATTTACATCGCGTTTTTCTGTGTTATAATACGGGATGAGGGCAACAACGCACTCGAATCAAAGAAAGAGGGGATTTCTTGTGAAGAAAGCAGATTTCATCAAGGCCGTCGCCGAAAAGTCCGGCACGACGCAAAAGGCCGCTGACGCCATTGTCACCGCAGCGCTCGCGACCATCCGCGACGCGCTGAAAAAAGGCGACTCCATCGCGTTCCTCCAGTTCGGCACCTTCAAAATTTCGCAGCGCGCCGCCCGCAAAGGCCGCAACCCGCAGACGGGCAAAGAGATCCAGATTCCCGCTTCGAAGCTCCCGGTCTTCAAGGCCAGCGCAGCTTTCAAGGAACTGGTCAACGGCAAGAAAGCCGCCAAAAAGAAAAAATAAGATTATAAAATAAAAGCACCCATCGGCAACGGTGGGCGCTTTTATTTTGGGAAGATTCGCTTTGCCGAACGCAATCACATTTGTCGCTTCCAAAGCGGCCTTTTTCTGTTGCATAATACAGCAAACCAGAAAATCTGGAAGAGGCGCGTTTGATGGTTGGAAGGGCAACGGCGGAAGAGATGGGAAACATATTAGCCCAACAAAAACAAGAAAACTTACCCAAATACATGATTTGAAGAAGTACGCGTCATACGCAGAAAGGGAACTCTGAAAATGGTGAAGTTGTCCAAAGAAGAGAAAGACAGACTTTATGCGCGATTGTGTGCAACCACAAAAGACCCGGCAAAAATATTGGATGATTGTGCTGATTCGATGCACCCACAAAGCATCTTGAAGATTGCGTCTGAACTCCAAATTGGACTAACACAAGAACAAGCCAAGGATATAGCTGATGAGTGTTCGTTGTTTAATGGGAATATAGCCTTGCTTTTGGCAATCCTCGACCCCTTCGAGCTGATTGCGGACTGTCGGCAACAACGAGCCAAGCTCAACGCGGAGATTGACGCTGTGCCGGGGAAGATTGAGAAGATGTTGAACGAGCGATAAATGAACTCCGCTTTGCGGGGCAGCGACAAGCAAACGCCGTATAGACAGGGCGAAAAATTTTCGGCCCGGTATATTTCGCTCACCATTCCTTCGGGATTCGTTCGTCGTCGCCTTTGACGTACATGGTGGCCATGGTCTGGCAGAGCAGGTTGTGGTGGTCGTCGTAGATTTTCGAGACGAGGACGATGGTCTTCCGTCCACGGTGGAGGACTTTCGCTTCCGCCCAGGCGGTTTCCCCCGCGCGAATGTTTTTGATGAAGTCGGTGGTGATGTTCAGCGTGACGGTGCGGGCGCCGACGGTGCAGCAGGCGACGCCGACGGCGGTGTTCGCCAACGTGGAGAATGCGCCGCCGTGGGTGAAGCCGGTCAGGTTGATATGGACATCGGGATCGATGGTCATGTGGAGCTTCGCCCAGCCGCAGCCCACCTCGTCGATGATGATGCCGCTGTGGATCACATAGCGGTTCGTGCTGAAGATTTCATGGATGATTTCAAGGCATTTTTCTTTGTCCAAGGTCCGCACCCCCTCAATTTTCGTCCCACTTGCGCGGGAAGCGGCCGTCCGTGCCGCTGACGAACATTGTTGCGATGGAATGGGCCATCAGCTTCTTTTCCTCGGTGAAAACGTCGGCTTCGAGGACGATGGTGGTGCGCCCTGCGTGATGGATGTGCGCCTCGGCGTAGATGGTCTTGCCAATCTCGGTGTTGCGGATGAAGTTCGTCGTGATGCTCTGGGTGACGACTTCCGTGCCGACGGTGCGGCAGGTGACGCCGAAGATGTTGTCGATGAGCGTGGCCAACGCGCCGCCATGCAAGTGCCGGACGAGATTTGTCAGGGGCTCGGTGACGGTCATGTGGCTTTTCGCCATGCCCTGCCCGGCGTCGTCGATGACGATGCCGCAGAGCTTCACGAAGGGGTTGCCCTGCTCGTACATTTCCTTCAGGATTGGAAGGGCTGTTTCCCGGTTCATAGGATTCTTCCTTTCGTGTTGGTTTGTTGGCATACGTATCTGCATAGTGGATATGTGCCGCCAAGTTCGCGCTTCACGCTCGCGAAACGAACACATTTCCCATGCAGTGGATATGTGCCACGAAACTCGCGCTTCGCGCTCGTTAAGCGGACACATTATATCACAAAATGACGCCGCGCCCCTTCCAATTTTTGGGAAAATCAGATAAAATATTGCGATAGATGAATGAAGTACGATCAATCAGCAAAGGAGAGTGCATCTATGTACACGCTTACCAGTCGGGAGTTTCAGGGAAAAAGTCCGGTGATCCATGAGGAGGCTTTTGTCGCGCCGCAGGTGTTCTTGTCCGGCGATGTGCGTGTCGCGCGTTTCGCGAGCCTTTGGCCGGGGGTCGTCGCCCGGGGCGATGTCAACTATATTTCCGTCGGCGAGTGCTCGAACGTGCAGGATCTCGTCTGCCTGCATGTGGCCGACGATTATCCCTGCATCATCGGCGACTATGTGACCATTGGCCACGGCGCTGTGGTGCACGCTTGCGTGGTGGAGGATCATGTGCTGATCGGCATGAACGCGACGGTGCTGGACGGCGCGCGCATCGGGCGCGGCTCGATCATCGCGGCGGGGGCGCTGGTGCTTCAGAACGAGGTCATTCCGCCCAATTCCCTCGTGGCGGGTGTGCCGGGCAAGGTGCGCCGCACCATCGACCGCATGGACGCGATCCACGCGCAGGCCATCAAGTACAAGAGCGAGTGGGCCATCGGCTACGGTGTGAAGCCGGATATCGAAGGCGAGACGTACCATGGGGAAAAGATTGTCTGAGAAAGCGGGGGAGCCGTTCGCGCGGCTTCCTTTTTGTTTTCCTTGCGTCCGTGCGTTGCAAATGGTATCATATAGGTTGGAGTTGATACAATGAAGGTTCTTGTGACGGGCGTGACGGGGCAGCTCGGGTTCGACGTCGCGCGGGTGCTCCGCGGGCGCGGCGCGGAGGTCGTCGGCGCGACGCGGCGGGAAACGCCGTTGGACGATCCGGCGCGGACGAAAGCGTTTGTCCTGCGGGAGAGGCCCGACGCAGTGATCCACTGCGCGGGGTACACGGCGGTGGACCGCGCGGAAGACGAGCGGGAGATTTGCCGCACGGTCAACGTGTCGGCCACGAGAGCGATTGCCGCAGCTTGTGAGGAAATCGGTGCGAAGCTTGTTTACATCAGCACCGATTATGTGTTTCCCGGCACGGGCGATCGTTTTTACGAGACCGGCGACGGGACGGGGCCGTGCAATGTATACGGCGCGTCGAAGCTGGCGGGGGAAAACGCCGTGCGGGATGCGATGGCGTCGGGCCGGTTTTTCATTGTCCGGACGTCGTGGGTGTTCGGCCTTCACGGAAAGAATTTCATTCGGACGATTCTCGGCCTCGCGAAAACGAGGGACGCGCTGACGGTGGTGAACGACCAGATCGGCTCGCCAACCTATACGGCGGATTTGGCGGAGCTTTTGGCGGACATGACCGAAAGCGACGCTTTCGGCGTGTATCACGCAACGAACGAGGGTGTCTGCTCGTGGGCAGAGCTCGCGGCGGAGGCGATTCGCCTGCGCGGGCTTTCGACGAGGGTGACGCCGGTCGCTTCGGATATGTACCCGACGAAGGCGACGCGTCCGAAAAATTCGCGGCTGTCGAAAGCGTCGTTGGACGAAGGCGGGTTCCGCCGCCTGCCGGACTGGCGGGACGCCGTGAAGCGGTATCTGGCGGATTTGGAAGAATAAAGACAGGAATCGTGCAAAAGCGCGGGGAGTGTTTGTGATGAAGGTTCTGGTTACGGGAGGCGCGGGGTTTATCGGCTCGCACTTGATGCGATATCTGCAGGTGCGCGGCGACGAGCCGGTGGCGTTGGACAATTTGTCCAGCGGCTCGCGCGAGCATCTGGAGGAGGACATGGAGCTTATCGAAATGGACGTGCGCGATGAGCGGTTGGCGGGGGTGGTCGCCACCGGGCAGTACGACGCCATCGTGCATTTCGCAGGGCAGACAATGGTGCCCGCTTCCTTGGCGGCGCCGGCGTTTGACGCGGACTGCAACGTGCTGGGGACGATCCGGGTGTTGGAGGCAGCCCGGCAGAGCGGCGTGAAACGTGTGGTCTTCTCGTCGACGGCAGCGGCTTACGGCGACGTGCCGGAGCGTGACCTGCCCATCAAGGAGGCGCACAAGTTGGCGCCGATGTCGTTCTACGGACTGTCGAAAGTGACGGCGGAGCGCTATATGGAGCTTTACCATGAGTGCTTCGGTCTCGATTATGTGGTCTTGCGTTTCGCCAACGTTTACGGCGAACGGCAGGGCGACGGCGGCGAGGGCGGCGTCATCAGCATTTTCTCGCGGTTGGTCGCCGAGGAAAAGGAAATCACAATTTTCGGCGACGGGGAACAGACCCGGGATTTCATCTACGCCGGGGATATCGCGGCGGGCGTTTCGGCGGCGCTGACGACGGCGCAGGCGAACGTCGTTTACAATCTCAGTACGCAGACGCAGACGAGCCTCAGGGAACTGGTGGACGTGCTGTCGAGCGTTGCCGGGCGGAGCATCATCCCGAAATACGGCCCGGAGCGGCCGGGGGATATTTACAAGTCGGCATTGTCAAACGCGCGGGCGCGCCGCGGGCTGGGCTGGAAACCGGCGGTCAGCCTGGAGGACGGTTTGCGCCGGACCTATGAATATTTTGTCGGGAAGGCGAAATTATCGTGAAAGACGGAAAAACGGGCCGTGCGCCGGAACCGGCGCTTGCGGTGGCAGGATTTGAAGCCGCTCTCTCTTGGAAGGGGGCGGCTTTGTGATAGCTTTTTTGAAATTTGGCGTGACCTTTGTATTGCCGCCGGGCATTTTTATGCTCATCCTTTTTTGGCTGTCGTGGAAACTCCGGCGGCGGGAAAAAGAAATCGCGCGGCTGCTTTTCGCCGTGGCGTTGGTGCTTTACGCGATCTCGACCCCCTTCGTGGCCTCGGCCTTGATGCGAAATCTTGAGGCGGCGCATTTGCCGCCCGAAGCCCCTTCGGGCGATGTGATTGTGCTCTTGGGCGGCGGCTCGACGAAAGACACGCCGGATCTGGACGGCGCGGGCGGCCTCAGCGAAGGCTCTTCGGCGCGCCTGTTGGCGGCGGCGCGGCTTTACCATCGGCTCCATATTCCGGTGCTGTTCACGGGTGGAAAGGTGTTCGAGGATTCGGCCTCGGAGGCGGATATCGCGCGACGCATGCTGCTGGGGCTCGGTGTGCCCGGGCGGGACATCATCTTGGAGAAGGACAGCAAGACGACGGGGGAAAACGCGAAGTACACGGCGGCCATGCTCAAGGAGCGCGGCTTTTCCCGGCCGCTTCTCGTGACGTCGGCTTTCCACATGAAGCGCTCGGTGTTGAATTTTGAGAAGCAGGGCGTCCCGGTGACGCCGTTCCCCGCGGGCTATCGAGCCAATTCCAAGGCGCGGGAGCTCCACTATATCTGGTTCGGGCCGGAGGCGTCCGCGCTGGATGACAGCGTATGCGTGATGCGGGAGGAACTGCGCTGCTTTGTGACGAGAATGACGGGGTTTTGAAGGAAGAAAATTTATGGCAAAGGATATGACCGAGGGCAGCCCCTGGAAGCTGATTCTTTTTTTCGCGCTGCCTTTGATTGCGGGCAATATGGTGCAGCAGATGTACGCGTTTGTCGACACGTTCCTCGTCGGGCGGTTTCTCGGCGTGGAGGCGTTGGCGGCGGTGGGCTGCACGGGCTGCCTGATGTTTTTGATGATTGGTTTCGTCATGGGAATGACGACGGGGCTAGCGATTCGGACGGGACAGGCCTTCGGCGCGAAAAACGAGGAAGGCGTACGGCGGAGCGCGGCGGCTTGCGCGGTGCTTTCCGTGGTCATGGCGGCGGCGCTGACCGTATTCGGGCTTTTGATCGTGCGCCCGGTGCTTGCGCTGCTCGACACGCCGCCGGAAATTTTTGACGACGCGGCGGCGTTTATTTCAATCATTTGCGCGGGTGTGCCGCTGATGAGCCTGTTCGCGATGCAGACGAACCTGATCCGGGCCTTGGGGGACAGCCGGATTCCGACGATGATGCTGTCCGGCGGGCTCGTGATCAATATCATTTTCGAGCCGATCTTCATCCTTGGACTGGGCCTTGGCGTCCCCGGGGCGGCGCTCGCGACAGCGGCTTCGCAGATTCTGGCGAACGCGATTTGCTTTTTCTATATTCGACGCCATATCCCGGCGCTTTGGATCCGGCGGGAGGACTGGCGGCTGACGAAAGCGGAGCTTTGGGCGCACGCGCGCATCGGGCTCCCGATGGGCTTCCAAGCTTCGGTTATCGCTCTCGGTGCAATCATCTTGCAGGGCGCGCTGAACGGGCTCGGCCCGCAGGCGATTGCCGCCTACGCGGCGGCGCAGAGGGTGGACGCGGTGGCGGTCATGCCGATGATGTCCTTCGGCATGGCGATGGCGACCTATACGGCGCAGAATTTCGGCGCGCGCCGCTTGCTCCGCATCCGCGAGGGTGTGCGGTCATGCATGATGATGTCGGTGGGTTTCAGCGTACTAGTGGCGGCGCTCAATATCTTCTGCGGAGCCTTCCTGATCGAGGGCTTCGTCGGCGCGGGCGAACCGGAGGTCGTCGATATGGGGCGCACATATCTCACCGTCAATGGCCTTTGCTATTTCGTGCTTTCGCTGCTGTTCATTTTCCGCTTCACGTTGCAGGGCCTCGGCCAGACGGCGATGCCGACCTTCGCGGGCGTGATGGAGCTTGTGATGCGCGCGGCTGCCGCCGTGTTCCTGATCGACCGCTTCGGCTATCTCGGCGCCTGCTGCGCGAACCCGATGGCGTGGGTCGGGGCTTGCGTCCCGTTGGCCGTCACTTACGCCATGGTGCGGAAGACGCTTTGCGACGCTCCGGCCAAAGCAAATTGAAAAAATTATTTTTGTGAGTTTTGTAGGAGGATTTTTTGCCTATATGGCGAAATCAATAAATATATATTGATAATTTTCGGGAGGGATTTTGATGGAACTCAGCAGAAAAGGTTTCGGCGCTTACGATGTGCGCGGCATTTATCCGGACGAGGTCAACGAGGAACTCGCCTATCGCGTGGGCAAGGCTTTCGTTCAACTTTTGGGCGCGAAGCGCGTGGCGGTGGGGTATGACATCCGCCTGTCGGGCCCCGCGATTTCCGAGGCGCTGACGCGCGGCCTCGTGGAGTCCGGCTGCGACGTGGTGGACATCGGGCAATGCGGCACCGAGATGATTTATTTCGCCACTTTCCATTTGGGACTGGATGGCGGCATCATGGTCACGGCCAGCCACAATCCGAAAAATTACAACGGCATGAAGCTCGTCCGCGAGAAGGCGATTCCCATATCCAGCGACACGGGCCTCAAGGACATTGAGAATCTGGCCATCGAGGGCAATTTAAAGCCCTACGACGGCCCAAAGGGCAAGGTCGAGAAGCATGACGTGACAGGCGAGTATGTCGATCATCTTTTGACCTATATCGACGCGAAAGCGCTGAAGCCGATGACCGTGGTGGTGAACGCCGGCAACGGCGCGGCAGGCCCGATCATCGACAAATTGGAGAAGAAGCTTCCCGTCAAATTGGTGAAAGTTTTCAACGAGCCGGACGGCAATTTCCCGAACGGCGTACCGAACCCGATCCTGCCGGAAAACCGTGACGCGACGGCGAAGGCCGTGCGGGAGCACAAGGCGGCGATGGGCTTCGCATGGGACGGGGACTTCGACCGCTGCTTCCTGTTCGACGAGCAGGGCGGCTTCATCGAGGGCTATTATATGGTGGGATTCCTCGCCCAGTCCTTCCTGAAGAAGAATCCGGGAGGCAAGGTCATCTACGATCCGCGTCTGACTTGGAACACCATCGAGATTGCCGAGAAGCTCGGCGGCGTACCGGTGATGTGCAAGAGCGGCCACGCTTTCATCAAGGACAAGATGCGCAAGGAGGATGCGGTTTACGGCGGCGAGATGAGCGCCCACCATTATTTCCGCAATTTCTCGTACTGCGACAGCGGCATGCTGGTGTTCCTGACAACGATGGAACTGGTTTCCGAGGCAGGCAAGGCCGTTTCCGAGTTGATGGCGGAGCGCATGGCGAAATTCCCCTGCAGCGGCGAAATCAATTCCACGGTGGACGACGCGAAGGCGATCATCGCGAAGTTGGAAGCCGAGTACGGGGCGAAGGGCAAAGTCAACAAGGTGGACGGCCTCTCGGTGGAATTCGACAACTGGCGCTTCAACCTGCGCATGTCCAACACGGAGCCGGTCATCCGCCTGAACGTGGAGACGAAGGGCGACGAGAAGCTCCTGAAAGAGAAGACCGACGAATTGCTCGCGAAAATAAGGGCGTAAGGGGTTGTCATCCGTGCAGAAAATCCGCAAGGCCATCATTCCGGCGGCGGGGCTCGGGACGCGATTTTTGCCAGCGACGAAGGCCCAGCCGAAGGAAATGCTGCCGATTGTCGACAAACCCGCGATTCAGTTCATCATCGAGGAAGCGATTGATTCCGGCATCGAGGAGATCCTGATCATCACCGGACGCAACAAGCGCTCCATCGAGGACCATTTTGACCGCTCATTGGAGCTGGAAATGCAACTGAAGGCGCAGGGCAAATATGACCAACTCAAAATGATCGAGGAAATTTCCGAGGTCACGATTCATTTCATCCGCCAAAAAGAAGCGCTGGGACTCGGCCATGCCGTGCTTTGCGCCAAGCAATTCGTCGGCTACGAGCCTTTCGCGGTCATGCTCGGCGACGATTTGGTGGACGCGGAGGCACCGTGCCTGTCGCAGCTCATCGACGTTTACAACGATTTCGGGGGCAGTGTGCTGGGGGTGCAGGAGGTTCCGCAGGAAACGGTCTCGAATTACGGCATCGTCACGCCTCGCGCGGTGAAACCCAACGTCTGGCAGGCGATGGATTTGATCGAGAAGCCGGAGCCTGAGGAAGCGCCGTCGCGATTGGCAGTGCTGGGTCGCTATATTCTCGACCCGGAAATTTTTTCGATTCTCGAAAAAACGAAACCGGGGCGCGGCGGCGAAATTCAGCTGACCGACGCGATCCGTGTATTGGCGGGTCAGCAGGCCGTGTATGCGTATAATTTCTTCGGCCGCCGCTACGATATCGGCGACAAGGAAGGCTTTCTGGAAGCGACGGTAGAGCAGGCGCTGAAGCGCCCGGAGCTCCGCGATCGCTTCCTGCAATATCTGGTCAAAACTGTCGGTCCGCTTTTGAACGGGAAAGAAAAATGACGGGAGTGAGGGAACGCCATGGGAAATCAGATCAAATTGCCGTCCGGATTCACATTTGACTATACGAATCTCTTGGGCGAGGGCAAAGTCACGCAGGCGGAGCTGCCGGATACGAAGGCGGCCCACAAAGCTGTCTGCCATATGCGCGAGACGGGCGAGGTGCGCGGCCACCTGTCGAAGGACGGGACGCCGGAGTTGGTGCTTTTCCCGCAGCTGCCGTATGTGAAGGACGGTAATCTCAATTCCCCTGCCGACATCGGGAAACTGAAAAAATTCGGCGAGAGCGTCAAGGGACGCGTGGATGTTGTCGTGTCGCTCGGCATCGGCGGATCGTTCCTCGGCAACAAGGTGCTGTTCGACGTGGGCTGCGGCGAATTCTGGAACGCGATGACACCGGAGGAACGCGGCGGCTGGCCGGAGGTCTATTTCAGCGGAAACAATATCGATCCACGCCGCACACAGGATCTTTTGAAGTATCTCGCCCACAAGGCCGAGGTGGCGAAAACCCACAGGAAACGTTCGCTTCGTGTGCTGCTCTTGGTCATCTCGAAGTCCGGCGGCACGTTGGACACCATGTCGAATTTCATGGTGATTTATGACAAACTCACCAAAACGGCCAACGTGGAAACGGAGGTCGTCGCTGTCACCGACCCGAACGAGGAAAAACCGACGCTTTTGAAAAAGCTGGCGACGGAAAAGGGATGGCTCACTTTCCGGGTACCGGACGGCGTAGGCGGGCGTTTTTCGGTGTTCTCGGACGTGGGACTGTCACTGGCGGCCTGCGTCGGCTTCGATATCGAATCGTTCCTCCGGGGCGCCCGGGATATGGACGAGGCCTGCAAGACCGACGAACTGATGAAGAATCCCGCGATGCTGAACGCAGCGCTGAAATTCGCGGCGGCACAGGAGCACGGTCGCGAGATTGAGGTCATGATGCCTTACGGCGATTACCTGAAATCGCTGTCCGAATGGTATATCCAGCTTCTCGCCGAGTCCCTCGGCAAAGAGGACGACCGTGCGGGCCAAAAAGTTTATTACGGCCGTACACCGTTGGTGGCCGTCGGGACTACCGACATGCACGCCCAAACCCAGCAGCACCAGGAAGGGCGGCTGAACAAGATCGTGCAGTTCATCCGCGTGGCGGACTGGCCGGAGGATTGCCTGATTCCCGACGTGTTCCCCGAAGCGAAAAAGCTCTCGGATATCGCGGGCGTCACGATGGCGGAGGCATTGGAAGTCGCCCGGGTTTCGAACGAGGAAGCGCTGGCCTCCAACGGCCGCTACAGCGCGTGTTTCACGTTGCCGACGCTGAACGCCTATCATCTGGGCGAGCTGATGTATATGTTGGCGCTGTCTGTCGCCTACGAGGGCGAGTTCGCCGATGTGGACGCTTTCAATCAACCGGGCGTCGAGGCGTATAAGCGCATCATGGGGCCGCGTCTCGCCGAGGTGAAGCAGGCGAGAACGAAAAAGGCGTGATTCGCCCCACAGCGGCATTTTGCGGCGCGGCGATTGCCGCCGTCGCCCTCGGGGTGGGCGTAGGCTTCACGGCATGTCCCGCGCAGGATGCCGGCCTATCCATCGAAAAACCGGCGCCCGCGCAGCAGACGGAAAATATGACGCAGGGCGAACTGCATACGGTGCACGAATATCCGGCCCTGCAAGGAAGTCTCGTTTCCCCGTTTCTGCCCGAGCACCTGACACGGGAGCAGAGCAGGGCCAAAACGGCGCGAAGGCCGACGCCGAAGCCGGAAGCTTCGCGTCGGCCTCTGCCAGAAAAAGAATTGGAGATTCGTCTGGTCGGCGTCGTTTCCTCCGATGCCGGCCGGCGAGCCATCCTGGCTGTCGGCAAACGGCAAATCCTGTTGTCGCCCGGCGACGAAGCGGAGGGCGTGACGCTCGTTTCCCTGACGGAGCGTGAGGCGACGGTGGCGACGCCGACAGAGGAGCGGGTGTTGTCTCTGTCGCGGGGAAATTGGAAATAGCAGCAACCGTGGGAGGTGGGATATGAGCGGGCAGCAGCCGGGCGGGCGCCGCTTTCATGCGTTGGCGTGTTTCCTGTCCATTTGTGTCGCCGTGCTTTTGCTCTTGCCATCCCGTTCCGTTTATGCCCGGCCCGTGACGCTTCATGTCGTGGACGCGGATGTCCGCGCCGTGCTGGCATCGGTCGCCGAGCTTGGCGGTGTCGGCCTTGTGTTGGATGACTCGGTGCAAGGCACGATTACGATCCATCTGGATGAGGTGGAGCCGGAAGAAGCGTTCGAGTTGATTGCTGCAGCGGACGATCTTTCCCTCGGGGAGAAAGACGGTGTAACGATCATCACCGCCTCGCGGACGGGTGTGCAGGGTCTGTACCGTCCCTATGTGTTCCCGGTTCGCTACGCCGATCTCGATACGGCAGCGCAAGCGGTGGCAATGTCCCTGATGCCTTACGATGAAAACAACGGCAGCGGGCGCGTACGGCACATGGACAAGACACGCCGCACGGAACAGACGGAGGATGGTTCGGTGACGCGGACGGCGCTCAGGGAAAGCCAAGGCGGTTCGCGAAGCGGCGATATCCGCGTTTTCGCCGACGCGCTGACGGGAAGCGTCGTGCTTTACGGCACAGCGTCGGAGGCGAAAGCGGCACAAACCCTGATTGCGGCTCTTGACCAGCCGCCGCCGCAGGTTTCGCTGGAAGCGCGGGTCGTCGCCATCGACAAGGACGCGGCAAAAGAACTCGGCGTAGAGTGGGAATGGTCGAGGGTGCCGCAGTATCCCGAATACACCACCGAATATGAAACGCGGCGCCGCACCGTGCAGAACACCGACGGCTCTTATACGACGGTGACCGAGGATTGGCCTCGCGAAACGGTGCGACGCCATTGGGACGGCAGCGGGAGTTCCGTTCCGGGCATTATTCGTTTCGGGCGCGGGCCGGGCGGATACCCGTTTGAGTTTTATTACGGCGCGAAAATCAACGCGCTGATAACCGACGGCAAAGCGAATCTCCTTGCGCGTCCGAACATCACGACGCTCCAAGGGCGCGAGGCCGTCATCAACATCGGCGGCGAAGTGCCGGTACAGACCGTTTCGGTCACCAATTCGACGACGACCACTTCCGTGACGTATCGGGAAGCGGGCATCATCCTTCGTTGCACACCGAGGGTCGGCGTGGATGGTGACATCACGGCAAAGGTGCACACGGAGGTCAGTTCGCCCCTTTATGTGGACGCGCTTTCGGCTTACCGGTTCAACAAACGTTCCGCCGATACGGAGGTGCGCCTCCGGGACGGCGAGACGATGGTCATCGGCGGGCTGATCGGCAGCGAGGAATCAAAGACTCTGTCGAAAATCCCGTTTTTGGGAGATTTGCCGATTCTCGGCGCATTTTTCCGCAACGTGCGGACGAGCAAGACGGATTCCGAGGTCATGATTTTCCTGACGGCGAAAATCGTGAACGATACTAAAAAGAGAGGTGCGGATCATGTCCATCAAGATTCTGATCGCTGACGACCACGCGTTGTTGCGCCAAGGCATTAAACGGGTGCTGAATTTCGAGGATGATCTGGAGGTTGTCGGGGAGGCTTCGGAGGGGCAGGAAGCGCTTTCAAGGACGTTGGTGCTTCAGCCGGATGTCCTCTTGATTGATCTCAACATGCCGGGGCTGTCCGGCATCGAGGTGACGAAGCAGTTGGTCGCCGCACGGGTCAAGACACGCATCATCGCGCTGACCGTGCATGACAGCGACCGTTATGTCTTGGAAATGCTCAGGAACGGCGCCCTCGGCTATTTGCTGAAAGACGTGGAGCCGACCATGCTGATCAAGGCAATCCATGTGGTCGCGGGAGGCGGCACGTTCGTCTATCCGAAGCTCGCGGAGCGCATTTTCGGTGGCCTTGCCGATGGCGCGGATGTCAAGGCGAAGGCGAAGGAGATGTGGCGCGACGGCAGAGGCGACCGTCTCACCGCGCGGGAGATGGATGTCCTGGCCTGCATCGCGAAAGGGTTTTCCAATCAGGATATCGCGAAGGCGCTCTTCGTCAGTGAAAAGACGGTCAAGAACCATTTGACGAATATTTTTCGCAAGTTGAACGTGAATGACCGTACCCAGGCGTTGATTTACGTGCTGAAGCATAAAATCGTCTCGTTGGAGTGACGGGGCGGCGGCTGAATTTGTTTCGGAATTTCCTATGATTGACATTTCATGCGGTTCGGTATAGTATCATTTATGTGAGCAATCCAAAAAAATGTTCAGGATTGTGTGATGGCTCCGCATGGAGGAGGTACATGGATAAATGAAAGGCACATTTTACGGGATTGGCGTCGGCCCGGGGGATCCTGAGCTATTGACGATGAAGGCGGTCAGAGCCATACAGAACGTCGACATTATCATCGCGCCGAAAACGGAGAAAAAGGACGGCAGCGTCGCCCTCGATATCGCGCGTCCGTATTTGAAAGACGACGTGCGGATTGTCTACCAGGTGTTCCCGATGGTCAAAGGCTTCGCGGCGGATGACGCCGCATGGCAAAAAAATAAGGAAGAGATTCTCGGCTTCCTCTCGGAAGGAAAGAACGTCGCGTTCCTGACGTTGGGCGACGCGATGTTTTTCAGCACGTATATTTATGTGTTCCGCCTTTTGGAAAAAGAGGGGATCCGGATTGAAACGGTTCCGGGCATTCCGGCGTTCGTTGCGATGGGCAGCCATCTCGGCTGGCCGATTGTCGAGGGCGACGATGTGCTGTCGGTGATTCCAGCGACGGCGGGCGCGGAAAAAATTGAAAAGGCGCTTTCGGTTTCGGACAATGTCGTTTTGATGAAGGTCTACAGGAATTTTCCGGAGGTGGCGGAGCTCTTGGATAAAAACGCCATGCTGGACCACGCCGTGATGGTCAGCCGCTGCGGTCTTCCCGATGAGGAACGCATCGACGACATCCGCGCACGGAAGGATCAGCCGGTCAATTATCTTTCGACTATTCTTGCGCGGAGGACGCCGGGGAAATGAAAGGGAGAATTCCGTATCCGGCTCTTTTATGGCTGACCGGGAAACGCGCCTGCGTGGTCGGCGGAGGGTGCGTCGCCCTGCATCGGGCGGAAGCGCTTTTGGAGGCAGGGGCGCAGGTGAATGTCGTCGCGCCGGATGCGGTGGACGGCATTGTCGACCTTGTAGTGGAAGGTCGGCTGAAATGGTATAAAGAAAGCTTTTCCACCTCCATGCTGCGGGGCATGTCCATTGTCGTCTGCGCGACGGATGATCCCGACGTGAACCGGCGGGCGGCATGGGCGGCGAAGTCGATGGGCGCGCTTGTCAATATGGCCGCGCCTCCGCTCGAGCTCAGCGATTTTGCCGTGCCGGCCAGTGTGCGGCGCGGCGATTTGGTGTTCGCGGTCTCGACGGGCGGCGCCTGCCCGGAGCTTTCGCGCCGTTTGCGGGGCGAGCTGGATGCGTTGGGCGACATCTACGCGCCGTGGCTCGAACGGCTGGTTCCGGTTCGGGAAGAGATCAAGGAGCGCCTTGCCTCCAGCGAGGAGCGGCGCGCGTTTTGGCGCGAGGCGCTGTCTGAGGACGTGATGGCGTTGGTGCGCGACGGGAAGTTAGACGAAGCGGAGGAACAGGTCAGGCATGCAGTTGATCGCAGTAGGGCTGAATCATAAAACGGCGCCTGTAGAGGTGCGCGAAAAATTTTCCATACCGAAAGAACGTGTGCGCGGCGGGCTCATCGCATTGTCCGATTACGAGACGGTGCAGGAGGCCGTCGTGCTTTCCACTTGCAACCGCAGCGAGATTTACGCGGTGGCGGAGGACACTGCCGGCGGAGTGGAGGCGCTGAGAGATTTTTGGGCGGATCTGACGGGCATCGACGAAAGCATGGAGCCGTATCTCTATTGCTTCGTCCATGAGGACGCGATCCGCCATTTGTTCCGTGTGGCGTCCAGTCTCGATTCGTTGGTGATCGGGGAGGGGCAGATCCTCTCCCAAGTGAAAGATGCCTACGCGATGTCACACGACACGGGCACGACCTCGACGGTGCTGAATACGCTCTTTCACCGCGCCATCGCCACGGGAAAACGAGTGCGGACGGAGACGCGTATCGCGTTCAGCGCGGTATCGGTCAGCTACGCGGCGGTGGAACTGGCGCGGGAGATTTTTGGCGGCAGCCTCAACGCGACCAGCGCGTTGATTTACGGTGCGGGCCGCATGGCGGAGCTGACCATCGAGAATCTTTTGGGGCGCGGCGTGAAGAAAATCTATGTCGCGAACCACCATCGGGACAAAGCGGAGGAACTGGCCGAAAAATATGGCGGGCAGGCCGTCGATTTTGACGCGGCGTTGGAGGAAGCGGCGGATGTCGGCATCGTCGTGACCTCGACGGGAGCGCCGCATTATGTCGTACATCCCAAGGACGTAAGGCGCGCGATGAAAAAGCGCGAAGGCCGATCCCTCGTGTTCTTTGATATCGCGGTGCCTCGGGATGTCGATCCCGAAGTGGGCGAGATCGCGGGTGTCACGGTTTACAACATTGACGACCTTGAAGAGGTCGTGGACGAGCATCGCGAGGAGCGCCAGAAAGAAGCGCATCAAGCGGAAGGGATTGTGGAAGAGGAAGTCGATTCCATTATGGACAAGTTCCGGTACCTTTCCTTCCAACCGCTGATGGCGCGGCTGTCCCAGCGCGCAGACAAAATCCGCCGACGGGAAGTGCGCCGCGCCATGGGCAAGTTGCCGGGACTAGGCGAATCGGAGCAAAAGGTGCTGGACCAAATGTCAAAAATGATCGTCCGAAAGCTGCTGCGCTTCCCGATGATGACCATCAGCGCGGCGGCGGGCACGGAGCGCGAGGCGTTTTATGTGGACGCGATGAAGCGGCTGTTCAAGCTCGATTATTTAGGAGAGGCGGAAACACTGGGTGAAGAATCAGATCGTCATCGGTACGCGGGGGAGTAAGCTCGCGCTTTGGCAGGCCGATTATGTGGAGAAGCGGTTGCGCGAGGAATATCCGGGCCTTTCCGTGACGCAGAAGCGCGTCACGACGAAGGGCGACCGCATCCTCGATGTGCCGTTGGCAAAGATTGGCGGCAAAGGCCTTTTCACGAAAGAATTGGAAGAAGAAATGCTGTCCGGCGAAATCGATCTCGCCGTGCACAGCCTGAAAGATATGCCCGCGAAGGTGCCGGAGGGCCTCGTTATCGCGGCGGTTACGAAGCGGCTTGATCCGGGGGACGCCCTCGTGTCGAACCGCTTTTCGTCGTTTGCGGAGCTTCCGAAAGGCGCGAAGGTCGGCACGTCGAGCCTCCGCCGTCGGGCGCAGCTTCTGTGCGCGCGGCCCGACCTCACGATGCTCGACTTGCGTGGCAATGTCAACACGCGTCTGAGAAAGCTCGACGAGAGCGAGTACGACGCGATTGTGTTGGCTGTCGCGGGGCTGAAGCGGCTCGGATTTGCCGACCGCATCCGGGAAGTTTTGCCAAGGGACATGGTATTGCCCGCCGTCGGGCAGGGGGCGCTCGCCATCGAGACGCGGGAGGGTGACAAAGAGACCCGCGATATGCTCGCGTTTTTGCGCGACGACGACACGATCTGCTGCACGGAGGCGGAGCGTTCTTTCCTCGCCCGGGTCGAGGGCGGCTGCCAGGTGCCGGTGGGCGTCTACGCGACGGCAGAGGGAGACGGGCTCAAAGTGGAAGCGGTCATCGCGTCTCTTGACGGGCAGCGCTTCTGTCGGGGCGACGTGAAGGGCGCACGGCGGGAGGCGGCGAGGCTTGGAAACGATCTCGCGGAACAACTGCTCGACGAGGGCGGCGCGGAAATATTGAAAGAACTAGGATTATTGGGTGGAGAGTGAAACAGTATGCCGGGAATGGTATTTCTTGTCGGTGCGGGGCCGGGAGATTATCGGCTGATTACGCTGAAAGCGATTGAGTGCTTGAAAAAGGCCGACGTGGTGGTTTACGACCGCCTCGCCGACGACCGCATCTTGCGTTGGGCGAAGAACGACGCGGAAATGATCTATGTGGGCAAGGCCTCTGCGAACCACACGATGAAGCAGGGGGACATCAACCAACTGCTAGCCGACAAGGCGAAGGAAGGAAAATGCGTGGTGCGCCTGAAGGGCGGCGATCCGTTCGTCTTCGGGCGCGGCGGCGAAGAAGCATTGCTTCTGAAAGCGCAGGGCGTGCCCTTTGAGATCGTGCCGGGCGTGACGAGCGCGATTTCCGTGCCTGCCTATGCGGGAATACCCGTTACCCACCGTGCGGTGGCGACTTCGTTTGCCGTGGTGACGGGGCATGAGGACCCGACAAAGGGCGAGTCGTCGATGCGTTGGGATAAACTGGCGACGGCGACGGACACCCTCGTCTTTTTGATGGGCGTCGCGAATCTGCCGTACATCACGAAGCAACTGATCGACAACGGCCGCGCGGCGGACACACCGGCGGCGGTAATTCGTTGGGGCACGAAGCCGGAGCAGCGGACGCTGGTGACGACGCTCGGCAGCGCAGCGGCGGACGTGGAGCGCGAGGGCATCAAGCCCCCCGCGATTTTCATTGTCGGCGATGTGGTGAAGCTGCGGAAAGAATTGTCGTGGTTCGACGCGACGGAGAATCGTCCGCTTTTCGGAAAAACGGTGCTCGTCACGCGCTCGCGCCCGCAGGCGTCGAAAATGACGGAAAAGCTCGAAGCGATGGGCGCGCGGGTCATCGAACTGCCAGCAATCCGCATCGACGATCCGGCGGACAATTACGAGGCGGTGGACGCGGCCATCAGCTTGATTGCTTCTTACGATTGGCTGATTTTCACCAGCGTCAACGGCGTAGATCGCTTCTTTGCCCGCCTCTTTGCCGCGAACAAGGATTCCCGCGACTTGGCGGGGGCGCATTTCGCCGCCATCGGGAAAGCGACGGAGGCGCGGCTGAAAGATTACGGCATCCTCGCGGACATTGTGCCGCAGGAGTATCGCGCGGAGGGCGTTATCGAAGCGCTGAAAGGAGAACTGGCGCCGGGGGAGCGCGTGCTTCTGCCCCGGGCGCAGGAAGCGCGGGAAATTTTGCCGGAAAGCCTGCGCGAGTACGGCGCCACCGTCGACGTGGTGCCGGTGTATGAGACGAAAGAGGCGGAAGTGGACGCTGCCGAGGTCAAAAAAATGCTGGCGGCGGGAGAAATCGACTTCGCGACCTTCGCGTCCAGCTCGACGGTCAGGAATCTCGTCCATATCCTCGGCGACGCGTCGCTTTTGAAGCATACGAAGGTTGTTGCCATTGGCCCGGTGACGGCGGAAACGTGCAAGGAACTCGGCATCAAGGTCGAAGCCATGCCGGAGGAATACACGATTGACGCATTGGTGGAGACCGTGTCACGGCTCGCGGCGAAATAGGAGATTTTATGAACCTGCAAAAAATGGTGCTCTTGATTGACGCGGACAACACCCAACTTTCCAAACTGGAAGCGGTGATCGAGGAGGTCTCCCTGCACGGGCGCATCATCGTCAAGCGCGCCTACGGCAACTGGAAAAAAGACACGCTGAAGAACTGGGAGACGGAGCTCAAGCGGCTCGCTATCAAGGCGGAGCAGCAGTTCGACTATGTGACGGGCAAGAACGCCACGGATATCGCTCTCGTCATCGACGCGATGCACCTCCTGTATCGCGGCATCTACGACGCCTTCGTCATCGTCGCCAGCGACAGCGACTACACGCCGCTGGCTCTCGACCTCCACGAGTCCGGCGTCTATGTGATCGGCGTCGGCGAGCTGAAAACGCCGGAGTCCTTCCGCAACAGTTGCGACGATTTCATCTATCTCGAAAATCTGAACGACGAACCGGAGGAACCCGTCGCGGAAAAGGAAAGAGCGACGAAAGAGGACGCGAAGGGCGGCGCACAGAAGCAGGCGCAGAAAAACGGCGAGGAAAAGCTGCGCCAGCCGGGAAAGAACGCCATGAAAAAAGTTCACGCGCTGCTTAGGCTCGCGTGGGACAAATACCAAGACGCCGAAGGCTACGTCAACATCGGCGCGGCGGGCAGCTATATCAAACGTGCCCGCCCGGACTTCGACGTGCGCTCCTACGGCTTCCACAAGCTCCCGCAGCTCATCGAGGCGTTCCCCGACCGATATATATTCAAAACTTCGAAAAAAGGCCATGTGTTTTATAGGTGCACATAAGGCAAAAGAGAAAATCCTGCCGAAAGCAAAACGCTGTTTTCGGCAGGATTTTTTGTTGTGTGTGTAGAATTTTTACAAATGAATAGTGATGTGTTCCGTAATGTAATACATAATGTGTTGTACTTTGTTGTAAGGAATGGTATAGTGAGGATGGAAACGATATTTCAAGGGCGTCGGATTCAATGGGATGACCAAAAGAATAGATTAAATTTGGAAAACACGGATTGAGCCTGAAATCGGCAAGATTGGTATTTGCAGACGGAAACCGCCTTGAATGGCCGGACATGCAACACAGTGACGAGGAGAAGCGTTATAAAGTGCTTGGCAAAGTGGGGAAAGTAATTCTGGTTGTCTATACATATCGCGGCGAGGCGGTGCGGCTCATATCGGCACGAAGGGCGACAGCGAAGGAAAGGGAGGTTTACTATGGCTATTCGGGAAGCGTTGGTTTATGAGGGCCAGAAGCCGACAAAAGAAGAATTGGCGGAAATCGAGGCCGCCGGAAAAAGGCCAATCAATTTTGAGGATATTCCGGAAATGACGGAGGACGAGATGGCTGTTGTCGCGGTCATGGCAAAGCAAAAACGCTCCGCGCGGAAGAAAAAGACCGTTTCCATCCGATTGCCGCAGGACACTATCGACAAGGCAAAATCCATGCTGGGGGAAGGATATACCAGCGTTTTGGGACGGGTGCTCGTCATGGCGGTCGACCATCCCGATATTCTCAAACAATGCCTGTGACGCATGGGAAAGGATGAAGGAGAATTCCTGCATGGAAACGGAAAATTTGCAGCTTTTCGAGGATTAGCCGATCCGCACCGCTTGGAACGAGGCGGAGGAGGAATGGTATTTCTCCATCGTGGACGTGGTGGGGGTGCTGACGGAGAGCAAAGATTCATCGGCGTATTGGCGCAAGCTCAAACAACGCCTGAAAGAAGAGGGGAATGAAACCGTGACAAATTGTCACGGTTTGAAACTGAAAGCGGCTGACGGCAAACAGCGGCTTACCGACGTTGCCAACACGGAACAACTGCTTACAAATTGCAAGCAGTTGATGTGAGTGCGCAGATAAGCACAAGGGAATGCAACGGAAATTTGAATTGATACGGTATGGAGGGGGATTATTTATGCGGTTCAAGAAATCATTTCACAAGATGCTCGCGGCGGCGATTGCGGCGGGGACGTTTTGCGTGATGCCGTTGATGTCTGCCAAGGTGCGGGAGACGGTTTGACAAAAAATATAAAGTGAAAGAAGGTTGAGTTTATGCCGCAAGTATGTCCTATTACGGATTTGGGGGACGCAAATGCGATTTCTGCGCTTTGCCATTCCCGCAAGGAGCCGATTTTTCTCACAAAAGACGGGGACAGCGATTTGGTGATTATGAGTGTTGAAACGTATGACGCCATGTTGAATGAGGTGGAAATGGATTGTGATATTGCCGCTGCGGAGGCGGAGTATCAGCGGGACGGTGTGCTGCTGGATGCGGAAGAGTCGTTGTCTGCGCTGAGGAGAAAATATTTTGGATAAATACACAGTCAAAATTCTTCCGGCAGCGTTCGAGCAAATGGATAAGATATATGCGTATATTGCGCAAAATCTTTGTGCGAAGGACGCGGCGCAGAATCTTTTGGACAAATTAGACGGCGCAATTCGTTCTCTGAAAATGCTGCCGGAACGGGGCGCAGTTCGCAAAGTTGGGAAGTATGCCAATAAAGGCTATCGACAACTTTTGGTAGATAATTTCATCATTGTCTATCGAATGGATACAAAAGGAAAACGAGTGATCATCGTTGCTGTTCAATATTCCCGCCGAAAATTTTGACAATGAAACTATGATTGATATGGAGGAGGATTAATAATGTCAGTATTAAAAATTCCTCCGCGACGCACGACAGGCGACCATGATGTGAGGCAAGCAACTTTGCTTTCCGTGCAGGAGATACAAGATCGCTTGAAGCCGATTTTTGCCAATCACAAAATCCGGCAAGCGATTCTTTTTGGCTCCTATGGCAAAGGAACGGCGACGGAGCGAAGCGATGTGGATTTGCTGGTGAACTGCAATCTCCACGGCTTGAAGTTCGTCGGGTTCGTGGAAAAATTGCGGGAGGCATTGGGCGGCAAGGATATGGATGTGTTCGATGTTTCCCATATTGAACCGAGGTCGCGGATTGACGAGGAAATCAAACGGACAGGGATTGAGATTTATACGGGATAAGATTATTGTTGATAAGATGTTGCGTTATGCCGACAAGGTGCGCGCGTATTGCAAAGGCATATCTTACGAGGAATTTCGAGGCAATGAGTTGCTCGTGGAAGCTTGCGTGTTTAACCTCAGCCAAATCGGCGAATTGGTCACGAGGCTGGATGATACGTTCAGAGAGGAGAACCGACAGGTTGCATGGGAGGAGATTTATGGTTTGCGGAATCGTATTGTCCACGATTATGAAGGTGTCAATTTGCGTCTGATTTGGGAGATTATTGCCGAGGATATTCCGGCTTTGCAACGGGAATTGACTGCGATCAAGCAGCAACTTGAAAAACGTGACACAGTATGAAATAAAATAGAAAGCAGACATCCATACTGGACTTTATAAAAGGCGGACTAATCAATGTCAGTATTAAAAATTCGTCCGCGGAGACTCCGCCGGACCGAGAACATCCGTGCTATGGTGCGGGAGACTTCCCTTTCGGTGAAGGATTTCGTCTATCCGATTTTTGTGGTACCGGAGGAGAATGTCAGGGAAGAAATTCCGAGTATGCCGGGGTGCTATCATTTGTCCGTGGATCGGGCGGTGGAGACGGCGAAGGAGATTGCCGCGCTGGGGATTCCCTCGGTGGAGGTGTTCGGGTTGCCGGAGTACAAGGACGAGATCGGCTCGTCGGCCTGGGACATGAAGAGCCCGGTGCAGCGGGCGATTGCCGCCATCAAGAAGGCGGCGGCGCAAAGCGCATCGTGCTGGAGACGCTGACGAGCATGAAACGCGCGGGCGCGGATATTATCATTACGTATCACGCCATCGACGCGGCGAAGTGGTTGAAGGAGTGAAGGGAGAAATGTCATGATTGCATTACAGGGCGTATATAATAACGGATGGGTGGAGCTTGCGGGGAAAGCACCGACCGAAAAAGCGAATGTTGTGGTCGTATTTCCCGGAGAGACAAGCAGACAGAAAATGACGGAAGAAGACCGAAAGCTCTTCCAAAAATTCAGCGGAAGCATCAAGCGGCATATTGATGAAAAGAAGGAATTGGTGGAAGCGCTGGAGGAAAAATATGCGAGTGCTGATTGATACCAATATCGCGCTTGATTGGTTGGCGCATCGCGAGCCGTTCCACGAAAAGGCGGAGCGCGTGATGCAAACGTGCATGGATGGGGAATGGGAAGGGTATATGGCTTCCCATAGCCTGACGGATTTGTTTTATCTCCTGCGAAAAGATTTTTCGGCGGATGAAAGAAAGCAACTATTGATGTTGTTGTGCCGGTATTTTCATATCCTTGCAGAACCCAAGGAAACGATACTGGCGACTCTTGAAAATGCGGCATGGCCGGATTTGGAAGATGGGCTATTGATGCAATGCGCGGCAGAACAGCATTTGGATTATATCGTAACAAGGAATGAAAAAGATTTTCGCGATTCGCTGATTCCGGCCATATCGCCGGATAGACTTTTGGGCATGATTCGTGGTTGACGGGCTGAAGTGGTTGAATAAGATAAGCCGTTGTGAACTGCTTACATATTGAAAGCAGTTCACAACGGACGGCCAGTTGCTTACAATTTGTAGTCAACTGAATTTGGAAGTTTTTGCGGGAGGGATTGGTCATGCGGTTCAAGAAAGCATTTTGCAAGATGTTCGCGGCAGCGATTGCGGCGGGGACGTTTGGCGTGATGCCGTTGGTATCTGCCGAGGTGAAAGAGTATGAGGGATTCGGCGAGTATGTGATGAGCGATTTTGAGACGCCGGACGTAGCGAAGCAGCGGGCAAAGGCACGGGCGGAGCAGAACGCGATGGAGCAGGCGGGCGTGTATGTGGAGAGCTACACGAAGGTCATCAATCATCAGGTAACGCATGATGAAATTGCCACTATGACGAATGGGATTTTGAAGGTCAAGGATGTACAGTATGGCAAAATGACGCCGACGGAGGACGGTAAGGGTATCTTGATTTGCGTTACCATTAAGGCAGATATTGATACGGACGATATTAACAAGTGGCTTTCGCAGAATAAGCAGAATGTGAACGAACTTGTCGAGCAGAACAAAATGTTGCAACAAGCGAAGGATGAGCAGGACAAGAAAATTGCGGAACTGCAAAAACAGATTGTCAATGCAAGGTTTACACAAGAAAGAAATGCAATACAGGAAAAATTCAACTCCGTCGATACAGAATTTTTGTCGAACAAGAAAGTAGAGGATGGATATAGACTGCTTTTAAATGGCGATCGCATAGGTGCTATCGTAGCTCTTTCGCAAGCAGTCGAATTAAATCCACAGAATGCGAGCGCCTATTCTTTTCTCGGAATTGAATATGCTAAATCGAAGGATCAAAAAAGGGCGATTGAAAATTGTGATAAGGCGATTAAGCTCGATCCAAGCAATGCATTGACGTATAGTGCGCGTGGTTGGGCTTATGCTAAGCTCGGTGATTATACCAAAGCGATAGCCGACTGCACAAAGGCCATTGAGCTTAATCCGCGATTCGCAGGTGCGTATTCTACACGCGGTTTGGTTTATTCTTTTCTTGGCGACTATTCTATGGCAATAGCTGATTGTACCAATGCAATTGCACTTAATTCAAAGGATGCAAGTGGATACCGAGGGAGAGGGTATTCGTATCTAAATTTAAGAAATTATGTGTATGCAATAGCTGACTTCACAGAGAGTATCAAATATGAGCCCCAAAATGCAGAAGCATTTTATTTTCGTGGTAGAGCATATCAACAGATAGGCGATAACGCGAAAGCAAATGCAGATTTTGCAAAAGCAAGGGACTTGGGGTTGAAGTTTTGAGAAAAGTAAGAATAGAGGAATATATGGAAATAAAAAAGTGGATTCGCAGTGCTGCCGGAAAAGTGTCTGTGGTACTAATGACTGTTAGTTTACTGCTTGTTTGCTTAATTTTTTCTTCATGTGGTCAAGATTTCCTATCAACAGAAACGGCCAATACTATAAATAATATTCTTATTGGGGTAGCTACGGGCTTGATCGGCATTGTGGTTACAGTTTCATTTGTTCAGTATGCTTTTGATAAGCAGAATGAGGAAAAAGAGCGAAAAGAGGAGATATTGACAATCAAACGATATAATAAATATATGCAGTCATTAATACAAAAGTTTTGTATGTTCTATATTCCTGTAACCACTAGGCTGAAAGATCGAAATAGAGCCATGGAAGAAAATCCATTTAATCACCAATTTAAGTTTTCTGATATTGCTGATATGTATTCAACTTCGATGTATGTTAGTGAAAGTCTTGCTAAGCCAGCAATCGTATTGTTTTATGATGCTGAAGAAAGACTTAGAGAATATATGCTTAGAATGTTAGAGAATGTTAATTTTAAGTATAATACGGAAATCGAAAATATACTATTAGAATTTGTTACTAAATCGTTGGATCTCGATGTTCGTGGAGGAATACTTGATGCAATAAATACAAGATGCAGTAATGAAAGAATGTGTGACATTGTATCAAGAGATATAGCTAATGAGGCATACGACTGGATAGGCGAATTTCAACGTGGTAAATTAAAGAGTAATCTGATACTACCGTATGTATTATTTTATTATAATGTTCACGATCAGGTGAGACTATTAAAAGCATACACGGCTTACGTAGACAAACTTGATTGTCAGTTATAAATTTTTATTAACACCTCTTGCCGACAAATCGAAATTGACCTTGCACAGGATAATGGAACAGCAGAAGATTTTGCAATCGGCTTTGATGCAGGAGCAGTTTGAATATGCAAAAGCATAAATGATACAAGAATTATAAAGGAGGACTAACCAATGTCAACATTAAAAATTCGTCCGCGGAAACTCCGTCGGACTGAGAACATCCGCGCTATGGTGCGGGAGCTTCTCCACTGCATTGTGGGAGTTGCGTGATAAACAAATCGTTTCGTGGAAACATTGCTATAGAAATGTTTTGAAAAGGCGGGATTTTGTGTATAAAATCTATCTTGATAACTGTTGCTATAATCGCCCTTTTGACAATCAGAGCCAAGCGAAAGTACATCTTGAAACATTGGCAAAGCTTCATATCCAAGAACAAATCCGGCGTCGGCGGTATCAGTTGGTTTGGTCATATATTTTGGATTATGAAAACGGGAACAATCCATATGCGGATAGGAGATTGGCAATCGCTCCGTGGAAATCCTTGGCAACAGAGGTGATTGCCAACGAAAATGAAGACATTTTGTCTTTTGCCGAGCGCTTGGCGAGTGGTGGGATCAAGAACTATGACGCTTTGCATATTTCTTGCGCGGTCTATGCACGGTGCGATTATTTTTTGACAACGGACAAAAAGCTGCTAAACAGCCCCGTGGAGCAGATAAAAATCGTAAATCCGTTGATTTTTGTAAACGAAGTGGAGGGGGATATATATGCTTGAAAGAACAGACACCATCGTTCGTGAAGAGGGGTTGCGCGCCTTGACCTCTGCACTGGGGTATGTTGATGCCGAGCGGTTTGTTACGCTCATATTGCGCGATTCCTTCGATTATACTTTATGGCGGCAGAACGGGCTCAAAGACGACCTCAGTGCAAGGGAATTAAGCAAGCGCGCCCAAGAATATTCCCGCCAGTTGGACACATGATTGTTGGCGCTGCAATGACAAGCAGTAATTGCAAATACAATGAAACTCAAAGGAGGACTAACCAATGTCAACATTAAAAATTCGTCCGCGGAGACTCCGCCGGACCGAGAACATCCGCGCTATGGTGCGGGAGACTTGCCTTTCGGTGAAGGATTTCGTGTATCCGATTTTTGTGGTGCCGGGGGAGAATGTCAGGGAAGAAATTCCGAGTATGCCGGGGTGCTATCATTTGTCCGTGGATCGGGCGGTGGAGACGGCGAAGGAGATTGCCGCGCTGGGGATTCCCTCGGTGGAAGTGTTTGGGCTGCCGGAGTACAAGGACGAGATCGGCTCGTCGGCTTGGGACATGAAAAGTCCGGTGCAGCGGGCGATTGCCGCCATCAAGAAGGCGGTGCCGGAACTGGTGATTGTCGGCGACGTTTGCCTGTGCCAGTACACGTCCCACGGGCATTGCGGGCGGCTGTGCGAGCATGAGGTGGACAACGACGGGACGCTGCCGCTTTTGCAGAATGTGGCGGTGAGCCAAGCGTTGGCGGGGGCGGATATCATCGCGCCGTCGGATATGATGGACGGGCGCGTGGCGGCGATTCGCGACGCGCTGGACTCGAAGGGGCTGACGAGCGTCTCGATTATGAGTTACGCGGTGAAGTACGCGTCGGGCTATTACGGGCCGTTCCGCGACGCGGCGGACTCGGCGCCGCAGTTCGGCGACCGCCGGGGCTACCAGATGGACCCGGCGAACGTGCGCGAGGCGATGAAGGAGGTTTCCCTCGACCTCGCCGAGGGCGCGGACATTATCATGGTGAAGCCGGCGCTGGCGTATCTCGACGTGGTGCGGCTCGTGCGCGACAATATCGCGCAGCCGGTGGCGGTCTACAACGTCAGCGGCGAGTACGCGATGGTGAAGGCGGCTGCGCAGAACGGCTGGATCGACGAGAAGCGCATCGTGCTGGAGACGCTGACGAGCATGAAGCGCGCGGGCGCGGATATTATCATTACGTATCACGCTATCGACGCGGCGAAGTGGCTGAAAGAGTAAGCGGTTGGACAGATGCGCATAGGAGGGGAGGATTGCGATGAATGAGGCTTTGGCTTATCGGGATGAGCCGTTTGCGGAAAAGATTAACGGGCAAACGATATTGATGTCGCCAAGTCCTGCGGTGAGCCATAATCGCATTGCGGGAAACATTTACAGTATTTTTCGTCAGTTCCTGAAGGGGAAAAAACATTGCGTGCCGTTTTTTGACGGCGTGGACGTGCATTTGGACGATGACAATGTGTTTATTCCCGACGTGATGATTGTTTGCGATCGGAACAAGATTAAGCATAACGGAATTTACGGTGCGCCCGATCTCGTGGTGGAGATTCTTTCCCCATCGACACTGACGCGGGACAGGGGCGTCAAAAAGGCGGTATATGAACGGGCGGGCGTTCGGGAGTATTGGATTGTCGATCCGCTCGCCCAGTCGGTGGAGGTCTACCATTTGCGGGAAGGAAAGCTGGAACTGGATCATGCGTATATTGTTTATCCCGACTGGGAATGGGAACGCATGACGGAGAAGGAAAAGGAAGAAGCGCGCCTGTCCGTGAAGGTATCGCTATATGATAATCTTGAGGTGGATGTACGCGAAGTGTTCGAGGCGTTTTGAGAGCAGGGAATCGGAAAGGAGAATCTTATGCCAAATCTTACAAAATCCGCCGAGGCGTTTGCTGAGGCGAAGAATTTGATGCCGGGCGGGGTGAACAGCCCGGTGCGGTCGTATCGGAGCGTGGACTGCAACCCGCCGTTTATCGCGCGGGCGGAGGGAAGCCATATCTTCGACATCGACGGCAACGAATACATCGATTACGTCGGTTCCTGGGGGCCGATGGTGGTGGGGCACGCGCACCCGAAGGTGGTGGCGGCTCTCGCAGCGGCGGCGAAGCGCGGGACGAGCTACGGCGCGCCGACGCTCTTGGAGTCGGAGCTGGCGCGGCTTGTCATGGGCGTTTATCCGTCGATTGAGCTGATCCGCATGGTCAATTCCGGCACCGAGGCGACGATGAGCGCGCTGCGGCTGGCGCGGGGCTTTACCAGGCGGGACAAGATCGTGAAGTTCATCGGCTGCTACCACGGCCACAGCGACGGCCTTTTGGTGGACGCGGGGTCGGGGCTTGCGACCTTCGGCGTGCCGTCGAGTCCCGGCGTCACGAAAGCGGTGGCGCAGGACACGATCACCGTGCCGTACAACGACGCGGACGCGATCACGGACGTGATGGAGAAATACGGATCGGAGATTGCCGCGATCATCGTGGAGCCGGTGGCGGGGAACATGGGGCTGGTGTTGCCGAAGCAGGGCTATTTGGAAAAACTCCGGACGCTGACGGAAAAGCATGGTGCGCTTTTGATTTTCGACGAGGTGATGTGCGGCTTCCGCGCGTCCTTGGGCGGCGCGCAGGCGGCCTACGGCATTGTGCCCGACTTGACCTGCCTCGGCAAGATTATCGGCGGGGGGTTGCCCGTGGCGGCTTACGGCGGGCGGCGCGACATTATGAGCTTTGTTTCCCCGGCGGGACCGGTCTATCAGGCGGGCACGCTCTCCGGCAATCCCCTGGCGATGACGGCGGGCATTGAGACGCTGAAAATCTTGACCGAGGAGCCGGAGCCGGGGGAACCGGACTACAGCCGCAAGCTGTCGATGAAAACAAAGACGGTCGTGCAAGGACTAGAAGCGCGGGCGAAAGCGGCGGGGATTCCCGTGCAGGTGCATCAGGCGGGCTCGATGTTCGGGCTGTTCTTCAGCGAGAACGAGGTTTACGACTACGCGACCTCGGCGGCGGCGAACCAAGAGGCGTTCAAGGTCTGGTTCCGCGCGATGCTTGACGAGGGGATTTATCTTGCGCCGTCGCAATTCGAAACGATTTTCATGAGCGGCGCGCACACCGACGAGGATATCGAAAAGACGTTTGCCGCGGCGGAAAAAGGTTTCGCGGCGGTGAGAAAATTTTTGCAATAAACATAAACGCGCCCACGGAGAAATTTCCGTGGGCGCGTTTGTCAATCGGCGGCTTTCATGCTATACTTTGCATGAGGGTGTCGTTTTGGGCGGCCAATCTTGCCCCTTCGAGGGGGGGTATGGAGAATGTGGCGCTGGTGCTTATCATCGTGCTCCTGATTCTCGTAAAACTTCAAAACAAGAAATAAACCGCCCACAGCTACCAACTCCGGCGGTTTATCCTAAAAAATAACCTATGGGGCAGGTCGCTCGACGATGCCCTTTTTCTATGTTTATTATACGGTTTGCGACGCAAACTGTCAAGCCAAGCCGCTTAGGGGCGGCTTTTTTGCTTTTCTCCGTGGGCGGAATCTGCTATACTACAAGAGAAACGGCTTTGCGATGGTGAAATATACTTCATCCGACACCCTGCAAGCTGGTTGAGATGGATGCATTTTGTTTTGCTATGGGAGGGAAACGACGCCATGCAGAAAAAAAGTGGCGTGAGGATTGAGCTGATTGACTTGGTCAAGGCCGTCACCATCTTCCTTGTGATTCTGGGGCATACTGCCGCCAATGAGGCAACGCCGCTGTACCGACGGGTACTGTATTCTTTCCATATGCCGCTCTTCTTTTTCCTGGCGGGGCTCTCCATTCGTCCGGAGCCGATACGAGGGCGGGACGGTTGGCAGACGTTCCTGCGGAAAAACATCTTGGCGCTTGTCGTTCCTTACCTGATATGGGGGCTGATTTACGCGCCGTTTTCCTTCGACCGTTTTCCCAAGCTGTTTTATGCGTCATGGGCCTCGTTGGTCGCAATGGAAACCCTTACGTCGCTTTGGTATTTGCCGACGCTGTTTGCGGCGCGAATCTTGGTGCAGGCCGTGGTTTCGTATTGCGGCGCGTCCGATCCCGACAGGATCCGCTCGTTGTGCGCGTATGCGGCGGTTCCGATGTTCTCGGTTGGATTCCTTTGCCCAAGAATGGAAACCGGGTACCCTTGGTGCATGGACGTCGGCTTTGTCGCGGCGGGCTTCATCCTGCTGGGGATTGCGCTGCGCCATAAAATACTGATTTTCGCGCAGGAAACGGGGATGAAGCTCGGCGCGGCGTTCGTTCTCGCGTGTGTTTTGTTTTATCTTGGCTCCGCAGGGCGGGGGGACGCCTTGGAGCTTTCCCTCATGTGCGACGGCAGATACGGCAATGTTTTCTGGTTTCTGGCAAACACCGTTTTCGGCTCCATGACGGTGATCTGTTTTTGCATGATTCTGGCCCGGATTGCGAGGGAAGGCGCGAGGCCGTTCAGCGTTTCGGCGGTTACCTGCATCGGGGTCCATACGATGGGCATATTCCTGATCCATAAGAACCTTGTGTTCCAGTTGGTTCTTCCTTGGATCCGGAGCTTCCTGCCCGGCATGGAATTTTTCACGGCCTTTCTCGCCAGCGGCGTCGCGCTCGCGGCAAGCCTGTGGCTGTGCCTGCTGATCGAGCGTTATGTCCCGCAGCTGTTGGGGCAATTCCCGCGGTACGACGCGTGAGAAATGCGTATTCATCGTTGCATTTGCATCATTTTCCGATAACCATGAGTTTTAAGCGAAGGGGGAATATGGATATGAACAACTTTACCTATTGCGTGCCGACGGAAATTCTTTTCGGGCGCGGCGCGGAAAACGAGACGGCGGCGGCGGTGAAAAAACACGGCGGGCGGCGTGTGCTCGTGGTGTTCGGCGGCGGCAGCGCGAAGAAGAGCGGGCTGCTCGACAGGATTGAAAAGTTGTTGGCCGAGGCGGACATCCGCTTCGAGGAGTTCGGCGGTGCGCAGCCGAACCCGACGCTTTCCCATGCGCGGGAGGGCGTGAAGCGCGCGGCAACCTTCGGCGCGGACCTGATTCTCGCGGTGGGCGGCGGCAGTGTCATCGACACGGCGAAAGCGATTGCCCACGGCGCGGCGAATCTCGACACGGACATCTGGGATTTTTGGCGCGGCGCAAAAAAGGTGGAGCGCACGCTTCCCGTGGGCGTGGTGCTGACGATTGCGGCGGCGGGCAGCGAGACCAGCGATTCGGCGGTGCTGACCGATGAGGAAACGGGCAAGAAGCGCGGCCTCAATATCGCGCTGAACCGCCCCGCCTTTGCCGTTATGGATCCGGAGCTGACCTACACGATTCCCCGCGCGCAGCTCGCGGCGGGCATCGCGGACATTTTCATGCACACCCTCGACCGCTATATGACGCGGGAAACGGGCAACAACTTCACCGACCGCGTCGCGGAATCGCTGATGAAAAATGTAGTGCGCTTCGGCAAGAAAGCCATGACGAACCACCGCGACTACGAGGCCATGAGCGAACTGATGTGGTGCGGCAGCGTGTCCCATACGGACTTTACTGGGTTGGGGCGCACAAAAGATTTCAGCGTCCACAAGCTCGCCCATGAGCTGAGCGGCAAATACGGCGTGACCCACGGCGAAAGCCTGACCGTGATGTGGCCCGCTTGGGCGCGGGAGGTCTATCTCGACGCACCGGAGCGCTTCGCCCAGTACGCGGAGGCGGTCTGGGGCGCGACGGTCGGCACGGTGGAGGAAAAAGCGCGGGCGGGCATCCGCGAGACGGAGGAATTTTGGCGCGGGCTAGGGCTGCCGCTTTGCTTTACCGAGCTTGGCGTCGGCGAACTGGACGAGGACGCGCTGGCGGCGCTCGCCGACAGCTGCACCGACTGCGGGAAAAAGACGGTGGGCGCGTTCCGCCCGCTTGACCAGGAGACGGCGCTGGCGATTTATCGCCGCGCGAACCGTTGAAGCCGGGAAAAAGGCGGCGTTTTTTGCGTCGCCTTTCATTCGGGATGATGTGCGCCGTCAGTTTTACCGCCTCCGTTTTCGCGGGGACAGCCGCCGAAGGAAGCGGGCGGGCCGTGCAGGAGGCACAGGCTGCGGTGCATCAAGCGCTATTGGAAGCGGAGAGAAAGTCGGTGCGTTCGGCGTCCGTGGACAAGGTGCGGATATCCTGGCCCCTCTTGCCGGGCGCGGTGCGCTACCGGGTTGTTCTTCTGTCCTCGCCGGAATATGACGAGGAGAATGTGATTTACGCGGAGACCGTTCCCGCGTCCGGTACGGAAATTTTGTTGTCGGCGCTCCATGGCGCGCCGGTGGAAGAAACGTATTGGGCGGTTTGCGGCCTGCGGCTCGGAGGGGAGCCCGCAGGGGACTTTTCCGCGCCGCGGCCATTGGCGGCGGGCGAGCGTTGCCCCGTTTCGCCGATGATTATGTCCGATTATGCCTTGATGGCGGAGCCGCCGATTTATCTCGTCTACGCATGGGTTCCCGTGCATGGGGCCAGTTCTTACGAGGTTGAGGTTTGGCTCGGGGACGGGGGGCACGGTGAGCGTGTGCGCCACTATTACACTTACGATACGGTGCTGTACGATGAGACACCGGTTTTGGGGACGGGCGAGTATTCATGGCGGGTTCGCGCACTCGACGGACACGGGCGGCGATGGAGCGACTGGTCCACGCCGGAAAGGTTCACCGTCCATGCGCCCGTGACCGTAGCCGCCTTCGGCGACAGCATCACCCATGGCGGGGGCGCGATGACGGCGCCGCCCTCCCGCGCGATGTACGCATGGGAAAGCTACACGGGGATTTCAATCAAAAATCTTGGGCGGAGCGGCGACACTACTTATGAACTGCTGCAACGATTCGAAAGCGATGTGCTGCCCTTCGCGCCGAAATATCTCATCATCATGGGCGGCGTCAACGACTACCGGATCGGTACGTCCGCCCGCGTCACGATCCAAAATCTTTCCCTTCTCGCGGATGAGTGCTGTGCTCACGGCATCACGCCCATTTTTACGACGACGACGCCGATCGCGCCGCATTTGATGGACAAGGTCGCGGACGTGGAAGCGGCGGCGCAGGGGTGGAAGGCCGAGATGCGGGCCGTCAATGAATGGATTATGGCACAGCCTTACGCGGTGGATGTTTCGACACCGCTGACCGACGAGAACGGCGAACTGAAAGAGACGTTGACCACCGACGGCCTGCACCCCGACGCCGAGGCCAAGCGAATCATCGGCGAGCGGGTCGGAGCCTATTTGCGGGAAACTTTCGGATTGCGATAGGGAAACAAAAGAGACGGGCAAGGTGCGTGGCATTGTCCGTCTCTTTTCTGTACGCGTTATTTCGTTTTTTCGATTGGCTCCAAAAGTTCTTCTTCGTCTCCGTCTTCGAGGACAGCCTTTGCCGCGGTCAGGTCGGTCAGTTCCCGTTTGGCGTTCTCGTATTGCACAGGTTCGAGGAGGAGCGGGAGCGTAACTTTTTCCGCGTAGGCGGCTTCGCCCACGCGGATTTTTTTCTGCCGCGCCCAGTGTTCGACGGCGGACAAGGTTTCATAGCCCACGGTCACGGAAAGGCGGCGAAGTGTGACGCGCCGCGCCAGTGTCGCCGCATCGATGCCGATGGCGGCCGCGTGGGAATAGGCGCGCACGAGACCGCCCGCGCCGAGTTTTATGCCGCCGAAGTAGCGGACGACGACAACGGCGGCATCGGTGAGGCCGCGCCGTTTCATCGTTTCGAGGATCGGCATGCCCGCCGTGCCGCCCGGCTCGCCGTCGTCGCTGGATTTTTGCTTCGCGCCGTCCGCGCCGAGGATCCAAGCCGAGCAGCAATGGCGCGCGTCGTAGTGCTCTTTTCGCAGACGGGCGACGAAGGCGCGCGCCTCCTCTTCGTCATGCACGGCGGCAATGCAAGCGATGAAACGCGACCGCTGCACCGTGAATTCCGCCGTTCCCTCCGTCAGTATCGTCAACGGTTCATTCCCTTGCATCGACATTCTCCCGCAGCGCGGAAATCTCCCGCGCCGTAAACAGTCCCGCCGGGGACTCCGACCGCATCACGTCCCGCAGGCGGCGGCTCTGCTCCTCCTGCGCCTCGGAGACTTGGTGTTCCGGGTCGGCGACGTTCGCCGTGTGGCGGATGGTCTGGCGCTGCTCCGCCGCGTAGGCGCGCGTTTTCAAGATAATGGCCGTCATGAGGTCGTAGTTGTCATCGTCCAGCGCCAACGGTGGCTCCATGCGCGCCAGAGTGTCCAGCGTTTTCACGGCCTCCGTGTCCAGCTCGTCCAGACGCTCGTGCGTCGTGGTCAGGTCGATGATGTCCCTGTCGAAGTCGGACAAAATGCGGTGGTACTGCCGCCAGTTGTGATCCATTTGGTCGATCAGCCCTTGGTATTCGGCGTACCAGTCCGCGACAATCATCTGCTGCTCCGCCAGATGCGCACGCTCCGCCGTCGTCAGCGGCTCGCTTTTTTCCTTTTGCGTTGCGTAAAATACCGCGCCCGCGCAGAGGAGCACCAGGCAAAAAATCGCGAAAATGCTTCGCCGCGGAAAGAACCGCTGCGCGAGGAACAGCAGCAAAACAACCAACGCGGCGCCCAACGCTTCTGTCGAGAACATGACGCGCCTCCTTTTCTCGGTAATATCCCTTTCATTTTACCATATCCATCCCGCGCTTGAAAACCTTCGCCGCGTTCTTTATAATAGAAGCGCGGGCGTTTGCCCGCAAGTTCGGCACAGAAAGGACAAGACCATGAAAATTTCTATTGCAAGCGCCTTTTGGCGACTGTTCCGCGGCTATTGGAAGTCCGAGGAAAAGAAGCGCGCGATCGGTCTGCTGGCCGTCGTCATCGCCATGAATTTCGCGATGGTTTACCTGCTCGTTCAGCTCAACCAGTGGTACAACGAGTTTTACAACGCGCTGCAGGCGTATGAGTACAGCCTGTTTTGGCCGCTGATCGGAAAATTCACCGTGATTGCGTTTATCTATATCGCCATTGCCGTGTACGCGATTTATTTGCGGCAGCTTTTGGAAATCCGTTGGCGCACTTGGATGACGGGCAAATATCTTTCCGCGTGGCTGAAGGATCAGGCGCATTACCGGCTCCAGGTTACGGGCAGCGGCGGCATGGACAACCCGGACCAGCGAATCCAGGAGGATATCGACCTCTTTGTCAGCTTGACGCTTCAGCTTTTGCTTGGGATATTGAAGCAGATGACCACCATCGCGGCCTTTGCCGTCGTGCTCTGGGAACTGTCCGGCGTATTGGCCGTGCCTCTCGGCGGCGGCACGGTGGAGATTCCCGGCTATATGCTCTGGTTCTCCCTGCTCTATTCCATGGCCGGCACTGCGTTGGCGCACCTCGTCGGGCGCAAGCTCATTTCGCTCAATTACGAACAGCAGCGGTATGAGGCGGATTTCCGTTTCTCCATGGCGCGCATGCGAGAAAACAGCGAAAGCGTCGCTTTTTATCGCGGCGAGGATGCCGAAAACGTCGGCTTTTGGGACCGCTTCGGCCTTGTCATCCAAAATTTCCGCAGCCTGATGCGCCAGACAAAGTTTTTGAATTTCTACGCCAACTCCTATATGCAGCTCGCCATCATCGCACCGCTGATTCTCGCCGCGCCCCGCTACTTTGCCGGGGAAATGGCGCTCGGCGGCCTGATGCAGACGGTCAGCGCTTTCGGCCGGGTGCAGGACGGACTTTCCTATTTTGTCGAAGCCTACGACACCATCGCGAAGCTCGTCTCCGTCATTCATCGACTGTATGGCTTTACAGAACACCTTGAAGCGGTCAGCGCGTTGGCGCCTGCCGTCGGCCAGGTCGAGGGCGGCTCCTTTGAAACGAGCGGCGCCGCGACGGACGCTTCCCATGCGCTTGTCATGGATCATGTGACCGTGCGCCTGCCGAACGGTACACAGCTTCTCGCGCCCTTTTCGCTCGCGCTGCCCGCCGGAAAACGATTGCTTGTCACCGGCCCGTCCGGGTGCGGCAAGAGTACGTTGCTTCGAGCCTTAGCGGGGCTTTGGCCCTTCGGCGCGGGGCGGCTGCAACGCCCCGAGGGGAGCCGTGTGCTGTTCCTGCCGCAACGGCCTTATCTGCCGCTCGGATCCCTGCGCCGCGCCATCGTCTATCCACTGCCGGAGACGGAAGCGCCATCGGACGACGAGCTTCGCCGCGTGTTGGCGTTGGTCGACCTTGCCGAGCTTTCGGCGCGCATCGGCGACATCGACGACTGGAGCCGGATTCTCTCCCTCGGCGAGCAGCAGCGCATCGCATTCGCCCGCGTTTTGTTGACACGTCCCGACTGGATTTTCCTCGACGAGGCCACCAGCGCGTTGGACGAAGCGCGGGAGGCGCGGCTCTATGACCTCTTGCGAAGCGAACTTCCGAACGCGGGCCTCGTCAGCGTAGGCCACCGTTCCACCCTTTTCGCGCGCCACGACCATGAACTTTCCCTTTTGGGAGGAGCGGCAGAACTGCGGCCGATTCCGGCGGCATGAGAAAATTCTTTGTCGGGGGTGCGAAGCTTGTATTTCGGAAATCCTCATTCCACATCTGCCGCCGTTTATACCGGCACGGCAGACCATGTGGGCGACACAGTGATCCGCGAGCAAGGACGATGGCGGTTAGCGTTATGACGGGGATTACGGCGTTGACGGTTTCGCGGACCGGGATTGGGACGACGGAATTGATGGCGGCTTCGGCGAGGATTGCGAGAACAGTTTTGGCAATTCCTATGACGGCAATAATTTTGATGGTGGCTCTGGCGATTTTTGGTACCATGCCCTGTTAAGATTTTTTAAATCGTTACAGAGGGTGCATGAGACATCATTTGCGCCGAAGGTGCAAATGCAGCCTGCATAGCAGGCGAATCTCAGTTCAAAATTTTTAAATTTTGGTCTAGGATTCGTGTGAATCACAAAAAGGCTTCGAGGTGGACAACATGCCAGTGGCATATTGTCTCCTCGAAGCCTTGATTTTTTATGGAGCGGGCAAGCGGAATCGAACCGCCCTCCTCAGCTTGGGAAGCTGATATTCTACCGATGAACTATGCCCGCAATATGAAATTTTATGTCATAAGGTGCAGATAAGGTGCGGCAATCCAAAAATCCTGAAATTTGACAGGCTGGAAAGTCGCGCCCTTATTGAGCTTGAGCGAACACGCTTCTTCGCAGAACGATAACTTGGGAAGTCGCTATTCTAACGATAGGCTACGGCTATATTAATCAGTAAGTATATTATAACTTTCTTGAGGAGTACGATAAAATAAGGGAAGGGATTCGAACCCTCGGGGCGTATAAATACGCCCGCTAGTTTATCAAACTAGCGCCTTAAACCGCTCGGCCACCCTTCCATCACTCAGTCTAACACAATTTTGTCGAAATGTCAATTATGCCGATTGTTTTTCCTCAATGAGCTCAATTTCCGGGCGCGCGCCCTCTGTGATGCATTCCTTCGTGATCAGTACGCGGCGCGGTTCGGCTGTTTTTGGGATGTCGAACATCACGTCGAGCATGACGTCCTCGATGATGCCTTTGAGGCTTCGTGCGCCTGTTTTGCGCTCGATGGCCTTTTTCGCGATGGCGCGCAGCGCGTCTTCCTCAAAGGCGAGCTCTACGCCGTCCATTTCGAGGAGCTTTTCGTACTGGCGCACCGGCGCGTTGATCGGCTCGGTCAGGATGCGGAGCAGCGCGTCCTCGTCCAGTGTTTCCAATGTGCAGATGATGGGGAGGCGCCCGATGATTTCGGGGATGATGCCATATTTCATCAGGTCGTCCGGCGTGACTTGGTGGATCAACTCGTCGAATTGCGGCTTGTCCTTCTCGCCTTCGACCTTTGCGCCGAAGCCGATGTTCGCGTCGGATTTTTGCAGGCGCTTCGCGATGATTTTGTCGATGCCGACGAAGGCGCCGCCGACGATGAACAGGATGTTTTTCGTGTCCACCTTGATGGTCGGCGCTTCCGGGTGTTTGCGTTGACCGCGGGCGGTGAACTCGACGACGCTGCCCTCGAGCATTTTGAGGAGCGATTGTTGGACGCCCTCATGGCCGGGGTCGGCGGTGATGGAATTGTTCTCGCCGGATTTTCGCGCGATTTTGTCGAATTCGTCGAGGTAGATGATGCCGTGCTCGGTGCGCTCGATGTCCTTGTCCGCCGCATAGTAAAGATTGCGGACGGCGACCTCGACGTCCGAGCCGACAAAGCCTGCCTCCGTGAGGCTCGACGCGTCGGTGACGGCGAAGGGAATGTCAAGCAACGTCGAGAGATGGGAGAGCAGCGCGGTCTTGCCGCAGCCCGACGGGCCGAGCATGATGACGTTCGACTTCTCGATGGTCATGTCGTCTTTGTGGTCGAAGCCGTACTTCATGCGTTTGTAATGATTGTAAATCGCCACGGACAGGACTTTTTTCGCGCGGTCCTGTTCGATGATGTACTGGTCAAGGTATTCCTTGATTTTGTGCGGTTTGTTCTTCGCGAGGATCGAGCCGAGGGACGCGGCGAAATTCTTTTTGTTGGTCGCGGCTTTGTGGGTGTCGTGATCTTCAATGAAATGATAGATGTCCCCGATGCAGTTTTTGCAAATCGCGAACCCGGTCTGCGGGTCGAGGATCGGCATGTCGTACTGGTCGCGGATGGTTACGAGCCGCTTGCAAAAGCTGCAAACGTGCTGCATCGGTGTGTTTTTGGCCATGAATTATTCCTCCGTTGTGAATCTGTCGATTATTTTTCTATTATAAAGCTTAAAATAAAATTTTCAAGCAGGGGTGGTTTTTCCCGCGAAATTTTTCGGTTAGGCCTTGTTTAAAAAATGAGATTGTGCGTCATGGCGATAACTGCGATTCGTATAATTTGTTGTTTTTCATGTTTGCATGATTACACGCGCCCCGTGAAGTTTCCTGCTTCGCGGGCTATTTTTTGCAAAAAAGCTGCCGCGCGTTCTGTTTACGCGCGACAGCCCCTGCATGAGACGTCATTTCCGTTGTATGCGTTCGCATAAGCACGTCCCGGGGACGCGCCAAGTGCTCGCGCATGCGCCGAAGGTGCAAATGCAGCCTGCGCAGCGGGCGCAACGCAGTTCAAAATTTTGGCATGGGACAAGCATTATTCCATGCATCAATAGATCGGTGTGCTTTTCAGCACGAAGATGTCATGCTCTTCCAGCTCGTCCCGCACCCAGTCGAAATGGTCGTTGATTTCGTCGTAGAACTGGCGGCGGAAGTCGATGTCCTCGAAGATATACGGAATGCTGTATTCGGCCGTCGCGTCGTTTTCGTCGAAGTCCTCGATCTCGAAATAGTTTTCATGAATGCGGCGCAGCCATTCTTGATAGCGTTCCTCGATGTTGTCGGACTGGATGCCTTTGAAGCTCTTCATGATTTTCTTGCGCTGCTCCTCGGATAGCCCGGTGACCTCTTCTCCGCTGACTTCCTGGAGAATGCGGAAGATTTCCTCGGACGCCTCCATGAACTCGTCCCAGTTCTTGCGCCCGTCGGTGAAACGTTCGCCGCTTTTCCACCAAAGATAGGGCATGTCGGGGCAATGGACGGCGGCCGCGTGGCCGAGGGGCATGACTTCGTCGAGAATCTTGCTGACAAAGGCCGACGCGCCGAGGATGTCGTCCAGCACCTTTTCGACGACGGAACCGGAGGTCACGAAAATCAGGTCTTGCACCTTGTTGACGATGTTGTTGATGCCGGCGAATTCCTGATGCGCCCAAGTGTCGGCGAATACATGCAGGCCGACGCCGAGACGGAACGGGAAATTGGTATTGTCCAGCGTGGTCTCTTTCAGCCGTTCGCCGAGCTTATGGGAAAGCTCGCTGTTCTTTTTGCAGATCAGTTGCTCTTCCTGCGTATCGCCCTCCAGACCGGGCAGGAAATGGAACGGGATCCAGATTTCGCGGTTGCCTTTGCCGCTGACGTTGCCCCAGATGTTCTGGCAGGAGTAGCGGACATGGACGCCCTCGGCGATGTTTTTCTGTTCCTCTTCGTCGGAAAACGGTGTCGAGTCAAAGTTGTCGTCGACGAGCTGGGAAACATGGGCAATCAGGTTCGCGTTTTCGCTGCCGAATTTCGCCCAACGGGAAAGCACGTAGATTGTGCCATAGTGAAAGTCAATATCCATAGCGCACCTCAATCGTCAAATCACAAACTGCCTATACATTATAATATAAAGCTTGGCCGCGCGCAAAATTTTTTCACTCCACTTGCCGTCCCGCGCCGGGGCCGTCGTTTGCTACCGGGACTTTGGCTTCGGCAAAGGTTTTCATGTCGTTCAGCATGTGGAGCGCGGCGTCCACGAGCTTCAGGCCGAGGCAGGCGATGACGCCGCCGGGGGCTTTGACGCCGAGGGTGAGCAGCGCGGGCTGCACGTGCAGGACGTAGGGCGCGAGAGCCGGACAGAGGGCTTCGGCGTAGCGCGCGATGATTTCCGTCGCCTCGTCGTCCAGAACGATCAGCGCGCGATTGTGCGCGCCGGCGATCATCGCGCCGAGCAGCGCGGCGGCATCCGCCTGCAGGGATTTCGGGACGTGGGACAGGAAGTCATGGGGCTCGAAGCGGAGGGAGCCGTCTTCGTTCACAAGCGATTCCCGGAGCAGGGCCGCCTTTGCGCCGAAGGCATCGGCTTTGTCCGATTCCGTCAGCGCCAGCGCGAGCAGCGACGACGAGAACGTAATATCCTCCGCCGTTTCGCGCCCGAAATCGAAAGCATCGGTCAAGGGGCGGTCGGGACGCAGACGCGCAATCTTGACCTCGGCATCCGCGTGGGTCGAGAAAGCCGCCGTGAGCTGGTGCTGGGCATCCGACATTGCGCCGTCCGTGAAGACGAGCAACGTGCGCGAGAGGTCGAGGCCGGGACGCTCCTCGTCGAGAATCCCCGCCATTTCGATCGCGATTTCTTCCAGATAGCCGAGACAGTAAATCGGCTTCGCGAGGTTGTCGACGCGGAGGCGGCAGGCTTCCATCGCGGCCCGCGAGGGGCTCGGGAAGGTGCCGAGGTAAAAGTCGAACGTCTTGTTCGTCAGCGGCACAGCTTTTGCGGGCATGGTCAGATGGTCGAAGAAATCGTCCCCCGCGTCGAGGTCAAGATAGCCGGAGGCGAGGACCGCGGCATCGAGCAGATTCACCGCGATGGATGAGCCGGTCGCTTCGCCGAGGCGGAATTTCAGATCCATGTAGGGGCGCAGGCCGAGTTTTTCGAGCATGGCGCGGTGGGCGGGCTCCGCCGCGAGATGGGAGCCCATCAGGTAATGGGGGACGAGAGGACAGATTGCCTGCGCGATCAGCGCCGCCGCTCCGGTGTTGAAGCCGTCCAGCACCACGAAGCCGCGATGGGCGGCCGCGCCGAGGATAATCCCCGCGATGCAGCCAATCTCAAACCCGCCGACCTTCGCCAAGAGATCGATGCCGTCCGTCGGGTCGGGCCGGTTGATTTCCAAAGCCTGCCGCACAACTTCGATCTTGATTTTCAGCCGGTCGTCGGAAATGTTCGTTCCGCGGCCGGTGGCCTGCTCCGGCGTGAGAGAGCAGGCTGCCGCGACGACGCAGGCCGAGGAGGTCGTGTTCGCGATGCCCATTTCGCCGGGCAGGAAGCAAAGGCAGCCGTCTTCCACGCATTTTTCCGCAAGCTCGATGCCGGTCTCCAGTGCGCGGATTGCTTCCTCACGGGTCATGGCGGGGCCTTTCGCGCAATTTTTCGTGCCGAGGGCGATTTTGCGCCGGATCAGTCCCGGAATCCATTCGGTGTCCGCCGCGATGCCGAGGTCGGCGACGAGCAGCTCCGCGCCGGAAAAATTGGACAGCGCGTTGGCGGTGGCGCCGCGCGAAATCAGGTAATTGGCGGTCATCTGCACTGTCGTCGAAGGGGGGTAGGCGCTGACGTTCATCTCCGCGACGCCGTGGTCGGCGCAGCAGATGATGGCGCATTTCTTCCGTTCGATCGGCGGTTCCTTGCCCACAATGGCGGCGTATTTTTCCAAAAGTTCCCCCAGCGCGCCCAGCGGCTCGCCCTCGCCGAGCAGGGACGCGAGACGCGCCCGGACGGCCTTGCCGGCCGCCTCGTCCGGCGGCTGGATTTTCGCAATCGTATTTTCCAAAAGAGACATAAACGGGCCTCCCAACAGTGATTATAATTTGGTTGCTGTTCCTATTATACCAGATTTTTTCGTTTCGTGCGCCTTGACCGTCCGGAGCCTTCGGGATAAGATGGACGGGGAGGGAACAGCATGGGGGAACAGGCGTTGGAGCGGGTATTCGCGCCCGCGTATCTTTGGGATTTTGTCTGCGACGGCGCGGCCTGCGGCAGCCGTTGCTGCTGCGGCTGGCGGATTCCGGTGGACGCCGCGGCGCGGGCGCGGCTGGAAAAGTTGCCGGAGCGGGAGAAAATATTTGCCCGGTTGGAACGGAAGGGAGCGGGTTGGATGACGCGCCACGGGGAAAGCGGGAATTGCGCGTTCCTCGGCGGGGACGGGCTTTGCCTGTTGCAAAAGCGGCATGGCGAGGCGTGCCTGCCCGACATTTGCGATTCCTATCCGCGCGTTTCGTATCACTTTGAGGGCTTTGTCGAGCGCACGCTCGCGCTGTCCTGTCCCGTGGCGGCGCGTCTTGCCCTGCTCCCCGGGGAGCCGATGCGATTCGGGGAGCGGATGGTTCCCGCGCGCCGCGCGTCCTCGGCGGTGCGCCCTCCGATGGAGGCGCTGCGGTGGGAGCGCGCGCTTCGCGCGTTCCAAATCCGTGCCATCGCTTTTTTGCAGGATCGGAAATTTTCACTGCGCGAGCGCTTTTTGCGGTTGGGACGTTTTTTCATGGCCGTGGAGGCGGCCAGCGGCAAAACGCCGCCGGAAGAGGAACTGCTCGGCCGTTGCGCCGCCGAAGCGGCGGCCGACGCGGACATGGCGCCCCGCGCCGATCCGCTGCCCCGGCTGCGCTATATGGCATCGCTGCTCAGCGAACTCTATGAGGCGGGGTACCCACCGGACCGCGTCGCCGCCCTCGCCGCCCGTGTCGCGGAAATCGAGGCGGAGGCCGAGCGCGTCCTGTACGGGCGGAGCGGCCATATCCTTGAAAATCTCGCGGTCAACGAATTTTTTCTTCGCCTGTATCCCTTCGCCTGCGGCGGCGGCTTTTCGGCGAATTTCAAGCTGTTCGCGCTGCGCTTCCGCGTGGCGGAATTTTCCCTGCTGCTCGCCGCCGCCGCGAAGGCCGAGGCGCCGGACGAGGAACGGATTTTGACGATGCTCGATCGCGTCATGGAGCGTCTCGACCACAGCCGTGTTTCGGATGAGTACCTGCGACGCCGTGTTGGCGAGGATTTCGACGGCATGACGAACGACGCGTTTTTGGCGATGCTGTGATCCTGCGCTCTGTTTTTTCTTTTTGCAGAGGGTGCATGAGATCCGCATGAACGCTTCGGCGTTTTGGGTGCAAAATCTCGAAAAAACTTGAAAAATATCTTTACAAGCCTCGCACTCCTGTGCTATATTTGAATAAACCGTACGTTCGAAAGGAGAAGATCGCATGTCGAGAAAGAACAAAACAGCCTCGGTACGCTGCGCGGAAATCTACAAGTACATCAAGGATTTCCTGATGAAGAAAGGCTATCCGCCCTCCGTCCGCGAAATCGGCGAGGAAGTGGGGCTCAGCTCCAGCTCCACGGTGCATTCCTATCTGCACATGTTGGAAGCCGAAGGCAAGATTCACCGCGACCCGACGAAGCCCCGCGCCATCGAGCTGGTGGGCGAAAAGCCGTGGGAGCACATGCTGCGTGTGCCGCTGGTCGGCAACGTGGCGGCGGGCGTACCCATCACCGCCGAGGAAAACGTCGAGGAGGTCTTCAACGTGCCGTCCTCGCTCTTGGGTACCCAAGACGATACCTTTATGTTGCGTGTGCAGGGCGAAAGCATGATCAACGTCGGCATCTATGACGGCGATTATATTTTCGTCAAGGAGCAGGACACGGCGAAGAACGGCGAGATTGTCGTCGCCCTTGTTGAAAACGAGGAGGCTACCGTCAAGCGCATTTTCTTTGAGAAAAACCGCGTCAAGCTCCAGCCGGAAAACGACACGATGGAGCCGTTCTACGAGACGAATGTGGTCGTGCTCGGCAAGGTCATCGGCGTTTATCGGCAAATGTAATATGCGTCTGACGTCAGCTTTGCATAAGCGACTCACACGCAATCGAAGATTGCGGTTCGCTGCTTATCATGCAATCGCAGCAAGGATTTAAGGAAACGCCGAATAAGTCCCTTCGGCCCATGCCGAGTCTTTTTCCGCCTGTCGTCGTCAATCCCCTCTCGACGTAGCAATGCTACGCCTTCGAGGGGCTTTCCTAGACAGACGAAAAAATCCTTCGACATGGCCTCGAATTGACTTAATCGTCGTTTCCTTAAAAATCCTAACTGCGATCGGTATAAATTTTCAAAAGGGACTGTCGCCGCAGTCCCTTTTTTCTTGGAGGCATTGCTATGAAACGAAAACTTCCCTTTTTTCTTGCCGCGCTGCTTTTCACGATGCTGGCACTGACGGGGTGCGGCGGCCCGACGCGGGCGGGAACGGGCGGCGCGGCGCACGAAATGACTTCGGAGGAACGGGCGGACGCGATGCTCGCCCGCATGACGCCCGCCGAGAAAATCGGGCAGTTGCTGATGATCGGCGTCCATGGCACGGAACTGGACGAGGACAGCCGCTTCATGCTTTCCGAATACGCCGTCGGCGGCGTCATTCTCTACGACCGCAATCTTGAGATGGCGGACGGTGTGCGCGGCTTTACAACGGAATTGCAGGAAGCGCGGCACGGCGAACCGCCGCTTTTCATCGCCATTGACGAAGAGGGCGGCCCTGTCGTCCGGATGCAGGACATTTTGCCGCCGCCTCCGGCGCAGTCCGAAATCGGCGCGAAAGGCGACACGGCGCTGGCGCGGGTCTGGGCGAGGGACACGGGGAAAAAGCTCCGCTCCTTCGGAATCAATCTGAACTTTGCGCCCGTGGCCGACGTGGGCGATGGCGCAAGGTGCTATTCCGACGACGCCGACCAAGTGGCTGGCTTCGTCCGCGAGGCCGTCGCCGGCTATGAGGAAGCGGGAATCCTCTGCACGCTCAAACATTTCCCCGGCCTCGGCAAGGGCGAGGCAGACACGCATTTGGAGAGCGTCGTCGTCAACGCGGACAGGGAAACGCTGGAGGCGGAAGACCTCGTTCCCTTCCGCGCGATGATGGGACAGGGCAACCAACGGCGATTTTTCGTCATGGTTTCGCATATCCTTTACACGGCCTTGGACGAAAACCACCCGGCCAGCCTCTCCAAAGCCGTCATGACCTCTCTGCTGCGCGACGAACTCGGCTGGCAAGGCGTCGTCGTCACCGACGACATGGAAATGGCGGCGGCGGACATCTTCCCCTTCGAGGAATTAGGCGTCCGGGCCGTGGAGGCCGGAGCCGACCTCGTCCTCGTCTGCCACGAATACGAGCATGAGCAGGACGTTTACAACGGGCTCCTGAAAGCCCTGCAAAGCGGCCGCCTGTCCGAAAAACGAGTGGACGACTCCGTTCGCCGCATCCTGTTGGCCAAACTGGCATTGGAAGAAAACGCGGCGAAATAGAAAAAATGCAAAGCGCCCCTGTCTGCGATCAGAATTCGCAGGCAGGGGCGTTTTTGCTTGGATGCTTATGCGCGATATTGCGGACAAAACGACGTTGAAAAATTTTGAGGTAAGAAATTCTTACTTCAAAATTTTTCAACCCGCGCAAACCCTTGATATTATTCGCCTGCTTTCGTGGCACTTGGATTTTGCGTCGGCTGTTTGTCCGCCATCGCCTTTCGAAAAAATTCGTCCACGAAATCACAGACCATCTTCCGACGTTTCGGATCAAAGGAAAAATAAAGCTCCAAAATCCGCCGCTCGCAATCGGAAACGGCATACTCCCGGCAAAGCCTCTCCAACGGAGAATCATCCTCCGCCGAAAACATCGGCCCGTTGCCGGTACGAAGCCACTCCTCGGAAACGTGGAAGTCGAGATGCAAAAGGCGTATCGTCTGCTCGGAAACGGTGTTTCCATCTTGTTCCAACCAAGAAACACTGGTCTGTGAAAGCCCCAATCTCTTTGCAAACTCACTCTGCTGCATTTTCAAATGCTTACGCACCTGCCGAAACCGCTGATTGATGCTCATGCAAAATCCTCCTACTTTTCCTTTTCTATAATAAGAATAGCAGTTGAAAAAGTCAAGAAAGATTGCTATATAGCAATAATTGTTATATAATAAACCTAAAATTATTATAGAAGGTGATGCCGTGGACGGAAATTGCAATGAAGCGGAAGGGGCGCGGCTCTTGGAAACGATGCGGACAATATGCAACGCGACAGGATGCGTGGAGGTCGAACACGCGACGTTGGCGTATGAGGAAGCGTTGCAGGAGAAATCACTGGGGAATATACACGTCATAAAAGAAGAAATGCAAACAGTTTAAGTGCACATTAAATTTTAGGAGGAATATCAAAATGGGGTATCGAGATAATTATTTCAGTACAAATAAATCGAATCACGGTTGGTATACTTGTGTGAAATGCGGGCGCAAGATGCGGAAAGGCGATGCGGACATTGACCATATCTTGCCGCAAAATTACGGCGGCTGGGACGGCCTCGACAATCTGCAATGCCTCTGCAAGCACTGCAACCGTTCCAAGCAGGACAGCCTCCGGGATACTGTGCCAGATTATATCGGCAACAATGCACGCCGCGCAAAAAATTCCCTCTCGTCGCTTTGGGATGATTAACAGGAGGAATCAAAATGGGCGCCGCACTTGTCGCACTCGCCTTGGTTTTTATCATTACGCTATTCGGAAAATATATTGTGCAGTTGATTGTGCCAATCGCCGTGATTGCGGGCCTTGTCATGTTTTTCATGGGGCCGGGGGCGGCTGTTTTGGCTTACCTTGGACCGGCGCTTTTCTTTTGTATTCTGGTTGGAAAGGCGATGGAGCGACTGAAAAGATAACGGGGATTGTCAATATGCATCCGGCACTGACTAGAAAAGCAGGGGCATGGCAAAACCGCCATGCCCCTTTTTTATTTCATTCATTCCCCATAAAATCCCTTGTCGCTCATTGACGCCCATTTCCTATACATTTCGAGATAATTTTCCTTGATGAATGCCCGTCCAGAATTGAATCTATAGTTGATCAATGGTTCCCTATAGCGCGGATTTCCATGTCGTTCAGCACGCCTCGGTTTTCGAGGCGCGTATCTCCGTTGCCCATGACGAAGAATTTTGCCGAGGCCGCCTCCGTCAGCTTCCTGTCGCTGGCGTGGACGTGCATCGCTTCAACAATGCAGTGCGACGTGAAATAGAGATAATAGCCGCACACCTTGAACGCATAATATTTAGGCATACGCCGCTTCCTCCGAAGACGCAAGGAGAAATTGGCGGTTGCGCGCGTAGTAGCGTCCAATCAAGGCAAGTTCAATATCGTTCATGTTCGTTTCAATCACGTCGCCGTCCTCGGACAGCACGGAAGCATTATGCGGAGCTTCCAAGTTCAGCACGCGGATGCCGTCGGCCTCTTTGGTGAAAGCGTAGCCGTTTACAATCATGTCCGCACGGTCGGCTATCGCGTCCAAATTATTCATGACAGATGCGTACCTCCTTGATATTTTTCAAAAATTCTTGCGGCTCGATATACAGGTTTTTCAGGACGGGAATCAGGTCGATGTATTCCTCTTCTTCGTCCGGCGCGTTGTCGTATTTTGCCATGACTTCCAAATAGCCGTTGTCCCATGTCTTGATTTTCGTGTACCGTTCCAAATGCCGCGACGTGCGGAAACGGATGTTTTGTCCAGCGAAGGAAAAACTGGTGAACTCTCCCTCGTTTCCCAAAAGCGCAATCGTCGAAACCGTCATCACCGCACCTTCTTTCCATAAAAAGTATAGCAATTTGCACCCTCGAAGTAAAGGGGCTGTCGCATGGAGAAAATTTCTCGTGCGACAGCCCCTGTTTTGATGGTTGCTCTTCGTGTTACCGCCGGAGATTGATAAAGGCTTTTCCGCTGATCAAGAGTACCGCGGCGAGGTAAATCGCCAGCACCGCGACGGAGACGAGGGAGACCTCCGCGCCGCTTCCGATGCCGCGCAGGAGGTAGCTGGTGTGGGTCAGCGGCAGGCACTCGATGGCGAGGCGCAGCGCCTCGGGCAGCGCACGGGTCGAGAAGAAGGTGCCGCAGAGGAACGACATGGGGAGCAGGATATAGGTGTTGACCTGCCCCATCTGCTCATAGGTGCCGAGGTACATTGCCGCCGCGAAGCCGATGCCCGCGAAGACGGCGCAGTTCAGCATCAGCACGAGGACGAACAGCGGCGTGATGGTGAAATGCGCGCCGAAGGCATACGCCAACGCAACGATGATCGCCGAGGAAATCATGCCGCGCAGCACCGCCGCCAGCACCTTGCCGATGACGTAGGCGAATGGGCGAATCGGCGCGATGATGTATTCCTCGATGCTCT
>JAFVAI010000088.1 GCA_017480545.1 Schwartzia sp. (in: firmicutes) | reverse complement strand
GTATTTGCGCTTCGCGCATGTCTACATTATAGGAATATGGCAAGTCGGTTTCCGTTTCGCCGGAATTAAGGTTTCCTTTTTACCGGAATCGCGGTTTCCGTTTCGCCGGATTCACGGTTTCCCGGCTCCGGAATATTCAGCTTTGCGCCTTTTTTGTCGGTTGGATTTTGTTGTTTTCAAGGATTTTGGCTTATTTTTGATGTGGGAAGTTTAAGTAATTATATTCGTCCATAAAAAATCGGCACAGCCGGCATTTGGAACTGCACGGCTGTGCCGATTTTTTGTGGCCTTTATGTTTCGCTGCGTTGTGTCCTATACTGGGCAGGCAATGGGATTCGCCGCCGGGCAGGGCAGGCAGCGGCGCGCGTAGCGGCAATTCGCGCAACGCTCTCCGTCCGGCTCGCCCTTTCGGCGAAGCTCCGCGAGGCGCGGGGAATGTTCCCAATAGTCGGCGAGGGAATGGGTTTCCGCTGCCATGTCCAAAAATGTGCAGGGCGTGGCGAGGCCGGATGCCAGTATGCAAAAATGGTCGCGTCCGGCGGTGCATCCCCGCCCGAGGCCCCGGTTGCCGTTCTTCGTCGGGTCATCGCCGCCGAGAAACGCGCGGAGCTGCGAAAAACAGGAATCGACGGACAGCTTTATCGTTTGTGCGCCCGTTTCGGCTTCGCCGTGATTTTTTTCGTACGCCCGGATAAAATCGGCGAGGCTTTCCATTTGCAGCCTGTCGGGAAGCTCGCGGTTCGCCGCGCCCGGCGCGGGGGCGGCAACGACCAGCTCCGTCGCGCCCGCCGCCTCCGCCTGCGCGACCGCTTCGGGCAGCCCGTCGCAGCGGAGCTTGCTCGCGCGCCACACAGCCCGCACCGCAAGCGGGCGTTCCACGTTCGGCAAAATCTTCATCGCGGCCAGCCCGTCGTCATCCAACTCCAAAATCAATGCGTCCGCGCCCGCCAAAAGGATTTTTTTCAGCCGCGCCGCGTCCTCTTTGCCGGACAGGAGCACCGCCGACCGCATCCCGCTGTTGGCGCATTCCCCGAGCAAGCGGTCCAGATGCTCGTACCCCGCCGCGTCGCCGACAAAGCGCACCTCGCGCACACCGTTCATTTCACACGAAAAAATCCATTGCAGCGCGTCCCCGACGGGAAGCGTGTGCGTCGCGCTCTTCAGCTCCATTTCCACATAGACGGGATGGTGGTAGGCATCGAAATAATGGTGGTGGATATAGGGCGATTGCTCCAGATATGCCTTCGCCTCGGTGATTTTTCCGTCCTTGTAGTTCAGCTTGAAATAGGCGATCAGCGTCTGGATGAACGGGTCGCCGTCCGGGCGGATCCGGATCCAGCGGCGGAGCGCCGCGCCTTTCGACGGCAGGCACAGCCCCGCGCCCTCCAGCCGCGCGATGAATTTATCGACAAGCAGCGGATGGCGCCAACGGGAAAAGACCTCGATGCCGATTTTCGGCAGCACGCCGCTTTCCCCGAGATCGAGATTGACAGCGATATTGCGGTTTTCCTTCCACGGCTCCATCGCGGCTTTCAGCGCGTCGGCGTCGCCCGGCCAGCCGAAGGCGCGAAGCCCGGGAAAGATGGATTCCCATGACGGGAACAGGATCACGAGGCGCATAATGTCCAGCTCGCCCCGGCTGGACATCGTGCCAATTTGCTTGATTGTCGCGTCTTTCGGCAACGCCGCCGTCACGCGGTCAAGGGGCGCGCGCAGCTTTTCCGCCCGCTTCTCCCCGAGGAAAGGCTGAAGCACCTTATCCCAAAGCGCGTCGTAATCGCCGTTTTCCACATGCTCGCTGATATTCGCGAACAGGCAGGGAAGGATTTCCCTTTTCGACTGAAAGCTGTCTTTGTATTCGGCGTAATCAATCTCGTACCAAAGCGATGCAATCGGCGGCATACCGTCTTCGTCGATGTTCATGATGTAATCGACGTACTTCTCCTCGTCGCCGAGCCGTACCTCCAGCCCTGCCCCGTGGGTGATGGTGTCCCCGTACTGCCGCTCGACGGCGGACAGCGCGGCGACGCACACATCGTCCATAAGCTCGGGCAGGGGATGGCGGCGAAGATGCTCGAGAAATTTTGCCGCCGCAAGCTCCTGTACTTCCATACTGATCCCCCTATTGATTCCAAATCTCATAGCGCCGTCAGCGGTCCTTGCGTTCTGTTTTTCATTCGGCAAAAGCCTGCCACTTTTTGCGCGGCATTTTCACCTGCGCGGGGAGCGCGGTACCTGCCGCAGCCGCCATATGCCCCAGCGCGTCGTCTTCCAGCGCGTATTCCTCTTGCTTCTCTTCCCTGATGCGGTTCATGATCCGGCACCAAAGCCGCTCCTCCAGATCAGGGACTTCGGCGGCAAAATCCGCGCGTCGAAACAACAGATCCATTTCCTTGATATCGTCCTTTTTCGACATCGTCCCCCTCCTCTCTCCGATGCAGAAACATATTTTGCGGTCTGCCCGTTCGTCATCTGCGGCCGGCGCACGGCATTTTTTCAGCAGGCGGCGGTGTCGTGTACAGACGTTGCCCGGGCTCCTGCCCGGCATTTGGGCGACTTCGTGGTTGCCGAGCCCCATCGCAGGCCAAACTTTTATTTGCAATTTTGGCCTGCGATGAGTATCCATTCTGGCCGAAGATGGTTATCTGGTTCTGTCGCATATCGTGGCGCAAGCGCGGCCGTAACAAAAGGGGCCGTCGCCGCCCGCCGCCTGTTTCAGCGCTTCGTCGTCCAGCTCGAAGTCGGCAAGCTCCGCCATGTACGCCTCCGCCTCTTCCCGCGTCAGCTCGATGCCCTCCGCCTTCGCCGCCGCGATGAGCTCCTCGGCGGTTTCGCAGGCCATCGCCTTTTCGATTTGCTCTCTCGTGAGTTCGTTCCTATCGATGTTTGCCATGATGATAAAACCTTCCTTTCTTTATCGCTGTTCTTTCTTGTCCGCTTCCCAAAGCCCCGCCGCCTTGATGACCTCGAACAGTTCCTTTTGGCTGCGCGATTCCATCAGCGTTTTGCGCTCCGCGTCCGTCAGGCGCGACAGAGGCCCCGCCAGCGAGAGGGAAAGCTCGTCTTCGTGGTTCCTCTCCCACGCCTCCCCGGCGACACGCGACGCAACGAAAGCGAAAATTTCCTTGGCCTCGCCGCAGCTTTCGCGGAAATAGCTCCCGTGCTCGGCGAAGGCGCGGGAAGCGCAGCCGCCCCGGCAAATGAAAGCGTAAGGGCAGGTCTGGCAGGCCGCCATCAGATCGGTGGTGCGGGTGCGCCACTTCGCCTTCGAGAAATTCATGAAGAAACGCCCCGTTTCCACATTGGTGGCGCCCACGGCGGTTTCCTCCATGGCGACGGTGTCCCAGCAGGGATAGAGCCGCCCGAAGGGGTCGATCACGAGCATCCCCGATTCCGAGCCGCAGTAAACGGGGGAGAACTGGGGAAACGTTTTCTTTGTGAAAAGGCTTTTGAGCTCGTGCGCGGCAGGGCTGTACTGGCTTTGGAGCTCGATGGCCTCCAGCGCGGTGAAGCCGTTTTTCATCAGCTCGTCGATGATGTCCTGCTCTTTGACGTCGGTTTCACTGTGCTTGTTGTCAAAGGTCGCCTTGAAGTAATAGGAAAACTTCCCGCGCTTCGGCTTTTCGCCCATCACACGGGCGGCGGCGCGCTGTTTTTCCTTCTCGATGAAGCCCCGCGCCCGGAGGTCTTCCACCAGCGCCCCGATGCCGGAGATATTTTCGCGCCCCACGTTCACGCGCAGGGAAATGCGTACGCCGCGCTGAAGCGCAAGCTCGGCGTTCTTCAAAATCCGGTCATAGGTGGGGACGCCGTCCTTGTGGATCCTGCGGCAGTCGTTCGCCTCGCCTACGCCGTCCACCGTAATCTGGAGCGACTTGCAGCCATATTCCTCCATAAAGTCGAGGTACGATTCAAGATCGTAGCCGTTCGTGACCGCGTTGATTTTAAGCCCCAGCGCCTTGCACCGCTCGGCGATCTCGCGCACGACGGGGAGGTTCCGGGCGAGGAACGGCTCGCCGCCGTAAAAGCCGCAAGTGTTGACGGCATAGCCCCGCGCCCGGTAGTTCTCGATCGCGGAAAATACCGCCTCGATCATCTCATGGCTCATGGTGCGCGACAGCCAATCCTGCCCGTTTGCCAGACGGTGCCGTTCGAAGCAGTAGGGGCAGCGGAAATTGCAGTCATAGGTCGGCATGATGACAATCCCGATGCCGGCACGCGCCGGAAGCAGCCGGTACAAACGGCCGATCAGCTTCAGGTCGGCGAGCTCCTCTTCCTCGCTTTTCCGCGTCAGATGCCCCCGGAGCAAAAGCCGCTCGCGGAGCGCGGTGGAAAGCCCCGCGAAGTCCCCCGCCGCGAATTTGTCCGCCTCCTCTTTTTTCACCACATCGATCGCGCCGTAAAGCCCGTTCACCAGCAGCGTCCTGTCCTTGATCTCTTCGCTCCCGTGGATGAGGGGCAAAATGATTTCATAAGTGCTTTTTCTCATATACTCTCCTTTGTTTTTGGCGCACGGTTGATTTGCGCCCGTTCTTGTGTCTATATAGTTTCTGATTGATTTTTACTAAATTGTCTTGCCCTCCCCTTGAGGGGAGGGTGGCGCCCGTAGGGCGACGGGTGAGGTGGAAACGAAATGTTTCGCTTTTGTTCATCGTTGCGTTTCACACCTCATCCGTCAGCCTTCGGCTGACACCTTCCCCTCAAAGGGGAAGGCAAGATTAGCAAATTTTAATCAGAATCTATATATTGATACGAAGATTGTTATCTGGTCCTGTCGCATATCGTGGCGCAAGCGCGGCCATAACAAAAGGGGCCGCCGCCGCCCGCCGCGT
>JAFVAI010000087.1 GCA_017480545.1 Schwartzia sp. (in: firmicutes) | reverse complement strand
CGGCCATGGCGGCGGCGGGCATGGCCCACGCGGTCGCCGTGCTGGACGCGCTGGGCGCCGCCGAGGAAGCGGCGGCCAACCTCTGCAAGGACATCAAATACAATTACAACGACTACAAGTTTTTGTGCGCGAAAATCCAACAGGAACCGACCCGCTTCCCGTTGGTGGAGACGCTGGCCCAGCCCGACGCGTCGGGGTTGGACGCGGGCTGGGAGGCCGGAGTGTGCCGCGCCTTCTGCGGGCAGGAGCCGACGCTGAAAAAAATGTTCTACGCGGCGGACGTGAATTTCTGCGTGGAAACGGTGATGCGGGCTTCGGCGACGGGGCGGAAAGCCCGCAAAGCGTTGGAGGCGGCGACGAACTTCATCCGACGGACGAAGTCGTGGGCCGAGAGTTTCAACAAGGCGTTTTACGATGTGAAGTCCCGGGTGGATACGAACGAGCGCGGGGACGCGCCCGACACGCCGGCCATCAGCAACGCGCTGGACGTGATCCTGGCGTTTTCGGGCGTGGCCGGCGAGACAGCGGAAGCTTTCCGGAAGGATGTCAGGAAATTCACGGACACGGCGGACCGCCGCGCGAAATCCGACGAGATGCGGCGCCTGCGCATGAGCCTCGCCAAAGGATTTTACGAAATTTATGAAGCGGCTTTTTTCCGGAGCATGGAAACCGACCATATCCCCGCCGAGGTCCGGATGTTTTTCCTGTTCGGCTTTGTGGACGAGACACTGGCGGGCACGGCGAACACGGCGGCCCTGTACCGCTTCGCCGTAGGCTGGGAGGACGACCCGGAGGGCAGGATCCTTCCGGTTTACGAGTGGCTGTCCAACATCTATCACGGGACAGCCGTGCCGTCGAAAAACGACTTTGACGCCGATTGGTCGGAGTACCTCCGCGAGGAATTGCGGACGGGCGCCATCACGCAGATGCGGGCAGACGAGCTTCAGACCGACAGGCGGGCCATGGTGAGCTTTGAGATTCGCAATATGTTCACCAGCGCCAACAAAATCACCAACGGCCAGATCGCGTCGTTTACGCCGCTCTTCTGCGCGACGGACGTGATCCGCCCCCTGGAAAAATGTATCGCGGCCCCGGCGCGGGTGCGGGAAGTGCTCGACAAAGTGACGGACATCGATTTCGGCTGCTTCTACCGTCCGGCGCTGGTGTCGTACCCCGACTACAAGATCCAGCATTTCGTTTTCAATAGGGAAGTCAGGCCGTATCTGATCCTGACGCCGAACTTCGGCGCGCGCGGGCTGATGTGGCAGGAGGTCGAAGGCGTAAAGCGGACGACGCCCGCCCACATGGTGCTGTCGATTTTCCATTCGGAGGATTTGGAATCGACCATCGTGCGGATGTGCGCGCAGTTCCGCTGGGAGATGTGCAGAAGGATCCAAGGGGTGCGGTATTCGGACATCACGGAGCCGTCGCTCACGTCGGAATACACGAACTACCTGCAATTCTACAAGAAAAACGGCAGCCTCTCCGCCGACATGAAGGAACATATCAAGGCGGCGCTCCAAAAAGCGCGCAACGATTACAAGGGCGTGTTCGTCGCGGACTATGAAATGTACATCCTCTATGAAGCCTTTGGCCTGCCGCGTCTCAACAAAGTCGCGCGGGACATCGTGTTCCGGTACTGCACGCTGTCGAAGAAATTCCGCAAGTCGCTGGCCATCAACCCGCAGTTCCAGCCGCTCCTGGAGCGCTGGGGCGTGACGCAGGGCGCGAAGGTGCACGGCGTCGAACTGTTCGTCAAAAAAATCCAAAAGATGAAGCCGAACGAGCCGATTCCGCAGGAAATCGCGGACGAGGTGAAGTTCCTGCGGATGTGACCGGGGAGAAATCTCGGGCGCCGAAATTTTTTCGGCGCCTTTTTGTTGCCATGAAAACATTCGTGCATTTTCCCGGGGGACTATGCTATACTACAAACAACTTTTTGCAAGGTGTGGTGTTTGGCATGGGAATTTTGTTGCCATTGGCGGCTGCGTTTCTCCTGATCGTCCTGTTGCTTCGGAAGCACGTTCCGATCGGGCCGTGCATGCTGGCGGGCGGGCTTTTGCTCTGGTTCGCGAAGTCGGGGGAGGTCTCGGCGCTGATGGTCGCGATGCGGGAGACGCTTTCGCTGCCGCGCACTTACGATATTTTGTTGGCGCTCTATTTCGTCATGTGTCTCGAAATCGAGCTGCGCATGAGCGGGACGCTGTCCGGCATGGTGAAGGCGCTCCGCCGTTTCTTTTCCGGCGCGAAGGCGCTTCTGGCCCTGATGCCCGCGTTCCTCGGGCTGCTACCGTCGCTGGGCGGCGCGCGGTTCTCCGCGCCGATCGTGGACGAGCTTTCCGAAGGGCTTTCGATGACGCCGGAGCACAAAGCGGCTGTCAATTTTTGGTTCCGCCACATTTTCGAATTTTCCAGCCCCATCATTCCGGGCATGATTATGGCTTGCAACATCGCGGGCGTTCCCTTCAGCGAGTTTTTGAGGCATTTGAGCTGGCTGACGATCCTGGCTTTCTCCGTGGGCTGGTTCCTTCTGGTTCGCCCGCTCCGGCCGCCCGCCGAGCCAAAGGCGCAGGAGGACGGCACACAAAAAAAGCGCGAGACGGTGGATCTCGTCCTCGCGCTCTCGCCGGTCGTTTCGACGTTTTTGCTGGTGGTCTTTCTCGATATGAACGCGTCGCTGGCCATGGGCGCGGTGACGTTCCTGCTGTTCTTCGTGCTGCGGGCCACGAGCCGCTACGTCGGTGTGCGGGACACAGTGGTCGGCGCCCTGGACCTGAAAATGCTGTCGAACGTGCTTTGCATCCTCTATTTTATCCAGATTCTGACCGTCACCGGGATATTGCCCGAGATTGTCGCGGCCTTTCAGGCATCGCCGCTGCCCGTGCCGGCAATCATCGCCTGCGTGTCCTTTGTCATCGGTGTGCTGACGGGCATGTCGCAGGGCCATGTCGCGATTGTCATGCCCATCGTGGCGGCCATGGGGACGGGAAATCTCGACCTCGCGGGGGTGGCGATGGCCTTCGGCGTGGCCGGGCAAATGCTGACGCCGACCCACATGTGCCTCGTGGTCACAGTGGATTATTTCAAGGCGAATTTCTTCGGCACACTGAAGCCGATCCTGTTGGGGGAAATCCTGTTGCTTACGATTTTCAGCGCGTACACTTGGCTGACGATGGGGAGATAAAAAAACCGGAGCTGCGGCAAGCAACTCCGGTTTTTTATTATTCCTTAAAATTGGAACCTCTTCAGATCGTTTTGCATCTCCGTGGCGAGCTTTGCCAACGCGTTGCTGGCCGCCGAAATCTCGTCGGAGGAAGCGGACTGCTCCTGCGCCGCCGCCGAGACGGACTGCATTTCGTCGGCTACGCGCTTCGCGCCGTTGTCGATGTTCTGCATCTCGCGGGAAACGCCTTCGGCTTCCCGGGCGACGCCTGCCACCGACGCGGACATGGCCTGCACTTTCGCCGACACTTGGTTGATGAGGTCTTGGATGTTGTTGAAGACGACGCGGAGCCCTTCGACGGACTGCGCGCCCTCGACGACCGCCGTGCGGCCCGCTTGCATGGCGGCCACCGCGCTCTCGGTGTCGGCCTGGATCGCGCCGATCAAATCGGCGATCTGCTGCGCAGCCGTCTGGGACTGCTCGGCGAGTTTGCGGACTTCCTCGGCGACGACCGCGAAACCGCGGCCGTGCTCACCGGCACGCGCCGCTTCGATGGCGGCGTTCAGCGCGAGGAGGTTCGTCTGGCCCGCGATGCCCGAGATGGTGTCGACGATCATGCCGATCTCCTTCGAGCGCTCGCCGAGCTTGTCCACGAGCTCCGCCGTTGCCTGCACGGTGTGCTCGACGTTCTTGATCTGCTCGACGGAGGACGCGACTTCGCCGTTGCCGTTGGCCGCTTCCTGCGCCGCCGAATTGGAGTTCTCCGCGACTTTCTGCGCCTCGACGTGCATCCCGTCCACAGCGGCTGAAATCGTGTCGATGCGCTCCTTGCCGCTGTCCACGGCTTCCTGCTGGATCGCGACCTGCGAGGACGCCTCGGTGACATTTTCCGCGACCTGGAGAGCCGCTTTCGCCGTCTGGGACGAATTCGCGGTCAGTTCTTCCGCCGCCGCCGCGATTTGCCCCGCAGAGCCGGCGACATCTTTCATGAACTTGTTCAGCGAGCCGCGCATATCATAAAGGGCGCGTTCCGCGTCGCCAAATTCATCGCCGCGCGTACTGCGCTCGCCCGTCCGGTGGAAGTTTCCTTCCTTCAGCTTGTCCGCGAGCTCAATCATTTCCGCCAGCGGCGCCGTGATTGCCCGGATCAGCATCACGCAGAGGGCCAGCAAAACCGCGACCGCGACAACGGTGATGATCGTCATCGAAATGATGGCGGCGTGGTTGTCCTCGTCGTTCTGCTTCTCGATGGCCGCCGCGTGTTCCTCGGTGGCTTTCAGGAGCTTCGCAAGGCCGTCGCGAAGCTCGACCGTCGCCTGCTTCATGCTGCGGTTGTACTCGGCGAGGCCGGCGGCGGTGCCGCCCGCCGCGGCCTTTATTGTGCTCTCGTAGGACGCGTGGAATTTTTGCCACGCCGACTTGCACTGGGCCGCTTGCCCGGAAAGCTCCGGCATGGCGGCCAAGCGCTGCTCGTAGTTTCCCCAGATTTTTTCGTAGTCCGCGACCTTCTTGTCAGCGCCTTTCTTGACCTCCGCATAGCGGGCCGGATCGGCGATGGCTTGGTAGGTGCGCACCTGGATGACGCGCATCGCCTCGATCTCGTCGCCGAGAAGCGCGATGGCCTGCAGATTGTTCTCGTACATATTGGTCATGTCGCTTCCGGCCTTGGAAAGTCCGGACCATCCACGGAACCCGATGACTACCATACCGATCAGCGCGATCAAGACGAGAAGCAGGATCTTGACTGCCACTTTGACGTTATTCATTTTGCCTTTCCTTTCCTTTCTGCGGGAATTGATGTTGCAACGGCACGGAGCCTCCTTTCGCCGCCCGGATTTTTCCCGCAATTCAAACTTTTCCGACCTTATTATATTATAAAAGAAACCTAGGGGAAAAGCAATCGCATTTCGAGAAAGAAATGTCGGAATCGCGGAAGGATTTTTTCTTTCTTGTGTCGAACAATATCCATAGTTATTTTGCGGAAAGTATCGCGTCCTCGCGGCCCGGGGGCGCGGAAGAAGAGGTGTGGATATGGACAACATGGAAAAGAAGCTGCTGATCGTGGACGACGACGATACGAGCCGCTCCCTTCTGCGGCAGGTATTGGGCGATTATGCCCATATTTACGAGGCGGCGGACGGCGTCGAGGCGCTGGCTTTTTTGCAGCGCAATCCCGACACGGCGCTGGTTTTTCTTGACTTTCTGATGCCGCGCATGGACGGCATGGAGCTTTTGGTTCGTATGCGGCTCTCGCCGAAGCTGCACGAGATTCCCGTCATCATGCTGTCCGCCTCTCCGGAGGACGTGAACTGCCGCGCGCGGGTCCTCGGCGCCACGCGGTTTGTCTATAAGCCGTACCGGACGCCGTTGCTCCGCCAGATGGCGGACGAGCTTCTGTCGCTGCCGAAGGAAGAAACGGAAATCGCGCCGGGCAGCCTGGACGCTTTCGTCTTCTCGCGGAGCCAGGCGTTGGACAGCGGCATCATCGCGCTAGAGCTTCAGGACGACGGCAGCATCGGGACGCTCTATTTCACGCCGACCTACGCCATGCTCTGCGGCTATTCGGCGAGGGAGTACGCCGCGCTCGCCGCGGCGGGCGCCGACCTCTCCACCACGATTCCCAAGGAGCATTTTGACAGTTTCCGCATGTCTGTCGGTATGCTGGCCGAGGAAAAAATGCCGATGGCCTTTTACGTCCATGTGCAGCGGCAGGACCGGCAGATGCAGACGCTTTCCTGTCTCGGCGTCTTTTTCACGATGAACGGGGAGAGGCCTGTCGTCTGCCTGATCGTTGACACGCAGGATCTCGAAACGGAGCATGGGGCCGCAGGCTCCGGGGAGAAGCTGGATCGCCTGACCGGCATCCCGTCGCGGGAAACCTTCTTTCATGCCGCGCGGCGGTTCTTTGACGAGCACTCCGAGGAAAAATGTGTGCTCGTGACCTTTGACATCGACCGGTTCAAAGTAATCAACGACGTTTACGGCACACAGGTCGGCGACAGCATTCTCGTCCAGCTCGCCGCCGCCACGGCCCGCGAAATCGTCGGCAAGGGCGTTTGCGGCCGCATCGGCGGCGACGTGTTCGCCTTCTGCGTGAAAGAGGAAGATTTCGACCTCGAAACGATCCTGCAAAGCCAGCGCTTCCTTTCCGACAATCTTGGCCTCGCCTACAACCTCGTCATTCACAACGGTGTCTATCCCGTCGCCGACCCGAAGGCGGATGTTTCCACGATGTGCGACCGCGCCAATCTCGCCAGATCCACGGTCAAGGGCAATTACACCAAACGGTACGCCTATTATGACGAGCCGATGCGCGCGGAGATCCTCGCCGAGCAGGAAATCCTGAACGATATGCAGAAGGCGCTCGAAAGCGGCGCGTTCGTGCTTTACCTGCAGCCGATTTACAGCCTGAACTTCGAGAAGCCCGTCGGCGCCGAGGCGCTGGTCCGCTGGAACCATCCGGAAAAGGGCATCATCGAGCCGGGACGGTTCATTTCCCTCTTCGAGCACAATCGTTTCATCACGAACCTCGACCATTATATGTGGGAGCTGGCCTGCCGCTATCTCGCGGACAGGCGGGACCGGGGCCTCGCGCAGATTCCGATTTCGGTCAATGTTTCGCGCATCAATCTGTTCCAGCCCGACCTCGTCAGCGATTTGACGGAGATTCTCCAGAAATACGATTTGACGCCGGCGCTCTTGCGTCTGGAAATCACAGAGACCGCTTACATGGACGACCCGACCCAGCTCGTGACGGCCTCCGCGAAGCTCCGCAAGGCGGGCTTCAAGGTCTACGTGGACGATTTCGGCAGCGGCTATTCGTCGCTCCACATGCTGAAAGACATTCCGCTCGACGTCCTGAAGCTCGATATGCGCTTCCTGGCCGACATGGAGCCCAGTTCCCGGGCGGCCACGGTCCTGCTCGGCGTCATCCGTATCGCGCAGAACCTCGGCATGATTACCGTGGCCGAAGGCGTCGAGACACAATTCCAGTTGGAATTCCTGCGGTCGGCGGGCTGCGACAACATTCAGGGCTTTTACTACGCGAAGCCCATGCCTATCGACGAATTCGAGCTCTTCCTCGACACCAGCCCCGTGATTTAGCCCATAAAAATGACGGCGCGCAGCCCTTGGGTTGCGCGTCTTTTGTCTCGGAACATGAAAAATATATGAATCATGTTTCAAAAAATTCTAAAATGTGATATACTTATCCTATCATTCAGCGGGGAGGTTTTGGCGTGTCCTTTTCGGTTGCTTCTTATGAATCCATTCGCGCGTTGTGCAGGGAGAGTGTGCCTGCGCCGGACGACTGGCAGCGCACGATTTTGTTCGCGGGCGTCATGCGCTGGTTCGCGGAATTTCGCGGCTTTGCTGATGCGGCGGATGCATGGGCGGCGGCGGGCATGGCGCGGCGCGCGCATGTGGAAAGCCGCGCGTTGGGCGCGGCAGGCATGGACGAGAACCTGATCCGTCTCGTGCGGCGGGAAAAAGTCGCCGACGCCGACGCGCAGGCGCCGTTGACGCCGGAGGAGCAGCTCGCCTGCCTTCTCGTCACGCTCGACCACCTCTCCGCCCTCGTCGTTGCCGCCGCAGCCACGCGGCCCAAGGGCAGCGTGAAGGACATGAAGGTTTCCGCCGTGCAGAAGAAATTCAAGGATTCGAAGTTCGCGCCGGAGGTCAGCCGCATGACCATCCTGCAAGGCGCGCGCCGGATGCGCTGGGAAATCGGCGACCTGACCTCGAAGACGATCAAGGCCGTGCTCGCCAGCGAGGAAGAAGCGCGGAAAGCGACGCGAAAAATCGCATAATGGAACAAAAATCAAAACCGCCGCGCGTTTTCGGCAAACGCGCGGCGGTTTCTTTGGTTTTTATCCGATCGCCCCCAGGACGATGCCGAGGACGCCGGAGGCGAGCAGGATGTGGATGACGTTGATCTTTTTTCGCGCGGCGACGAGCGCCAGCGCCAAAATCAAGGCGCTTCTCGAATCGAAAGCCGATTGCATGGCGGCAAGCCCCCTCGGAAAATGTTCGGTGCCGAACAGCGAGAGCGCGACGAAGGAGAGCCCCGCCGCGCAAATCAGAGCGACAACGGCGGGACGCAGGCCGTTCAAAAGACCCTGGATTGCGCCGATACTCCCGTAGCGAAAGAAGAGCCGCGCGACCGCAATGCACAGCACGAAAGACGGCGTGACGAAGCCCAACGTCGCCGCCGCCGCGCCGGGCAGCCCGGCAACCTTCATGCCGGCGAAGGTCGCGGCATTGATGCCGATGGGGCCCGGCGTCATCTGCGAAATGGTGAAGATGTCGATAAACTCGGAAAGCGAAAGCCAGTGGTGGGCATCGACGACGGCGGCCTGAATCAGCGGCATCGACGCGTAGCCGCCTCCCACGCAGAAAATCCCGATTTTCGCAAACTCCCAAAACAGGAGAAGGCAAAGCATATTCCCGCCTCCCCGTCAATTCGGTTCCGCCCATCGCAGGCACAGGAGGCCCACGAGGGCATCGATCACGATCAAGATCATCAGGTTTACGCCGAAACAGAAATTCGCGATAAAGGTGCCAACGAGGATGACCAACGGAATCGCTCGCTTCTCCGCGCATTGCTTCCGCACCAGGTCGACGGCGACGTTGATGATGAGGGCTGTCGCGCCGCACTGCATCCCCTTCAGCGCGAGCCGCACCAGCGGGGACGAGGCGAACGCCTCGTAAGCCTGCGCGATAACGGACAGCGTAATCAGCGGCGGCAGGATTGTCGCGGCCAACGCGGTCAGCGCCCCCGGAATCCCCGCCATGCGGCAGCCGAGCAAAATCGCCGCGTTCACCGCGACGACGCCGGGCATCGACTGGGCAATCGCCACGAGATCAAGCGTCTCCTTGTCCTCCAGCCAACCGTACTCGTCCACATACTTCGCCTTCAGAAGCGGAATAATGACAAAGCCGCCGCCCACGGTGAACGCGCTGATCCAAAAGGTCGAACAAAACAGCGCGCGGTAAAAATGCCCGCCGCGCCCGGGATTCTTCCCGTCCGCCATAGGAACCCTCCCTTTCCCGAATGGTCTCTTGCCCAAAGTATACCCCGCCGCGCCCAAAAGCGCAAATGGCAAAATGAAGCGCCAAGCGGTTCCGGGTCACCACGGAAAAAACGAAGTAAGAATTTCTTACCTCAAAAATTTTGGGGTCTGCGGAAAGCTTTGCGACAAAAGGAAAGGGCGAAAAGCAAAATGAAAAATCGTTTGCTTTTCGCCCCGGTGTATCACGTTGCGCTACCAGTGGTATTTTTCCCCGCGCAATATCTTGAACGCGCGGTAAATCTGCTCGGTCAGGAGCAGGCGCGCCATCTGGTGGGTGAAGGTCATGCGGGACAGGGACAGGCGCAGGCGCGCGGCGCTTCGGACGGCGGGGGAGAGGCCGAAGGGGCCGCCGATCAGGAAGGTGATGCGGGACGCGCCCGCCAGCATCCGCTCGCCGAGCCGCGCGGCAAGCTCCTCCGAGGAGAGCGGCTCGCCCGCCACGTCCAGCACGACGAGCTCGCTGCCCTCCGGCACCCGTGCCAAAAGACGCTCGCCCTCGCGGACGAGCGTCTTTTCCTTCTCGGCTTCGGAGAAATTCTCCGGCATCTTTTCCTCGGCGAGCTCGACGAAGTCGAGCTTCGCGAACGGGGCGAGGCGTTTTTGGTATTCCGCCACGCCGTCCCGCAGGTATTGTTCCTTAAGCTTGCCCACGGCAAGGATGGTGATTTTCATGTCAATTTTCCGGGATGGCTTCCAGCACTGCCGAAAGCGTGATCTTGTCCCCGTTCCTGACGACGACGACCTCCACGGTGTCGCCGACCTGATGCCCGGTAATCGCCGCGCGGAGCTCGCCGACGGTATCGGTTTTCTCGCCGCCCACGGAAAGGATGATGTCGCCGCGTTGCAGGCCCGCTTTGCCCGCGGGGCCGTCCAGCGTGACGTTCTGCACATAGACGCCCGCGTCCACGTTCAGCTGGTAGCCGGCCCGCGCCGCCGTTTCCTTGTCATAGACGCCGACGCCGAGATACGGACGGATGACGCGGCCGTGGTCCATGAGCTGGTCGACGATGTCGCGCACCGTGTTGATCGGAATCGCGAAGCCCATGCCCTCGACGCCGTTGGCGGCGATTTTCGCGCTGTTGATGCCGATGACGAGGCCGTCCGCGTTGGCCAGCGCGCCGCCGGAATTGCCCGGGCTGATGGCGGCGTCGGTCTGGATCAGCTTCAGGCGGCGCTCGGAAATGTCCAGCGTACGGTTCAGCGCGCTGACGACGCCGACGGTGACGCTGCCCTGAAATTCGAGGCCCATCGGGTTGCCGATGGCAATGGCGGGCTCGCCCACCACGATGTCGTCGGAATTGCCGAAGACCGCCGTCGGCAGATTGCCGCCGTCCACCTTCACCACGGCGATGTCGGTCAGCTCGTCGGCGCCGACGAGCTTGCCCTTCAGGCTGCGCCCGTCGGACAGCGACACGAGGATTTCCCGCGCGCCCGCGATAACGTGGTTGTTCGTGACGATGTAGCCGTCCTCGCGGAAAATCACGCCGGAGCCGACGCCCTGCTCGAACTCGAACTGATGGTTGAACCAGTCGCGGGCCACGGCCTTGTTCGTGATGCCGACGACCGCGGGGCCGACGGACTTCGCCACGCGAACCGCGGGGGTATTGCGCGCGTCGGAGATCGCCCCGGCGGAGGACGCGGGCCGCGAGGTTTCCGGCATGGCGGACGGCGAAACGGTGTCCGCCAACGCCCCGCCGCACCCGGCGGCCAGCACCGCCCCGGCCACGCTCATCGCCACTACGGTCTTGCGGTATTTTTTCCACATATCCATGAGAAACATATCCTTCCATCCTTTACTTTTTACTTCCGCATACCTTGACAGGCCGCGAACATCTCTATCATATCACAAAAGCGGACAGAAAAAAAGCGGCGGTTCCCATGCCGGGGAACCGCCGCCCGTGTGAAATCAAATCATATTTTTCGTGTAGGCGTCGTAAAGGCTCTTGAGCTCCTCGACCTTGTCGTACATCTCGACCTGGAGGCCGGAGGCCGTGGCGTAGTCGCCGCCCATGAGGGCATCCGTCAGCAGCGTGAACAGCGATTTTTCGTCGATGCTGTCCTTGGCGAGATAGCTGCGGATGTCGCTGATCTTCGTCCAGTTGTACGCGTCGCGGTCGGTGACGAGGTCCGCCTCAAACTTCTGGGCCGCGCGGACGATGGCGCGGTTTTCCGGAATGATGCGGCTGACCAACTCGGTCTTCCAACGGAGCAGCGCGCCCTCGGCAAAGGAGGCGAGAATCTTGTCGTTCAGCGCTCCGCCCGCCGTGATGGCCGCCTTCTTCTCCGGGTAACTGTTCAGGTTTTCCATGTTCTCCCAGACCGTCGCGGGCGGCGCGCCGAACATGCGGTCGCGCTCCTCCGGCGTGTAGTCCTCGAAAACGTCCTGCTCGCTCCGATACGCGCGATCCGTTTCGAGATAGAATCCCTTTTCGCCGGGCTTCTTGGAAAGCTCCGCGAGAAGCTCCGCCGTCGTGTGCGTCGCCGCCGCCTTGATGCCGTCCAGCACCGCCGAATAGACAGCCGCCAGCACCAGATACGTATTCGTGTACGGATTGCAGGCGCGAAGCTCGAAGCGCGTCGCTTTCGGGTTCCTGACGTCGCGGACGAGCCCCGCGAGGATCGTGCGGTTGCGCGAGGAAATTTCCGGCGTCTTGCCCAGCGAGGTCACGATGCAGACAGGCGCCTCGAAGCCGGGCTTCAGACGGTTCAGCGAATCGTTCGTCGCCGACACCAGCGGATTGATGACCTCGTAATTCTTCAAAAGCCCCATGATCGCGCCGTAGCCGGGAGCGCTCAAGAAGTCCTTCGTCATTTCCTTCGGCGCGAAGAGGTTCACCGTCGAGCCGTCCTTCATGACCGCCGCCATGCCGATATGGGTGTGCTCGCCGTTGCCCGCCAGCCCGATCATCGGCTTCGCCTTGAAATTGACCTCAAGGCCGTTCTCGCGGAACACTTCCTTCACCAGCGTACGGACCAGAAGCTCGTTGTCCGCCGCCTGCAGCGCGTCGGCAAACTGCCAGTCGATCTCCAACTGCTCGCAGACATGGGACATGGCTCCCGCCTCGTTGATATGCCCCTTGAGACCGCCGACCTCCTTGTGGCCCATCTCCATATTCAGCCCGTACTTGTCCACGAGCAGCACCGTCTGCTCCAGCGCCGTCCGGACCGCGCCCCGCGTCCGCTGCCAGTATTGCTCCTGCATGACCTGGGACGCGCTCATCTCGGCGATATCCGCTTCCTCCAACGGCGTCTTGACCCAAAACTCCAGCTCCGTGGCCGAAGTGAACTGGATATCGGCCACCTCCGCGCCGTTCACATGCTCGAGGCCGGACATCGTCGGATATTTTTTGAAAAGCGCCAAGAGCTCCTTTTTGACAAACGTCAGGGTATCCGCCAGCACCGCCCGGGAATCCACGCGCTTTCCCTCGTGGATCAGGAACGCCGGGATCCGAAGTGTGCCCACGGGGCGCTCTGTCTGCTCGTCGCAATGCTCATAATTGTAATCGACAAACCAGTTGACCGACGGGTCGATGGGCATATCGACCTTGGCATTGTTCAGCGTGGCGATGCCCGGCAGCACCACCGAGGAGCCGTCGGTCTGCACCGCCGTCCCGGCATAAAAATCATCCATATCCTTGAGGAAAATCCGCATCGGGATTTTTTCGTCCGTATCGTTGCCGGCGAGGTCGATGCCGACCAGCGAGACGAACTTGATCTCCGGGTGGGATTTCAGCATGCTCGTGAGCTTGTCCTTCGGCGTGTCCGCGGGAATCACATACAACAGATCGTCCATTTTGATTGCCACCTTTCCGAATCATCTGCAGGGCAACAAAAAACGCCACACAGCCAGACCGCGAAATCGCGTCCGTCCGTATGGCTCCGTTGCCGTGCAGTCTTTTTATTCACGCGCATAGTATAGCATAAGCATTTTTCGATTGCAAGAAAAATATGGAAACCTCTAAAAACTTCTTTTCAAAGGCCCCCCTCCGGCGCTTCGCGCCACCTCCCCTTTCAGGGGAGGTGCCCGCAGGGCGGAAGGGTTCAGACGAAAAATGGAGTTTTTAGAGGTTCCCTTAAGATACTTCATTTCGTCGTTTGGATAGAATAACCTCATTGCCTTTTGATTCGTAATCATCGCGAGTGATAGTATAATACCTCAATACGCTTAAAATATCATCGTCAGATGTTAATGATCCTATATCATCAAAATCATTTGCTTCAACAATTTTCATGAGCTGTTTCTTTTTAGCTCTGGATAAATTATTGAAATCTTCCCACCATTGAGGTTCAATGCCATTTTCTTTATAGTGAAAGCGATATATAATCATCGCTTCCGGCATATACATACGTTCCCAAAATCCTCTTTCATCTGCACCAAAAGCTTCCTCAAAGAACGACTTCCCTCTGCCAATTTTCCCTTTTGTAGAATTAAGAATTGCCTGAACCGAACGGATAAATTTTCTGTTCCAATGCTCCCCTAAATACGTTCTTTCCCGAAAATATCTTGAGTCTTGGATAGGATGATATTTCATAGGAAATGAATAAATACTGATTCCAAGTTCTTCGCAAAGATTCACATTCATCTTCATTCTATAATATAATTCAATAGGCTTATCTGTAAAATTATATAGGAGATAATTAGACAAATGTGTTATCCCATGTCTAGCAGCCAATCTAACGGCATTTTCATATGTATCGCGCAATTCCCAATGGTCAAATGCAATTCGTAACGGACGAATGGGAATTTCGCTGAGCTTTTGGATATTTTTTTCATTTATAAGT
>JAFVAI010000086.1 GCA_017480545.1 Schwartzia sp. (in: firmicutes) | reverse complement strand
GGTTGGCCGTTCTGCGGAGTTGCTCCGGCTTGTGTGTTCTGCGTCGGCTGGCCGTTCTGCGGCATGGTTCCGGTTGCCGGTTGGCCGTTTTGCGGCATCGGCCCGGTTTGCGTGTTCTGCGTCGGTTGGCCGTTCTGCGGCATCGTTCCGGTTTGCGTGTTCTGCGACGGTTGGCCGGTTTGCGGAGCGGTTCCGGCTTGCGCGTTCTGCGCCGGCTGTCCGTTTTGCGGGGTTGCGCCGGTTTGCGTATTTTGCATCGTTTGCGGCGCGCCTTGCTCCGGCGTCGGTGCGGAACCGTCCGCCCCCGGACGCGGCATGAAAAAGTCCATCAGCTTCTTCATAAAGGCGAAAGCATCCGACTCTCCCTGCGGCGGAACGACCGCCGACTGCATACCCTGCGGAGCCAACATGAACCGCAGCATGTCCGGCAGTTCCTCCGCCGTCTTCCCGTCCAGCACCTCGAAGGCCAACTTGTGGAGCATGATGGGCGTCATATCCCCGCCCTCTTCCGTCGCCACGAGTTCCCGGAAATTGGAAAGGAGCGTCTGCATTTCGTCATTCAGCGCGGCGGGCCTGCCCTGCTCCGAAAGCGTTCCCATCTGGTGGAGCATACGCGACAGCGTAAACATCTGGTCGATAGCGAACCGTTGGTTTTCCAGTGTCGTGCCGAGGCCCTCCGCCAACGTCGATTCCAGCGAAAACGACTGCTTCATGATGCTGTCGATCAATTTCTGGAGTTGCGGGGAAAGCTCGTTTGTCGCTTCCTCCTTGGTGGACGCGATCTTGGACAGCAGATTCGCCACATCCGAAACGGAATTCTGGAGGCTGACATCGGTGCGCGGCGCAAAGGGAGATGTCGTAACGCCGCCCCGGCGCTGCACACCTGAAGTCTGCGGGCCTTGGGGCCGCTCTATCGGGCGTATGCTCGTGGGCATTGCCGTATTCGTTTCCATCGCCATATCCTCACCCCCGTCGTATCGGTATGATTATCAAATGGGCACGTCGTCTCCCGCCATCGAGCGCACCGGCTCGAAGGAACGGCGGTGAATCGGGCACGGCCCGTAAGTTTCCAGTGCCTTGATGTGCTGCGCCGTGCCGTAGCCTTTGTGTTGCGCGAAGCCGTACTGCGGATACTCGGCGTCGTATTTCAGCATCATGTGGTCACGCGTGACCTTCGCGACAATGGAGGCCGCCGCGATGGACGCCGATTTCGCGTCGCCCTTGATGATGGAAAGGGACGGCATCGGCAGCTTCGTCAGCTCGACCGCGTCGATCAGCACTTTGTCCGGCTTCGGTTCAAGGTGCAAGATCGCGTCGTACATGCCGTTCATCGTCGCCTGATAGATATTCACCCGGTCAATGGTCGCCGCGTCCACGATGGAGACGCGGACGGCGACGGCTTTTCCCAAAATCTCTTCATATAAAAGTTCACGCTTTTTCGGCGTAACCTTCTTGGAGTCGTTGAGACCCGGCAGGAACAAGCCGAAGGGCAGGATCACCGCTGCCACGGCCACCGGCCCCGCCAATGGGCCGCGCCCCGCTTCGTCGACGCCGGCGACATACTGCGCGCCCTCGTCCCGCGCCGCGTACTCGTATGTATAAAGCGCGCCAAGCCGCGCCCGCTCCGCCTGCTCGCGGCGGTATCGTTTCGCCAGCCGTTGCACGCCCGCCCGGGCGTCCGCCTCGCAAGCCACGACGAAATCCTCCGGCGGTACGCCCGAAAACAGCGCGTTCTCAATGTCCTTCAATTTCATTTCCGCCGCGTTCATTCGGTCAGCGCCCCGCTTTCGTCTTTCGGCGTTTCCGGCGGCTCGTCGAAGGTCAATCGTCCCAGCCGCCCGTCGCGAAGGTCGGACAGCAAAAGCCGCTGCACCTTTTCCGTGTCCAGCAGCCCGCCTTTCAAAAGGCAGCCGCGATGCTTGCCGATTGCTTTCAACAGCCGTTCCGCGTCAGCCTGCGCTTCTTCCTCCGTCAAACGGTAGCGCTCCGCGAGCCGTCCTGCGTAACGCGCCGACAGCCATTCGATGAGCCGCTTCACCGTCGCTTCGACATCATAAACCTCGTCGCTGACCGAACCGACAAAGGCGAGCCGCATCCCCACTACGGGATCCTCGAATTTCGGCCAGAGGATGCCCGGCATATCGAGCAGCTCCAGATTCTTGCCGATGCGGATCCACTGCTTGTCCCGCGTCACGCCTGGGCGGTTCTCCACCTTCGCTTTTGCCGCGCCCGCGAGGCGGTTGATCAGCGACGACTTTCCGACGTTCGGGATGCCCAGCACCATCGCCCGCGCCGCGCGGGGCTTCGCGCCCTTCGCGACCAATTTGTGCGTCTTCGCCCGCGCCAACGTCTCCGCCTTTTGCACCAACGCTTTCAGCCCCGTACCCGAAAGGGAGTCGATGGCAAGAGCCGAAAGCCCCTGGGCGCGAAAATCGGCCAGCCATTTTTTCGTCTGCGCCTCGTCCGCGAGGTCGGCTTTGTTCAGCGCGACAATGCGGGGCTTCTCGCCGACCAGTTCACGAATCAAAGGATTCTCGCTCGACATCGGCACCCGCGCGTCCAAAAGCTCGATCACCACGTCCACGAGCTTCAAGTTTCCCTGAATCAGCCGCCGCGTCTTCGCCATGTGGCCGGGGAACCACTGCACGAAGGGGACGTTCTTCTCTCTTTCTTCCATAAAAATCGAACTGCTCCTTGCCTGCATACTTATAGATATTATTCCGCGCAAAAAAGAAAATTCCTGCAAAAAAAGACGGCTCCCGAAAATAATTTTCGGAAACCGCCCTTTTGCGTCATGCCGTCCAAATTTTTGAGGTAAGAAAGTAAGAAATTCTTACCTCAAAAATTTTTGATATAAAATCACGAAATCACGAAAGCCGCCCCTTGAAATCTTCGTAACCGAATTGCCGGACGACGCTCCAGCCGCCCCGCTCCGCCGCGACGATGACGGGGAGCGCCATGCCGTTGAATGTGTTGTTCTTCACCATTGAGTAAATCGCCATGTCGCCGAACACAAGCCGCGTCCCCCGCGCCAGCGGCTCGTCGAAGGAATAGCCGCCGATGACGTCCCCCGCGAGGCAGGTCGGCCCTGCGAGACGATACGTGTGCGCCTTCTCCCCCGCCTCGCCCGCGCCGAAAAGCGGCGGGCGATAGGGCATCTCGATGACGTCGGGCATATGGCAGGCCGCCGACGTGTCGAGAACCGCCACGGGTACGTCCTCCGTTTCCACCACATCCAACACCGTGGTCACGAGATCGCCCGCGTGGTACGCCACCGCCTCCCCCGGCTCCAAGTAGACCGTCAGCCCGTATTTCTCTTTCATGCGTCGGATGCAGGCCGCAAGCAGTGCCAAATTGTACCCCGGCTTCGTGATATGATGGCCGCCGCCGAAATTCACCCACTTCATCTTGGAAAGGAACGCGCCGAATTTTTCCTCGAACACCTCCAACGTCTCCGCCAAAGGCTCCGCGCCCTGCTCGCAAAGCGTGTGGAAATGCAAGCCGCTGATCCCGTCGAGAGCCTCCGGCTCGAAATCCGAGAGCCGCACGCCGAGCCGCGAGCCCGGCGCGCAGGGGTCGTAAATCGGCGTGTCCTGCGTCGAATGCTCCGGGTTCACGCGAAGGCCGCAAACCGTCCCCGCCGCTTTCGCCTTTTCCCCGTACCGCCGCCACTCGGCAAAGGAATTGAAAACGATATGGTCGGCGTACCGCAAAAGCTCGTCGAACTCGTCCTCCCGGTACGCCGGGGAAAAAACGTGCGTCTCGCCGCCCATCTCCTCCTTGCCGAGCCGCGCCTCGAAAAGCCCGCTGGCAGTGCTGCCATCGAGATACTGCCGAACCAGCGGGTAAAAGTGAAACATCGAGAACGCCTTTTGCGCGAGCAAAATCCGGCAGCCCGTGTCGCGCTTCACCCGCGCCAAGATTTCCAGATTTTTCGTGAGCCGCGCCTCGTCCACGATATACGACGGCGTAGGCGCCTCCGCCCAGACTTTCGCCATCCCCTCCGGCGCGTCCTCGATGCCCACGATGCGGATATTCGTATCGCTCATATTTTCCTCCATAAAAAAGGAAAGCGGAGGTTTCGTTTTGCTCCGCTTTCCGCATTTTTTACTCCACGAGCTTCGGCGTGAAGCTCTCCTGCCACGGCAGGCCCCACTTGTTCAGCGCGTCCATGAACGGATCGGGGTCGAACTCCTCGATGTTGAACACGCCCGGCCCTTTCCATGTGCCGTTCATCACCAGCATCGCGCCGATCATCGCCGGAACACCCGTGGTATAGGAAATCGCTTGGGAGCCGACTTCCTTGTAGCACTCCTGATGGTCGCAGACGTTGTAAAGATAATAGGTCTTGTCCTTGCCGTCCTTCTTCCCCCGGAAAATGCAGCCGATATTCGTTTTGCCCTTCGTGCGCGGGCCGAGGCTCGCCGGGTCGGGCAGCACCGCCTTCAAAAATTGCAGCGGAATGATTTTCTTGCCCTCGAAGTCAATCGGCTCAATCGAAGTCATGCCGACGTTCTCAAGACATTTCAGATGCGTCAGGTAGCTCTGCCCGAAGGTCATGAAGAAGCGTATGCGCTTGATGCCGGGGATATTCAGCGCCAGCGACTCGATTTCCTCATGGTGCAAGAGGTACATATCCTTCTCGCCCACCTGGTCGAAGTCGTAGACCCGCTTGATTTCCATCGGCTGGGTGTAGACCCACTTGCCGTCCTCCCAATAACTCCCCTTCGCCGAAACCTCGCGGATATTGATTTCCGGGTTGAAATTCGTCGCGAACGGGTAGCCGTGGTCGCCGCCGTTGCAGTCGAGAATGTCGATGTAATTGATTTCGTCGAATTGGTGCTTCAAGGCATACGCCGAGAAAACGCCCGTGACGCCCGGATCGAAGCCGGAGCCGAGCAGCGCCGTGATGCCCGCTTCCTTGAAACGGTCGCGGTACGCCCACTGCCATTTGTACTCGAAATGCGCGGTGTCGGGCGGCTCATAGTTCGCCGTGTCCACATAATTCGTCTTCGTGGCAAGGCAAGCGTCCATGATGGTGAGGTCTTGGTACGGAAGCGCGAGATTCAAAACCACGTCCGGCTTCTCACGCTCAATCAACGCCACCAGCTCGTCCACATTGTCCGCGTCCACCTGCGCCGTGGTGATCTTCGTCTTGCCGCCGCCCAATTTTTCCTTAAACGCGTCGCACTTCGACTTCGTGCGGCTGGCGATGCAGATCGCGTCAAACGCGTCGCTGTTCTGGCAACACTTATGAATGGCAACCCCGGCCACGCCTCCCGCGCCGATAATCAAAGCCTTCCCCATGATGATTCCCCCTTGTGTCTTCTATGTGTCTTCTGTAATTTCCTAAAGCGATAGCAATAGCATAACAAATCCGCCCCGCCGCGTCAAATTTTCTTTGCCTTGCTGCTGATGCTCACGCCGCGCACAAAAAGACGGAGCATCTCCTCCGCCAGTTCCCGCTGCTCCGGCACAAGCAGGGAAAACATCTGCTCCCATTTCGTACTCTGCCAATCCTTCTTTTCTTCCAAGCCCTGCCGTTCATCATTTTTCTCCGCGCCGAGCAACAAAAAATCTATCGAAACGGAAAGCGCTTCCGCCAAATTCACAATCGTCATGGCAGTCATGCTTTTCTTTCCCTTCTCGATGTCAAAAAGAAACTGCACGGAAATATTCGCCCGCTCTGCAATCTGCTCGCGTGTGCATCCCAATTCTATCCTGCGTTTCCGTACCCGCGCCCCAATTTCTTCATTAAATTTTTTCTTATCCATAGACTCCCCTTCTTACTCATCTATGGATGTATCATAAATAAATCTATTGAAGCGTAAAACAATCAACTGTTTATACAACTACTGTTTACAAATATAAACAATAGTTGTATAATATCTACATCAAAAGTTTATAAGGAGAGTGGTTGAAATGGAAAAATTATTTGCATTGATTTGGCTTGTGAGCCTTGTTGCGTTCATTGTGTACTGGCGCAAGAAAGCTTCCGCACGGAAAGCCGCAGGGGAAAACTATCAGAGCGACCCAGAATATCTAGCCATCAGCAAAACGAAACGCATCATCGGCATTGTCTGCATTGTATCATTCATCGCCACAGGCGCACTTGCCCCGAAATCGGACAACAAAACTACAAGCACTCCAGCAACGCCGCAGGCTTCCTCGCAATCCGCCAAGCCTACCGAGCAAGCAAAGCCAAAACAGGAAAAAACGGTCGATTACGCAGAAGCGGATATTGACGTGCTTATCAACGAGGTCAAAAATAACGCCGCAAAGGCAAATAAAAACTACAAAGGCAAGAATGTGAAAATCATCGGCGGGCGGGTTTCCAATATCGAATCCGAAGGGCGCTATATCGTAATCGAAGGCTCCGACCAATTCAGTTTATTGCATGTACAGTGCTATCCCCAGAACAAAGACGTAAAAGCCGCTATGATTGAATTGAACAAGGATCAGACCGTTACCGTATATGGCAAAATCAAAGATGTTGGAGAAATCATGGGATACAGCCTCGACCTTGTGAAAATTGAATAACGAGAATTCGTATGCAGGAAAGCAATCCCCCGGCAGGCATTTCGCCCGTCGGGGGATTGCTTTTTGATTGTGCTTAGCGATTCACTGTGTCGCAAAACATTTTGGAATGTTTATCTCCGTATTACACTTGCTCCTATAAAATATGTGTTTTCTTTTTTGCACAACATCATTGACGCTGCGCCCACCTTCCACTATAATAGATGCGAGAGGTGTCTTATGAAATTTGAGTGGGATTCCGACAAAGACCGTGCAAACCAGAAAAAACACGGCGTCGCGTTCTTTACCGCAAAAAAAGTTTTTTCCGACGCCGACAGGAAGGACCTCCCTGACCATCGGCACAGCGAGGACGAACCGCGCCGTATCACCATCGGCAAGGCGGGAAAAATCTTGTTTGTCGTATATACGGAACGCCATTATGATATCGGCGAGGTTGTCCGCATTATCTCGGCTCGCCGCGCCACGGAGCAGGAAAGGAGATTTTACTATGATCGTGACGGATTATTTGGACACGAACAAGCCAGCGGAATTCAGCGAAGATGAATTGAAGGCGCTGGATGAACTCGAAAAACGCCCCATCGTATTTGACGATGACTGCCCGGAGCTTACCCAAGAACAAATTGAAGAATACTGGCGCACGCAAAAAAAACATTTTGCAAGCGCATAAACGCCGACCGACTCAGCCTAGCCCAAGTGGGCTGGGCTATTTTTATCCCCAATATGGAAGCAGGGAACTCACACCGTTTCCCCCTTGATGAACGGCTTTTCCATCGCCAACAGCATTTCCCGCATGACCTTCAATGCCGTGGCGGTGGACGCGCCGCTTTGGTCGAGGTTCGGCGCAAGCTCCACGAGGTCGCAGGCGACGACGTTCGCGTCTTGGATGACGGTCAGCGCCGCGTTCAACAAATCCTTGAATGTCACCCCGCCCGCCTCCGGCGTTCCCGTGCCGGGGAAATAGGCCGGATCCATCACGTCGAGATCGATGGTGAAATAGACGGGCTTTCCCGAAAACTCCGCCGCCGCTTCGCGCAAACCCGTAAAGTCGAACCGGTGCAGTCGCGTATGGCCTTCCTTCTCCGCCCAACGGAATTCCGCGCCCTCGCCGCTGCGAATGCCGAACTGGGCAATGCGCCCGTCGCCGAGGATGTCCCAGCAGCGGCGAAGCACCGTGGCATGGGAAAGCTTCGAGCCGAGAAATTCATCCCTGAGGTCGGTATGGGCGTCGAAATGCACGACGCAAAGCTCCGGATATTTTTTCGCCGCCGCGCGTACCGCGCCCAGTGTGACGAGATGCTCGCCGCCGAGCATGAACGGCGTTTTCCCGTCCGAAAGAATTTCCGCCGCCCGTGCCTCGATGATAGCGAGGGTTTTCTCCGTGTCGCCGAAAGCCAACTCCAAGTCGCCGGAGTCGAAAACCTGCGCGTCCGCCAAATCCAAATCCTGATACGGACTGAACGTCTCCAGCCCATACGCTTCCGCGCGCATCACGCGGCTCGCGTCCCGCGTGCCGGGCCGGTAAGACGCGGTGGAGTCGAAAGGCGCGCCGAAAATCACGACTCGCGCGTCCTCATAGGCCGCGTCGCAGCCGAAAAAAGTTTCCTGATGCTTTTCCATGCTGTTTATTCCTCCTCCGGCTCCTCGCTTTTCAAAATCTCCTCCACATACGTCGGCAGCGCGAAGGACGCCGCGTGGAGCTTTGGGTTGTAGTATCTCGTCTTGATGCCGAGGCTTTCCCATCTTGCCCAGTCCACACCCTTGACCGGATGGTATTTTTTTGACGCGAAGCCGAATAGCCAGTGGCCGGACGGGTAGGTCGGGATATGGACTTGATAGACCCGCGCCAACGGGAAAGAATGGACGATGCGTTTGTGGGCGCGCTGCATAGCGTGGGCCGTTTCCTCGTAGAAGGGGCTTTCGTGCTGGTTCACCATGATGCCGTCCTCTTTGAGCGCGCGGAAGCAGTTGCCGTAGAATTCCCGCGTGAAAAGGCCCTCGCCGGGGCCGAAAGGATCCGTGGAGTCCACGACGATCACGTCGTATTCGTTTTCGTGGTGGCGGATGAATTTCAGCCCGTCCTCGTAATGGATATGAACGCGCGGATCGTCCAGCTTGCCCGCCGTCTGCGGCAGACATTTCCGACACGCTGTCACGACTTCCTCGTCAATCTCCACGAGGTCGATATGCGTGAGCGCGTCGTAGCGCACCAACTCGCGCACCGAGCCGCCGTCGCCGCCGCCAATGACGAGCGCGCGCTTCGCGTTCGGATGCGCGCACATCGGCACGTGGACAATCATTTCGTGGTACATGAACTCGTCCTTTTCGGTCAGCATCGTATAGCCGTCCAGAACAAGCACACGCCCGAACTCCAACGAATCGAAGATGTCGATACGCTGGAACTCGCTTCTCCCGCTGTAAACCTGTTTGTCCACCTTCATCGAAAACCGCACGTTTTCCGTGTGCGGCTCGGTAAACCAAAGCTCCATCTATAATTCCTCCATCACATTCAGCCGCAGGATGTCCATATCCTCCGGGCCGGTCATTGAGCAGCCTTTTTCCTTCGCGTAGCGGATATAGTCAAGGATTTCCTTCGTTATGAGCTCCCCCGGCGCGAGAATCGGGATGCCCGGCGGGTAGCACATGACGAACTCGCTGACGACGCGACCCTCCGTCTCGTCGATGGGCATCGACACCTTCGGCGCGTAAAACGCCTGCTGCGGCCCGCAAATGACCTTCGGCTGGATATACTCGGCCTCCAGCATCCCCGATTGGTCTTTCCGATAGCAACGGCGGATTTCCGACAGCGCGGCGACGAGGCGCTCGATGTCCTTTTCCCGGTCGCCCACCGAAACATAGGCCAAGAGGTTCGCAATGTCGCCAAACTCCGTCTGGATGTCGTACTCGTCGCGCAAAAGGTCGTAGACCTCGATGCCCGCCAGCCCCGTCGGGCGCGTGAAAATCGAGAGCTTTGTCACGTCGAAATCGAAGACCGAGCCGCCGTTCACCAGTTCGCGGGAATAGGCGTAATAATCGCCGATCTCGTTGATTTCTTCCCGGGCGTACTCGACAAGGCGAATCACCTTGTCGAAAATCTCTTTGCCGTGGAGCGCGAGACTGCGCCGGGAAATGTCGAGGCTCGCCATCAAAAGATAGGACGCGCTGGTGGTCTGGGTCAGGTTGATGATCTGATGCACATAGCCCTCGGAAACCCGGTCGCCGATCAAAAGAATTGAGCTTTGCGTCAGAGAACCGCCGGACTTGTGCATACTGAGCGCCGCCATGTCCGCGCCCGCGCGCATCGCCGCCGCCGGAAGGTCGTCGTGGAAATAGAAATGGGTGCCGTGGGCCTCGTCCGCCAAAAGCAAAAGCCCGTGCTCATGGGCGAGACGGGCAATAGCGCGGATGTCGGAGCAAATGCCGTAATAGGTCGGATTGTTGGCGAAGACCGCCTTCGCTTTCGGATGCGCGAGGATCGCCGCCTCCACGTCCTCCGGCTTCATGCCGAGCGCGATGCCGAGCCGTCGGTCCATGCCTGGATCGACATAGACCGGCACCGCGCCGCAGAGAATCATCGCGTTGATAACGCTCCGATGGACATTCCGCGGCAAAATAATTTCGTCGCCCTTCTTGCAAGCCGTCAGCACCATCGCCTGCACCGCCGAGGTCGTGCCGCCGATCATGAAAAACGCGTGGGCCGCGCCGAACGCCTCCGCCGCCAACCGCTCCGCGTCGCGGATCACCGAGACCGGATGGCAGAGATTGTCCAACATCTTCATGGAGTTCACGTCCACGGACAGGCACTTCTCGCCGAGGAACGCGGTCAACTCCGGATTGCCCCGCCCCCGCTTGTGTCCCGGCACGTCAAAAGGCACGAGGCGCGCCGTCTTCATTCGCTCCAAGGCTTCCAAGACCGGCGCGCTCTCCTGCGACAACTCTTTATTTTCCACTTCCCACGCCCCTAACTGTTCTCGTGCGCCTCACAACGCCAGTCCCTTCCCAGAGGGGGATGCCGCGGAGCGGCAGGGGGAGTTCTCCCTCCGTCACGCCTGCGGCGTGCCACCTCCCTCTATGAGGGAGGCTCAATACACATTCTGCCCACTGAATATCTCGATCATTTCCCTCCGCAGGCTGTCGCTGATGGCGAGCCGCGTCTTCGGCGGGATTTCGTAAATGTCCGTATTAAATAGGTAGTTTTTCAAATCCAGTTCCTTGATCAGCATCCGCGTGTGGAACAGGTTCGCCTGATAGACGTTGATGTCCACCGCGTCGTAGACGTCCAGCGTCTCCGGGTTGATATAGTCCTGGATGGACTTCATCGGGCTTTCCATGAAAATCTTTTTCCCGGTGATGTCCCGCGTGAAGCCGCGTACCCGGTAGTCCATCGTGATGATGTCCGAGTCGAAATTGCTGATGAGGTAATCGAGCGTCTGGAGCGGCGAGATCGTCCCGCAGGTCGCCACGTCGATGTCCACGCGGAACGTGGCGATGCTCGTGTCCGGATGATACTCCGGGTAGGTGTGGACCGTCACGTGGCTCTTGTCGAGATGCGCCACCACCGTGTCGCGGAGCGCGCGGGGCAGCTTCTCCCCGCTCTCGAGCGCGGCCTCCTCGGCGACGAGCAGCGTCACGCTCGCGCCTTGCGGGTCATAGTCCTGCTTCGCGATATTCAGTATCTTCGCGCCGATCATTTCCGTGACACGGGAAAGGATATTCGTCAGGCGCTCGGAATTGTACTGCGAATCAATGTAGCGGATATAGTCCTGCTGCTCGCGCTCCGTCTTCGCGTAGCAAATATCGTAGATGTTGAAGCTCAAAGACTTCGTGAGGTTGTTGAATCCGTACAATTTCAGTTTCTCTTCCAACTCAGCACCCACCAGCGCAATGATAAGTTTGTAATCCAATTATAGGGGAAGCCCCCCGAAATTGCAAGAAAATACCTGCACAAAATCAAGACCTATATAAACAGGGGCTGCCGCAGAAGAAACCTTTCTGCGACAGCCTCGTTTTTGTTTGCGATCTCCGATATCAGAACTTGAAATGGGCGACCTCGCTCTGGAGAGATTGCGCCATGTCGGCGACGGAATGGCTGGCGTTGCTGATCTCGTGCATCATCGAGGACTGCTCCTCGGTCGAGGCCGAAACCATCTGCGTCTCGTTGACAGTAGTGCCCGCGACCTTCTGTATCTTTTGGATGGAGCCTTTCACCTGATGGCTGCTTTCCTTTGCTTGGTCAATGCTCACGAGAGCCTTTTCGATATGCCCGTACAGATCGTTGACGAGCGCCTCGATATGGGCGAAAGCCTCGCCCGCGCGGTTCACGACGGCGGAGCTCTGCTCCACGGACTCGGTCTGCTTCTGCATCGCCGTGACCGCCGCGCCCGTATCGCCCTGTATCTCGCCAATCAGCGTCGCGATGCTCTTCGCAGCGTCGCCGGACTGCTCGGCCAGCTTCCTGACTTCCTCGGCGACGACGGAGAAACCGCGGCCCGCCTCGCCCGCGCGCGCCGCCTCGATGGCCGCGTTCAGCGCGAG
>JAFVAI010000009.1 GCA_017480545.1 Schwartzia sp. (in: firmicutes) | reverse complement strand
GCGTCACGAAAACTTTTCAGATAGTCGTGGAACATATTCCGCTTGCCGAAAATCCCCGCGTCCTCGGCGTAGAGGCAAAACACGAGCCGCACGCAGAGCTTGTTCAGGCTTTTCAAGGATTCCTCGTTCGTCGGGTCTTTGTACTGCGCGAGGAGCGCGTCGTAGAGCTTGCCGACGATTTCGCCCGCCGCGAGGGAGATTTCCATTTCCTTTTTCGCGTCGCGGCTCTTGACGTTCACAAGGAATTGCAAGCGGTAATATTCTTTTTCGAGATTTTCGAGCTTGATAATTTCCGGCTCTGCTTGCGGGTTTTCCATGTCGTAGACGCGGAACTCGGCGAAGTTCGAGGCGACAATCCAGCGCGGGCGCTTCGAGTAGGGAAGCTCGGCGGCGTAGCGTTTCGCCTGCTGGTAGGGCGTCAGCGTCGTGCCGTCCGACTGCTTGATGGGCTTCGAGAGGTCCTTGCCGAGCGATTTCTGCTCGATCATCACGTGCGTCTCGGGAATCGCCGCGTCGATGAAGCTCTTGCGGGAAAGCTGCACTTGTTCCTCGAAGGTGATGAACCGCGTCGGGTTTTCCACGCCGTACACGTCATGCAAAAGCTCGATCCAAAAGGAATGCGTCTCGCCTTTCTCGTACCCGCGCCCTTTCCAAGCCTCGGCAAATTTTTTCGCCGCCGCGCGTTGCTCCGATTCTTTCATCGCACTCGCCTCCACTTTTATTTTATGCGCAGCACCGCGTAAAGTCAACATAGCGAGGAATTCCGCGAAAACGAAAAAATGTTTCACGTGAAACAAACGAACATAACTTGAAAAGACTTTCAGGTTATGTTCGTTTTTCGTGTGAAACATTTTCTCCTATGTTTAGCTTTCTCAAATCGTTTCGCCGATGCGCCCGATTTCCGTGTAGACGTGGCCGTGCTTGCCGCGGTCCGAGCGCATCAGGGAGACGCCCGTGACCTCCGTTTCGGCCTCGGGCGGACGGATTTCGGGCAGCGGCGTCTCGCCGTGGAATTCCGCTTTGCGGATCAGCGTGATATGCGGGGAAAACCGCTTGCAGTCGAAGGGGATGTTCCGCTCCGCCAGCGCGCGGCGGAGCCGTCGGGCGTAGGCGGCGAGCGCCGGGCTTTCCGCAAGCCCCGCCCAATACAGCTCGCCGAAATGCCCGACGCCTTCGAGGCGCAGGGAAAAAGGCTCGAAGGGCACGGATGCCATGGCATCCATGACGGCGTCGGGGTCGCCGTATTCGCCGACAAAGGCGAGGGTCAGGTGCAGATTTTCCAACGGCGAAAAGCGGCCCCGCACGTTGCGGGCTTTCATCTGCGCTTGAAAATCTGTCAGCGCGCCCAAGAAGGCCGCGTCAAATCGTATGGCGATAAAAAGTCTCATGGCGTCCTCCCGAACGGTTCCAGCAAGTTTCTCCCGGCTTCCTCCTTCGGCAGCGCGCCGAGCGCCCGGTACAGCTCGTGCATCTTTGCGAAGGGGACGGCTTCTAGGATTGCGGGGCCGCGCTTTTCGAGGGCGAGGCTCAGGTATTTGTAAAAGAAACCGATCCAATACGCCTCCCCGTTGGAATATTTGCCCTCCGCAGCCTCCTCCGCCAGAAGCTCCTCGTCCTCGATGAGGTCGAGGGAGTAGGACGGCGAGGCAATCTGGTAATACGCGTAGTCGTCGTCCTTGCCGCTGGTGGCAAGCTCCGAGGTCAAATACCGTTCGACGTAGCCCTCCAAGTCGTAGCCGAGACGGTTGGCGATGGCGAAGATTTTGCCCTGCTTGTTGCAGCGCTCATAGGGAATCGTAAATGTTCCCGTTTCCATGGCCGTTTCCTCCTTTCGGAAATTTTTCAAGTAAGAATTTCTTACTTGAAAAATTTTGGTTCCGCGCAAATGCGCATGATTACGCGGTGGTATATCCGCGAAAGGCAAAAATTGCCCCCTGTCCTTCGGCGCTGTCCGCTTCCAGCACGATGTCGTGGCGGCGGGCGATTTCCTGCGCGATGGCGAGGCCGAGGCCGGTGCCGCCCTCCCGCCGGGTGCGGAAGCGGTCGAAGATATGCGGCAGCAGGTCGGCGGCGATGCCGGGGCCGTGGTCCGCCACCGTTATGCGCCAGCGGCCGCCGGAAAGCTCGACGCCGATCTCCACCGCCGCGCCCTCCGGCGAGAATTTTACGGCGTTGTCGAGGACGGCGAGGAACATCTGGCGGAGGCGCCCGTAGTCGCCGCGCGCCGGAATCGGCGGCGCGTCCGCGAGCCGGAGCTCCACCGCCATCGGCGTGGCGAGGCGGCGGGCCGAGCGCACGGCGTCGCGCAGCGCGTCGGAAACGTCCATTTCCGTTTTCTCAATGGAAAAATCGGGATTTTCCAGCCGCGCGAGGTCGAAAATGTCGTTGACCAGACGATTCAGATGCAGGACGTTGGCTTGCATTTGCGCGAGATACTCCTGCCGCTTTGCTTCGTCCGTGACGAGCCCCGACGAGAGCACGTCCAGAGAGCCGCGCAGCACGGTCAGCGGCGTCCGGAGCTCGTGGGAAATGCTGGCGAAAAAGTCGCGCCGCGTCGCGTCCAGTTTCGAGCGTTCCGCGGCGGCCTCTCCCAGCCGTTGGGCGAGGACATCGAGGCTTTGGGCGAGAGAGCCGATTTCGTCGTCCTGGCGGACGCCGCTGCGGGTTTCGTACTTGCCGTCGGCGAGAGCCGCCGCCGTCTGTTCCATCAGGGAAAGCGGCCGGATGAAGCGGCGCGCCAGCAAATACGACAAGACGGCCGCCAGCAGGAAGGCGAGCGCGAGGGAAACCGCGAGAAGCTGGAGCCCGGCGGTTTCACTGGCGTGGATGTCCGACAGGCGTCGGTGCATCAAAAGCGCGCCCGTCACGTTGCCTTCGGCGTCTCGGATGGGCGCGCCCGCCGTCACGGAAGGGATGTCCAGCATCGCGTTGAAGCTTTCCCCGGCGACGGTGTTTCCGGCGAAGATTTCCTCCAGACGCGTTTCGGCGTTGGGCGGCAGCTCCGTGTAGTCCGTTCCCGCTTCCGCGCCGCTCATGGTAATCGTGCGGGCCGCGCGGTCCACGATCCAGACTTCGCCCCCCGTAAAAGCGTTCAACTGCTGGATCAGCGAAGCGAGGCTTCCGTCGCTGTCCTCGTTTCCGCCCTTCGCGGAAAGCGCGGGATTGTCGGCGACGCGGCGGCGGCAATACATATGCGGGCTCGTCGCGGCGTGCGGCTCCGTTTTTGCTTGCGTCTGCGGGGCGGCGGATTCCGGCCCCATGCGGCGCATCATCATGCCGTGGCGTCCCCCGCGCCGTCCGTGGGGCATGGTGTCGAGGGGATCGCCGCTTTCGGCCGGGGCATTGCCCGCGCTTTTTCCCGACAGGGACGCGGCGATGGCCTCCGCGTGGGTCAGGAGGTCGTTCGTGTTGAGTTCCAGCGTGTAGCGGCGGAACAGGAATCCGAAGACGCCGCCGATCGCCAGCGCGAAGACGAGCAACGTGACGGAAAAATACAGGACAAGGCGGCGGGTCAGCCGGTGCTTCATGGCGCCACCTCCAGCGCGTAGCCGACGCCCCAGACCGTCTTGATATCCCAATCGTCGTGGGGAAGCTTCGCGAGCTTCGCGCGGAGCCTTTTGATGTGCGTGTCCACCGTCCGCGTGTCGCCCTCGTAGTCCCAGCCCCAGAGCCGATCCAGGAGATGCTCGCGGGAAAACGCGCGGCCCTTGTTTTCGGCGAACAGGCACAAAAGGTCGAATTCCTTTTTCGTCAACGACACGGATGCGCCGCCGATCTGCGCGCGGATTTCGTCCGGAAATAAAGTCAAACTGCCGCAAGTGATTTCCCGCTGCGCGGCCTCCGCCGAACGCTCCAGACGGCGCAGCACGGCGCGGACGCGGGCCATCACCTCCGCGCCGGAAAAGGGCTTCACGATATAATCGTCGGCGCCGATATCCAGCCCCATGATGCGGTCATAATCCTCGCCCCGCGCCGTGATCATCAGGATCGGCACATTCGACTCCGCGCGGATGGCACGGCATACGGAAAACCCGTCCATCTTCGGCATCATCACATCGAGCAGCACCACCTCGAAATGTCCTTCGTGAAACAAGCGCAGCGCTTCTTCGCCGTCCTTGGCCGCCGTCACCGCGAAACCGGCGGGCACAGCGAAGGTTTTCAGGATATCGACAATCGCCGCGTTGTCGTCGGCAATCAGCATGGGAATCATATCGTTTCGCCTCCTTGTTTTTCGCCATGATACACGAAAAGTGTGACGGAAGTATGGCGCGTTTTTCCCATTATACTCCAACTCCACAAAACTTCCTAATTATATTGTACGCGGATGGAATCCCGCCTTCCCGAAAATTTCTCCAAACTTTTTTCAAAAAGTCCTTGACAAAGGGACACGGACGAAGTAATATATACAAGCTGACCGACGCAAGGAGGCCGGCGGGCGCACCCTGAAAACTGAACAATGCAGAAATGAATCATCCAGATTCAAGCCAGATGTGCGGTTTGTGTTTGAACACATGAACCTAACAATTCTTTAACAAAGACGATTTCGGAGCCGACGAACGGCCCTGTGAAG
>JAFVAI010000085.1 GCA_017480545.1 Schwartzia sp. (in: firmicutes) | reverse complement strand
GCGCAAAAATTGACGGCGTTTTTTCCGGCGCGGCGGAAATTTTCCTGTCCCGGCGGAACCGTCCAAGAATCCGCCGCCCGCTTTCCTCCGTTTCCACGTCCAGCACATAGGAAAAACCGACGGGCGCGCCGTGCCGCCGACGCGCGTCCACCGCCCGCCGCACCGGCACGGCACGACGCACCGCCTCCCGAGGCAGCGAAAGCCGCTCCGCCGCGATCTCCTCCAACGGCCGCCCATCGGAAAGCGCAACGAAAAGCTCCGAAATCCGTATCATAAAACCCTCCAACACAAAAGCCCGGCGCGGAGCACGGCGGGCATCCCCGTCCCGCGCTCCCGCCGGGCAAAATCATCATTGTTTCCTGACGACGAGGCGGACCGTCACCATTTTGTTCGTGACCGTCATGCCGTCCGGCACCGCGAGCGCCACCTGCCGCTCCGTCGAATCCGTCAGTCCGGCGACAGGAATCGGCTCCGTCGAAATCGCCGTCATCGAGTCAAGCAGGGAGCTCACGCCCGCCAGTTCGATACGCGCCGGTTCCACGCGGATATCCGCCAGCGTATAGCCGGAAGGCACCGAGCCCTCGATATTCGGCTTCACGTCGACGACCTTGCGCGACAAACTGCGCGCGAAGCTCACATGCGCCGATATCAGTTTCGGCACGACACGGACGGTTTCCAAAGCATACCCTTCCTCGTTGGTCGGGTACAGGGAAACATCGACATCCACATCGCCCGAGGCCTCGCTCGGAACGGCAACCTCGCCGACAACCTCGGATACGGTATTGATGACGGACTGCGGCCCGACAATCGTGACCATGCGGACGTCCGGCTCGATGCGCGCCACCGTGCGCCCCGGAGGCGGCGCGCCGGTCCGCACGAGACGGATCGGCATCCGTTTCTGGATAATCGGATCAATGACAAACGTCACCGTTTCCGGCGAAACGGATACGACCTCCAGTCCCTGCGGGATGACCGTCTGCACATGCACCGGATGCGTCCCCGGCTCCAATCCCGCCAAATCGGCAAACGCCTTGATCTCGCTCGCGTTCGTGGCCGCAATGACCGACCGCGGGGCGCGCAAGCGCACGAGCACTTCGTCGTCGCTCTGGGTGATCCGCGCCTCCCCCGGCGGGTTGAGCGCCATCATCGGCACGGAAAACCCTCTTTCCATCGCCGGATTCTGGTCGTTCATGACGAAGACCCAAAGCACGAAGGCCGCCAGCAGGGCAACGAGCTTCACCGACAGATTGTGAAGAAAAATCCCTTTCAGTCCATTCATTTCTTCTTCTTCCTCCAGTTCGCGACCATTTCCTTCAGGCTGATTTGCTCCGGCGCGAAAATCGGCCGCAGATATTCCTTGAGCTGGATGGAATCAATTCTCCGATGGATATGCCCGTTTTCCGCCACCGATATAATCCCCGTCTCCTCGCTGACAATAAGCACCAGCGCGTCGCACTGCTCCGAAAGCCCAAGGCCCGCCCGATGGCGCGTGCCAAGCTCCGTGGAAAGCGTACGGTTGTCCGTCAGCGGCAGGAGGCAACCCGCCGCGATGACGCGTTTGCCCCGGATGACCACCGCGCCGTCATGGAGCGGCGTATTCACGAAGAAAATATTCCGCAAAAGCTCTTTCGATACGAGGCCGTCCACCTGTACGCCGGTCCGGCAGATATCGTTCAGTCCCATATTTCGCTCGACGACAATCAGCGCGCCGGTCTTCACCGCCGACAATTCCCTGAGCGCCGAGTCCAGTTCCTGGATCACGTTTTCCGCGTCCTCGTCGTTCAGGAAGGACGAATGCGCAAGGAACCGCCCTTCGCCCAAATGTTCCAGCGTCCGCCGAAGCTCCGGCTGAAAGACGATCGGGAGCGCGACGAAGAGCAGCGTCACCGCTTTCGACAACAGCCAGTAAATGACGTGCAGCTTCATCCAGTTCGCCAGCAGCGTCAGCGCCAGCAGGAAAATGACGCCCCGGACCAGCGTGATCGCGCGCGTGTCCTCGAGCATTTCGTACATTTTATAAAGAATGATGGCAACAAGAATAATGTCGAAAATGTCCAACACGCCCAACGTGGACAGGATGCTGCGGAATTGCTCCGGCAAAGGCAGCGGAAGCCCCATCGTCGCCGAGGAGAAATATCGCGCATATATATCCATACTATCCCCCCTTTCCTTAAAGAATAACGCCCTTGCATGAAAAGCATATAAAAAATATTCTCGTTCCATGCAAAAAAATCCTTCCGCCCTGCAACTTTTTTCAAAACGGAAGGATTTTCCCTAGCAGATCCTCGGCACCAGACTTCCCGTCGGCATATCGACGACACGGATGCCGCCCAGCCCGGTCTTCATCGCCACCTGCCCAGGAGCCTTGTCCGTGACGACGCCGACGCGCCGCGCTTCTTTGCCGCACGGATGCGCGCGCATGGCTTCAAGCAGCGCTTCCGTTTTCTCGGCGGGAACGAAAGCAATCAGTTTTCCCTCGTTGGCGAGATAGAGCGGCTCGAAGCCCAACAGTTCGCAGACACTCTCGACCTCGGGACGCACGGGAATCGCTTCTTCGTCGAGCAAAACGCCCGTGCCCGACTGGTCCGCCAGTTCGTTCAGCGTGGCCGCCGCGCCGCCCCGGGTCGGATCCCGCAGGCAGGCGATTTCCGGCACGGCGCGGAGCATTTCCCGCACGAGGCCGTTCAGCGGAGCGGCGTCGCTTTGGATCGTCTCCGGCAGCTTCAGCCCGTGGCGCGCCGCCGTGATCGTCGCCGCGTGGTCCCCGAGGAAGCCGGACACGATGACCTCCATGCCCGGACGGATATTCCGCGGCGCAATGTCCGCGCCCGCCATCATTTCGCCGATGCCCGCCGTATTGATATAAATCCCGTCGCACGAGCCATGCCCGACGACTTTTGTGTCGCCCGTCACCACCGAAACGCCGGCCTCGTCCGCCGCCGTGCGCACGTCCTTCAATACGCGCACAAGCTCCCCGACGGCAAGCCCTTCTTCCAAAATCAACGCGAGGGAAAGATATTTCGCCTCCGCGCCGCTCACCGCGAGGTCGTTCACCGTGCCGCAGACCGCCAGCCGCCCGATGCTGCCGCCGGGAAAAAAACGCGGCGCGACGACATAGCTGTCCGTCGTGAACGCGATTTTCCCGCCCGTGTCCAGCACTGCGCCGTCGTGCATCCGGTCGAGCACCGGATTGCCGAGAATCGGGCGCACGACCTCGTCCATCAGTCGTGCGCTCATGCGCCCGCCCGCGCCGTGGGCAAGCTGTATCGTGTCAGTCATACCGGAAAACGCCTCCCCCATACTTGTGCCACGCCGCGCAAACGCCCTCGGCGGAGACCATGCACGGCCCCGCCGCGTGTTCCGGTGCGCACGCTTTTCCAAACAGCTTGCATTCCCTGGGCGAAATTTTTCCGCGCAACACCTCGCCGCAGCGGCAGCCGCTTTTTTTCGGCGGCGCGGGCGGCAAATCCAGAGGACGCATCGCCGAAAAATCAAAACGGCGGTACGCGTCCCGAAGCCGGAGCCCAGACGAGGGAATCTCCCCCAAGCCGCGCCACTCCGCCGTACACGTCTCGCAGACTTGCTTCATCATCGTTTGCGCCGCCGGATTCCCCTCGGGACGCACGACGCTTTTGTACTCATTCTCGATGTGCGCTTCCCCCGCCGCCGCCTGCCATACGAGACGATAAATCCCGCGCAAAAGCTCCGTCGGCGAAAATCCCGCCACCACGCCCGGCAAGCGGTACTCTTTCGGGAGAAAGGAAAACGTCTCGCTGCCCGTAACGACGGCCACATGCCCCGGAAGCAAAAAGCCGTCGATGCGCGCGTCCTCGTCGGCAAGCAACGCCCGTATTGCGGGCGGCACGAGCTTCTGCGCGGGGAGCAGGAAAAAGTTTTCGACGCTCTCCTGCGCCGCCGCCAAGACGGCGGCGGCGGCGGTGGGCGCGGTCGTCTCGAAGCCCACCGCGAGGAACACGACTTTTTTGTTGGGATGCTCCTTGGCGATTGCCAGCGCGTCCAGCGGCGAATAGACAATCCGCACGTCGCCGCCCCGCGCCGCCGCCTCCGCAAGGCTCGAGGCCGAGCCGGGCACCTTCAGCATATCGCCGAAAGTGGCGACAATCACGTCACCCATCCCCGCATAGGCAATCGCCGCGTCCATATACCCGTCCGGCGTCACGCAGACGGGACAGCCAGGGCCGGAAACAAGCTCGACCTCCGGCGGCAAAAGCTGGCGAAGCCCCGCGCGGAAAATCGAAACGGTATGCGTGCCGCAGACTTCCATCAAGCGCATAGGGCGCTCGCGCCCCGCCGTGAGCCGCTTGATTTCCTCCAAAAGCCGCAATGAAAGCTCTTTGTCCGTTCCCACGTTATACTCCTTGCCGTACCGTTTCCAGATTCACCGTGCGCGGGCCGCCGTTCATTTCCGCCCAGAGCGCTTCCGTCTCTTCCATGTCCCTCTCCTCGATGATCTGCATTGCAAATCCCGCGTGGACGAGCACATAGTCGCCGACCTTCGCCTCCGGCAGCAGCATCAGGCTCGCTTCCCGGGTCACGCCGCGAAGCTCCACCGTGGCGAGGCTGTCCTGAATGTCCATGATTTTCGCCGGAACTGCCAGACACATGCCAACGCCCCCTTATTGCTGCGCCACGACCGCGAGAAAGACGAAATCTTCCGGCCCGTCGTTTTTCAGGAAATGGCGGTGCCCCTTCGGGCAGTAATGGCAATCGCCCGCCCGGAGCCGCTCCTCGACGCCGTCCGTCGTCGCCGTCGCCTCGCCCGACAGCGCGAAAATAATCTCGCTGCCCGCCTCGTGCGCATGGTCGCCCACCGTCGCGCCCGCAATCAGGCGCGCCTTGATAATACGGTTGTGCTCGTCGGCGAACATCTTCGCCAGCAGCCCCTTTTCGCCGCCCTTGAAATTCGCCATCCAGTTTTCGTCCATTGCGGAAAAATCCAGTTTCATTGCATATCGTCCTTTCGTTTTGGTTCCGCGCCCCAGCGCGCCAATTCCCCCGCCGCCATCGCCGCCGCCTCCGCGACCAGCGGCGCCATGCCCGGCGAAAGGGAAAGACCCGCTTCGAGGCTTTTCGGCGCCGCGCCAATGACCACGACTTCGCCGACGGGCTTTCCCGTGACCTCCAAAAACGTCAATACATCCTGCACACCGATCTCATGGGCCGACAGCCTCTCGCGGAAATGCGCCTTGACCTCGTCCCCCGCGAGCCGTCGGCATGTTCCGTCCGCACCGCCCTCCTTCAGCGCGTCGAGAATCAGGAGCTTTTCCGTCCCGGTCACGAACCGCAACAGCTCCATGCCCAGCGTGCCGCCGTCCAAGACCTGCACGTCGCCGGGAAAATCATACATCGCGTCAAGCCGTTCCGCGACGCGCACTCCGAAGCCCTCGTCCGTCAAGAGCACATTTCCGACGCCCAGCACCGTAATCCTCGGCGACGCGGATAAATCAAAATCCGGCATTGCTTCCCGCCGGATCAGGCTTCCGCCTTTGTCCGAAAAATCGACGGCGGCGCTCATGCCGTGCCCTCCTTTTTCGCTTTCACCTTCCCGCGCAGCCAATTCAGCCACGCTTCCAAGCCGTCGCCCCTCGTCGCGGAAACCGGCAGCACCTCAGCGCCGGGATGAATCGTCCGGATATCCTCCGTCGCCTGCGGCAAATCGAAATTCGTAAACGGCAGCAGGTCGGTCTTGTTGATCAGCGCCACGGCGGACTCCTTGAACATCAACGGGTACTTCATCGGCTTGTCGTCGCCCTCGGCCACGGACAGCACCACCGCCTTCGCGTCCTCGCCCAGCGCGAACTCCGCCGGGCAGACGAGATTGCCGACGTTCTCAATCACAATCAAATCAAGATTGTCGAGGCCAAGAGAGGCAAGCGCCTTTTCCACCATTGGGGCGTCGAGATGGCAGCCGCCCGCCGTATTGATCTGCACCACCTGTACGCCGTACGCGCCGATGCGGTCGGCGTCCTTCGACGTGAAAAGGTCGCCCTCGATCACGGCAATCCGAAGCTCGGAAGCCAGCGCGCGCAGCGTCGCTTCCATGAGCGTCGTCTTGCCGGAGCCGGGCGACCCCATCAAATTCAGCACGAAAATACGGCGCGCCGCGAAATCCGCCTTCATCGTTTCCGCCAACGCGTCGTTCTTGCCCAGAATATCCTGCATCACATTGACTTCCATTTAATCCATCTCCAAATACTCCACCCGAAGCTCCCTGCCGCTGATGACCGCGAGGCCGCCGCCGCATTTCGGGCAGATAAAATTGTACTTCTCGATCGCCTGCTCATGCCCGCAGGCCGCGCACCGCCCCACCAGGGGCACACGCGCGACCGAAAGCGCCGCGCCTTCGGCCAGCGTCCCCTTCACCAACGCCGAAAAACAGAACCGAAGCGCGTCCTCCTCGACACCCGCCATCTCGCCAACCAAGAGCCCGATTTTCGTAACCCGCCCCGACTGCTCCCGCGCCGCCTGCTCCTTCGCAATATCGAGAATCCCCTCGGCAATCGCCATCTCATGCATAACAACGCCTCATCTTTTATTTTTGTTATTATACCACGCCGCCCGCTTTCGGTCTACGTCTGTCCCTCCCCGCCCCCTTCGCTTTTCAACTTTCCCTTGCAATACGAATGGGGCAATGATATAATGCTTTGGTCGAATGGGTTTGAAATGTTTTTTGTTTTGAGCCTTCCCTGCTTGTCCATGCGACAAGCCAATAGTCCAAAGAGGAGGTGATTTCGTGAGAAAGTACGAAGTCATATTTATCGTGAGGCCGTTGGAAGACGAGGCGACGGAAGCCGTCATCGGGAAATTCTCCAAGCTCATCGCTGCGAACGGCGGCGCCATCGATAAAGAAGACCGCTGGGGCCGGCGCAAGCTCGCCTATCCGATCAAGGACTGCGCCGACGGCTACTATTGCCTGTTCTATGTGTCCTGCGAGCCGGATTGCGTGAAGGAATGCGACCGCGTGATGAAAATCACGGACGATGTCCTGAAGCACATGATCGTAAAGTCCGAAGGCGTTGCCGAAGAGACCGCCGAAGCCGCGCCGGAACAGGCGTCGGAGGAAGAGTGAGCCAAGAGGGGGCATTGCCATGAACAAAGTGATTTTGATGGGCCGCCTCGCCCGCGACCCCGACGTCCGCACGACGCAATCCGGAATGAAAGTGGCGCGCATGACGATTGCTGTCGACCGCCGCATCAGCAAGGCAAAAATACAGGCCGGCCAGCAGTCGGCGGACTTTATCGGCTTGGTCGCTTGGGATCGGACGGCGGAATTCGCCGAGCAGTATCTCGGGAAAGGCCGCCAGATTCTCGTCGAGGGACGCATCCAGACGGGAAGCTATGAGGCGCAGGACGGCACGAAACGGTACACCACCGATGTCATCGTCGAGCGCATCGAGTTTGCCGATTCCCGCCCGCAAAACGGCGGCATGGACGGCGGATATACGCCGAGGCCGGCCGCGCCTGCGGCTCCGGTCGCGCCCTCCTTTGACAATGCTCCTATCGCTGACGATGATATTCCGTTTTAATTTTAGGAGGAAAGAATCGTGATCAGACGTGACAGAAGCCGCCGCCCGCGCAAGAAGGTCTGCACCTTCTGCGTGGACAAGGTAGAGCACATCGACTACAAGGACGCGGGCAAGCTCCGCCGCTTCATCACGGAGCGCGGAAAGATCCTGCCCCGCCGCATCTCGGGCAACTGCGCGAAGCACCAGCGCCAAGTGACGGTCGCCATCAAGCGCGCGCGCAACATCGCCCTGCTGCCGTTCACGGCAGAGTAAATACCGCAACAAAAAAGAGAGCCGCAAGGCTCTCTTTTTTGTTGCGCTTGGAACGATAACGCGATATATCCTCTTTTATTCCTTTATCATTGCTCACTTCCCTTGGAACACCGGCACGCGTTTTTCCGAGAACGCCTTGACGCCCTCCTTGAAGTCCTCCGTGCCAAGCAGCGCGGACATCGCCATCGCCTCGTAGGTCAGCGTGTCGTCGAGGCTTGCGCCGTAGTTGTTGATTTCCTTCTTCATCATCGCGAGGGCTAGCGGCGCGCTGGCGGCGATCTGCTTCGCCACGGCCATGACGCCTTCCCGCAGGCTTTCCGGCCGGAACACGCCGTTGACAAGGCCGATGGACATCGCCTCCTGTGCCTCCACGGGACGCGCGGTGAACATCAGTTCCTTTGCTTTCGCCAGTCCCACGGTCTTCGCGAGGAAATAATAGCCGCCGCAGTCAGGAGCGAGGCCGACGCTCGCGAAGCTCTGGATGAACTTCACGCCCTCGGCGGCATAGCAGAGGTCGCAGGCAATGGCGATATTGAAGCCCGCGCCTGCCGCGACGCCGTTCACCATCGCGATGACAGGCTTCGACATAGCGTGGATCAGCCGCACAATCATGCCCGCCTGCGCGACGAAGCGGCGGCGCTCCTCCGTCGTTTTCAGCGCGTCCAGCGAGCCAAGGTCGCCGCCCGCGCAGAACGCGCGCCCCTCCCCAGTCAGCACGACGACGCGCACCTCCGGGTCATGCTCCGCCTCGTGGAGCTTCGCGATCCAAGCGTTGATCAAATCGAGGCTCATGGAATTCAGGCTCTTCGGACGGTTCAGCGTGAGAACGGCAACGCCGCCCTCCTTTTCGTACTTGATGACTTCCTCCGGCATGAAATATCACTCCTTCATGATAAAAATTCCGCCGCAACAAAATCTTGCCAAAACGCCCGACAAAATTTTTTGAAGTAAGAATTTCTTACTTCAAAAAATTGGAAGGCGAGTTTAACCTGTTTCATTGCGATCCATAAAATAAACTTGAACCATTGCGCTCATCTTTTATTTCAACACAAAGCGGAAAAATCCTTTTTTCAAAAGAAAAAACCCGAAGCATTTGCTTCGGGTTTCATGTTCGGTTTGGTGACTCCTAGGGGATTCGAACCCCTGAACCCGCCGTGAGAGGGCGGTGTCTTAACCACTTGACGAAGGAGCCGACAATTATATTACACGACTCCCGGCGAAATGTCAAGCGTTTTTTAATTTTTCCATCGCCTTTCCGATACGCGCCAGAGATTCTTCCTTGCCCAGCAAGTACAAAAGTTCCGTGACACCGCCGGGCGTTACCTTCTGCCCGGAGAGGGCAATGCGGAGCGGCCACATGACGGCGCCGAGCTTATAGCCGCTGCTGTCGATATAGCCGTGAAGCGCGGCGTCGATGGTCTCCGGCGTCCACTCGGGCGCGGCGGCCAACGCGTCTTTCGCGGCGGGCAGGATTTTCGCCGCCAGCTCGGGCGTGACCTTGTTCTTCTTGTTCGGGAAAAGATCGACGCCGTACTCCGGCAACGCGCGAAAAAATGCGATTTTTTCCGCGATTTCCCCATAGCGGGCCACGCGTGTGCGAAGAATCGCCGCAAGATACGGCCACTTCTTTTTCACTTCGTCCGGCAGTTCCCCGGCGAAGGGAAGCGCGGCGGCGGCGAATTTCTCGTCCGTCATCGCCTTGAAATACTCGCCGTTGAACCAGTCAAGCTTCGCGTAGTCGAAGACGGCGGGGGATTTGCTCAGGCCTTCGAGGGAAAAGACCTTCCCCATTTCCTCCATCGAAAAAATTTCCTGCTCGGACTTCGGGCTCCAACCGAGGAGCGCGACGTAGTTCGTGATGGCCTCCGGCAGATAGCCCGCCGCCACGAGCTCGGCAAAACTGGTGGCGCCGTGGCGCTTCGACAGCTTCGAGACGGAGCCGTCCTCGTTCTTTCCCATGACGGGCGCGAGGTGGACGAATACCGGAGGCTCCCAGCCGAAGGCTTCATAGAGCAGCACGTGCTTCGGCGTCGAGGTGATGAATTCCGTGCCGCGAATGACATGGGAAATGCCCATCAAATGGTCGTCGATGACATTGGCGAAATTGTAGGTCGGCATCCCGTCGCGCTTCAAAAGCACCTGATCTTCCAATTCGCTGTTTTCGATTGTGATATTTCCATGCACGACGTCAAAAAAAGTCGTCGTGCCGGTCAACGGCATTTTCTGGCGAATGACATAAGGATCGCCGTTCGCGATGTGGCGCTCGATTTCCTCCGGCGCCAGATCGCGGCAATGGCGGTCGTAACCGCCGAAGGCTTTTTTCTCCCCGTCCTCCGGCGCGTCCTCATGGGAGCAGAAGCAGCGATACGCGCATCCCTTTTCGACGAGTTCCTCCGCGTATTTTTTGTAAATCTCCATGCGCTCGCTCTGGACGTACGGGCCGCAGTCGCCGCCGATATCCGGCCCCTCGTCGGGCACGATATGCGCCGCCGCCAACGTGTCCTGGATGCACTTCACCGCGTCGG
>JAFVAI010000084.1 GCA_017480545.1 Schwartzia sp. (in: firmicutes) | reverse complement strand
CGGCATAAAAATCGGCGTTGGGAAACTCCCGTGCGGCGTATGCAAAACGCCCGCCCGCGCGCCGGATTGTTCGTCCTTCTTTATCAATTCGTAAGTGATAGCGTCCAAAGAAAAATCCTTCCTATATAGTTCTTGATTAAAACTTGCCAATATCCTTGCCCTCCCCTTGAGGGGAGGGTGGCGCCCGCAGGGCGACGGGTGAGGTGGAAACGAAATGTTTTGCTTTCATTCATCGTTATGTTTTCACACCTCATCCGTCAGCCTTCGGCTGACACCTTCCCCTCTAAGGGGAAGGCAAGAATCAATTAAGACATATATAATATAAAACATATCGTGTGACTAACGGTAGAATTATACAGCTTTTTTCCGTATTCAGCAAGCAAAGCGAAGAGAATTTGAAAAAACGGCGTCCGCGACGGGCTTTCCTCTGCCGCTTCCCGCTTCCCACTTCCCACAATCCAACGATTGATGTATAATAAGGTTGGAAACAATTTGTTTGCTTTCAAAATCAGGAGATGATGCCATGCCCAAAAATCCCGCAAAACCGATACGTCCCGACATATTGGAGCGCATCAAGAAATTTCGCTTGATCGACGATATTTTCATGACGAAATGCTTTGAGGGAAACTTGGAATGCACCGAGCTCGTTCTCCGCATCGTGATGGAGCGTCCCGACCTCGTCGTGCAGTCCGTGAAAGTGCAGTCCCTCTACAAAAATTTGCAAGGGCGCAGCCTTGCCCTCGACATTGACGCGACCGACAGCACAGGAAAACGGTTCGACATCGAGGTGCAGCGCGCCGACACCGGCGCATCGCCGCGACGGCTGCGGTATCACGCCAGCGTCATGGACGCGAACGCACTTTTGGCCGGAGAAGATTTTGACACCCTGCCCGAGCTTTACGTCATCTTCATCACCGAGCATGACGTCTTGCAGGGCGGAAAGCCGCTGTATCACATCAACCGCCATATCGAGGAAATGAACACACCGTTCGACGACGGGGAGCATTTCCTCTTCGTGAACGGGGAATACCGGGACGATTCCCCGCTCGGACGTTTGATGCAGGATTTCTTCTGCACAAACCCCGACGATATGCACTACGCGCCCCTCCGCGAACGGGCGCGGTATTTCAAGGAAAACGAAAAGGGGGTAACGATCATGAGTTCCGCATCGGAGGAATTGAGAGAAGAAGGACGGAAAGAAGGACGGAAAGAAGGACGGAAAGAAGGGCGGAAAGAAGGGCGCGCAGAAGGACGCGCGGAAGTTGCCAAGCAACTGCTGAAAATGGGGAAGCTCTCACTGGAAGAAATCGCCAAGGCCGCGAGCTTGCCGCTGGACAGCGTTGTGCGTCTTTCGGAAATGAACCCCGCATAAAAACATCATAGTGCAATTCCCGCTACGCAAAAACGGCGTCCGCGATGAGCTTTCATCTGCGGACGCCGTTTTTGTTTCCTTTCCCGCCTTGCATAGAAATATTTATACTCCATTACATCTCGTGGTGAGCCATTCCCTATCCATTACCGCGCTGTGAAAAACCGCCGCTGGGCTTTGGTTTGTCACCTTCACCAGCCGCTTTGCCCCGTCCTGTACGCTTTCCCGAAAATACCGATTGACCTTGCTGCGGCTCGAATCATTCACCTCATTGTCCCCCAAAGACATCACATAATATTTGGCGCCGAAATCCTCGACGAGTTTGGGGTTGAAATATTTGCCCGCGCCATGATGGGGAATCTGCACCATGCCGATATAGTTTTTGTATTGCGCGTACTGCTCCCATAACGGCACCCAGCGATTCGTCTCCTCTTTTCTCGGTCTTTTCGACGCCATCGTCATATAATCTCCCGTGTACAGACAGCCCGGTTCGACGCCGGGGGTTGCCGTTCCCATGACAGCATCCTCCCCCGTCAAGTAAAACGGCAATTTGCAACATTGTTTCCGTCTCCCGGAGTAGAACGTCATGGAATCCAAGTTTGGATCTCTACCCTTATCCTTTATCCCGAACGCTTCTCTTATCGCCTCCCGTTTTTCTGGGTCTTGCCAAAGCTCCCTCGCGTCAAAGTTCTGCTTCGCGTCAGCGTCCATCCCCCGCGCCCGCAGATTGTCCGGCCGAGGCTTAAATAAAGCCCTCCAACCGTTCGTCCATCCCCCGCGCCCGCAGATTGTCCACAATCTCGTTCAACCGCTTATCGTAGCACAAATTGAACGGGATAAACGACCAACATGGCAAGAACAGCCCGTCCACAATCTTCTGGTTCCGGGCAATCGGGGGATCAATCCGTACGCTGGTATCTTCCCCAGAGTTCACAAACTTCACCGTCACCGGGTCTTCGTTCTGCCAGACATCCTCTCCCTTATCCCCCGCCGCCTTCACGAAATACAGCGTAATTTTCTTTCCAAGCCGCCCCAACAGCACCGACAGCGTATGAATGGGCGATCCGCACAGTTCATAGGTGAAGTCCTGCGCTTCCCCGCCCTCCGCCAAGTGCAAAAGCTGAAGCATACGCCCCGCCTCTATCCCGAAATACGGAAAGAACAACGCCCGCACGTCGCACCGTTTCAAAAGATGATCCAACCCGCTGACATGGTCCTCATGAAGATGTGAAATATACACCGCGGGAATAACCGATTTTTCCGGGAACGCAACTTGCACCCGTTCTTCCGCGGCATTGCTGCGGCTGCCGCAATCGTACACGATGACGGGCACACGGGTGACGGTCTTTCCCTCCTCGCCCAAACTGTATTCCAAATCCTCATGGTAAAACGCCCCATGCCCGACCGGCTCGAAGGTGCGGAAAAGCCGCCCCCGGAAATACGAAGTATCCGATGTTCCCATATACTGTTCCTCCTGACTTTTATTTTTCTCTTTTTTCTTGTCCATCGTCTTTTTCCTGCTTTGCGCATCACCTCCCGTTCATCGCGGCACGAGCCTTGTTCAAAACTTCTTTGTATTGCACATTGCTCGGGTCAAGACGTACCGCCTGCTCAAAATCCGCCACTGCCAAACGGAATTGTCCTTTTTTCCGTAGATGAAGCCGCGCCGATAATACGCAGCAGCGTCATTGGGATTGACGGCCAGCGCACGGTTGAAGTCGGCGATGGCCGCGTCAAATTCGCCTTTCAGGGCATAGGCGGTGCCGCGATTGTTGTAAACAACACCCAAATCGAGCATGGAACCCCACAATTCGTGAAAAGGGTGACTACTTGCAATAATAGTACCATGAACCACCAGCGCTTGGCTGTAGTCCGCTATGGCTTTGTCATACAATCCTTTATCGAAGTAAGCATTGCCACGATAAAAGTATAGTAGATCCTTGCTCAACGGGTCAAACGACACGACATCATCGGAATGCACAGCTATCGCCTGACTGAAATCAGCTATTGCCTCGTCATACAAGCCTTTCTTAGAGTATAATTGAGCACGATTGGTGTAATCCGTCGCATTAGGTTTAATATCTAGCCCGCGACTAAAATCAGCTATCGCCTCGTCATACAAGCCTTTATTTTGATATGCATAGGCACGATTGAAATATGCATCCGCGTTACTGGGATTGAGCGCCAGTGCCCGACTGAAATCGGCGATGGCTTCGTCGTACATTTGTTTGCGTTTATATGCATGACCACGATATCTGTATATATCCGCATCATTGGGGTCTATGGCCAGTGCCCGGCTGTAGTCAGCTATCATCTCGTCACGAAGTTTGTCGATGGCATCAGCATTCCCCGCTTGTTTCGGATGAGTTTTTAGTGTCGATATTTTGTTCCCATAGAGGACAAGACCACGATACACGTATGCCTTCGCGTTTTTCGGGTTCAAACGAATAGCCTCGCTCACCAACATGATACCCTTCTCCGTCGCCGCCGGATCATCACTGTTCATCCCCCGATGTACTCTTTGGCATTCTTCCAGTTTTTGGTTAGACAAAAATTCCCGTTCCTGCGCCTTGCTTTCCTTCACCAACACTTCCGTACTTTCGCCCTTCGCCCGAAGCGCGGCGATTTTTTGCTTCAATTCCTCGTTTTCCTTTTCCTGCCGCCGGATGTCCCGTTGCAGGTCGGCGTACATCTCCGCCACGTCATTTCTATCTTCCTGCATCCGGTTCATCGCCTGGTCGATGGCGGAGGTGTCCACGTCGGCGGTGATCTCCACAAAGATATGGATGTCGCCGCTCGCCGTTTTTTCCATGCGCTTTTCCCGGCGCTTCACTTCGAGCAGCGTACCCGCTAACAGATTCACCTTGTCCTCGGAAATCTGAGCATTGATCGACTTCGTATAGCTTGCGATATAGACCCCCGCCTGTTCCGCCGCGCGCTGCTGCGCGTAGGCGAACGCCCGCTGCTCCGCCACCTCCGGCGTCTCGTAGTCGCTCATGGTGTATTCGCCCGTCGCCGAGAAGGTCTTGGCGGCGGCGCACACCATCGACACCTGCGCGGTCAGCATCATCAGCGCAACAAACGCCGCGCCCATGACACGAAGAAATCGTAACTCTTTTTTCATTTTCATATCCCTCCTACTTCTCCAAAGCCAAAATCCGGTCCAATGCCCTTGAAATTTCCTCGTCATAGAAATCAATGTCCGCGATGTCCATGAAGAGCCGGTACTCCTTCACCGCCTCCGCCCGCTCGCCGCGCTTGTCGAGGACAGAGGCGCGCCCGTAGTGGGCGAGCGCGTCCTGCCCGTCGAGGGAGAGGGCCGTGTCGTAGTCCTGCATCGCCGCGTCGTCTTTCCCTTGGAGGCGCAGGGATTCCCCGCGCTTGCTGTAAAGCTCCGCCGTTTTCGGCGAGACGGAGACGGCATGATGGTAGGCGGTGTACGCCTCGGCGTATTTCCTCTGCGCCATCAGCTCGTCGCCCCGCTTCGTGGATTCGTTGACGCCGCCCAGCATCGCCTCGTCGTACTCCGCTTGGAGGCTTTCGCTCCGCTTTTTCAGCTCCGCTTGCTCTCCCCGCGCCGCCTCGTACCGCTTCTTCGTCTTGTGGGCCTCGACGCGCCGCTCGAGGAGCCTGTCCGCCTCGTCGGTGTCGAGGGTCGCCGTGACTGTCGCCCGGACTTTGATCTTGCCGTCCGGCAGGATGTCACGGTCAAAGCGTTTTTCCTTGACCTGCACCACCGTCTCGGTCAGCGCCGTCACCTCGTCATGGGTGAGCTGGCTGTCCTTCGCTTGGCTGGTGCTCTCGATATAGACGCCCGCCTGCTGGGAGATGGAGCGCATCGCCTCCTGAAAAGCGACGTCCTGCGCCTCCTTCATCGTCTCGTTGTGCTCCATGATGTACTCCCCGTTGCCGGAAAGAGTTTCCAGCGCGGCGGAGACGGGCAGGACGGGAAGCGCGGCCATCAGCAACGCCGCGCAGCATTTTCGCAAAACGTTTCGCATACGGTTCCCCCCTTCCTTATGGCTTGATGCTAACGGATATGGCCGTTACACGCCCATCGCGGATGCCGAAGAGGAGCTTCGCCCCAGACTCCGTGTCATATCGCCGCCATACGTCAACGATGCCTCTGTACGACTTGTTCTTGTTTTGTTTCGTGCTCCTTGGCTGGCCGTACTTTTTGTAAATGAGGGAAGCGTTGTCCCCGATATGGATGCCGCGCGCGGTGAAGACGTCCCGCTTTGTGAAAATGGCCTGTATCACCGGCGCTTCCGTATCCATGTCCGTCTCCCCCGACGGGTCGTCCAGCCAAACGGTGCCGCCCTCGAAATAGACAATCGCCGGCTCGTCCCATAGATGGGCGCTGTCTCCGGCTTGATTGTAGCCGATCACTTTCTCGCCTTGGCGAATATCAATCACCGCGCCCAAAAACTCGGAGATATAGGCGGGGCTGACGACCGACCTGACTTGGACATTGCCCACATTTTGGATATAACTGTCCGATGCCGGAAGGTACTTCGGCTTCGCCGCCGCGCAGAGCGAGGCCATGCCCCAAAGGGCGGCCAGCAGGAAAATCGCAATGATTTTTTTCATCGTCTTTCGCTCCTTTCACCGCACGAAGACCACGGCGCAGTTGTCGAGGAAGCCGCTGGCCTTGTTCTCCACGAGAATGCGGTTCGCGTCGGCGACGGACACGATCGGGTTGCCGTTGTGGTTTTCAAGGGCGACCGCCTTGACGACCAGCGGGCGGCTCCCGGCTCGTGGCGCGGAGGTGGCGTTTTGCGTATAGCCCGCCATGCCTTTCGCGATGACCTTGGCGGAGTCAAGGTTCTTGTAGCCGTAAATCGGCGTGCCGTCGGCGTTCTTGATGACGGGGGACATGACCGGGCGCAGGCCGAGGCCGGAGCAATCCACGATCAGCCCGGTGTAGCCGCCCTGCGCGCTCATGCCCGCCGCCGAAGCGGGAACAGGCGCGGCGGAGGAGCCGGAGG
>JAFVAI010000083.1 GCA_017480545.1 Schwartzia sp. (in: firmicutes) | reverse complement strand
GACGTGGACGGCGTACTGACGGACGGCGGCATTTATATGGGGCCGGAGGGCGAGGCGATGAAGCGCTTCGACATCAAGGACGGCCTGGGCCTCGTGCTTTGGCATCGGGCGGGCGGCATGACGGCGATCCTGACCGGGCGCTCCTCAAAAATCGTGGAAGACCGCATGAAGGAGCTTCACATTTCTTGCGTACGGCAGGGCTGCGCGGACAAAGGCGCGGCCTATGAGGAACTGAAAGCCGAGCTGAAGCTCTCGGACGATGAAGTCGCCTATATCGGCGACGATTTGATCGACCTGCCCGTGATGAAAAAAGTCGGGCTGCCCGTCGCCGTGGCGGACGCCGTGCCGGAGGCACGGGACGCGTCGCGGTTGGTGACGACGCACGCGGGCGGATACGGCGCGGTGCGCGAGACTGTGGAGCGCATCCTGCGCGCCCAGGGCCGCTTCGAGGAAGCGGCGGCACCCTATCTTTCCTGAACAAGGGGACTTTTCTTCATGATTTATCATACGCTGATGATGCTCTCCCGCCTCGTCTGCCTGCTCCCCCATTCCTTTCTATTGACATTGGGAAAGGGAATGGGTATCCTGTATTACAGGTTGGTCGCCAAGCAGCGCGAGCGCGCCGTGCGGCAGATGATGGAAGGGCTCCAGGTTTCGGAGGCCGAGGCGCGGGAAACGGTGCGGCTTTCGTTCATCAATCTCGGGCGGAATATACTGGAAATCCTGTACATGCCGAATCTCAACCGCGACAATATCAACGATTACATATCCTTCGAGAACCGGGAACACATAGAGTCGGCGGTGGCCGAGGGCAAAGGCGTGGTGGTCTACACCGCGCACATCGGCACTTGGGAATGGCTTTCGGCGGCGTTCCTGCTGACGGGGATCCCGGCCACGGCCATCGCGAAAAAACAGCCAAATGAAGAGTACACGCGCGTCATCGACGACCTGCGGGCGACCATCGGCATGGAGGTCTTCGCCCGTGGCTCCAGCGAGCTCTTGGCGGCGGCCCGGGCGCTGAAAAGCGGGAAGCTCCTCGGCTTCCTTGCCGATCAGGACGGCGGGCCGGGCGGCGCGTTCATTGACTTTCTCGGAAAGCCCGCCTCGACCCCGATGGGGCCGTCGGTGTTCGCGAAGAAATTCGGCTCGCCGGTGGTGCCCGCCTTTATCCTGCGGCGTCCCGACGGCAGGCACAAGGTCTGGCTCGGCGAGCCGATGCATTACGAAGAGCACGGGGACGCGGACGCGGCCCTTTACGATTTCACGGAACGCATGACGCGGATCTTGGAGCGGATCATCCGTGAGCATCCGACGCAGTGGCTCTGGTTCCAGCACCGCTGGAACACGCCGATCGAGCAGCGCCACGTCAAGCATCATACGGCCAAACCGTTGGAGGAAAAGCATGAGTCGTAAAAAAATTGCCCTGTGGGGCTTACTGGCTGCATTCGCCGCGTTTGCGGCATGGACGGCGCTCTCGATTCCCGAGCCGCCCGCGCCCATTCCGGAAAGCGAGCAAAAGCCGAAGGAAATGGCATACGGCGAAAATACGATCCGGGAGGAAATCGGCGGGCGGCTCCTATGGGAGCTGACCACTTCCACGACAAAAGTGGATGTGAATACGCAGGCGACGACCTTCAAGGACGCGAAAGGGAAATACTGCTTCGAGGACGGCCGGGTGCTGACGCTGACGGCGGCGGCCGGAAGCTACGACAGCAAGGCGAAAAACCTGAAGCTGACGGACGGCGTCCAAGCGGTCATGTCCGACGGGTCCCGGATTACGGCGAAGTCGCTGGAGTGGGTAGGCGGCGAGGACCGGTTGGTCGCCGAGGGCGACGCCCACGTTTCCCAGCCGGGGATCAGCGTGAAAGCGGATCGCATCGAGACCTGGGACCAGTTCCAGGAGTTCCGGGCCACGGGCCATGCGCAGATTGTAAAGGAGAAGGACTGATGAAGATGAAAATGGCGGCTCGCGGCTTTGCGGCTTTTGCGACCGTGTGCCTGTTCACGGCGGCGGCATGGGCCGCGCCGCAGGAGGAGAATCTGGGCGCAGGCCGCTCGGAGCTGAACGGCGATTCGGTGGAGTACAGCGTGAAAACGGGGCTGATGACCGCGACGGGAAATGTGGTGCTCCGCTATGAGGACGGCGTCGCGACGGCGGATTTCGCCTCGTACAACACGAAGGACTCCACGGGTACGCTGACCGGCGGCGTCGTCGCGGACAAGGGCGACATGCACATTGTGTGCGACCGGGTGAATATCCTGTCGAACACGCAGATTTCCGCTGTCGGAAACGTGCATGCCCGTCAGAAGGACAAGAGCGTGGACGCGCCACAGATCGACTATGACAGCGGCGAGCAGTATGTGCGCCTGCCGTCCGGGGGAACGCTGGGCGCGGCGGAGGGAACCTTCACCGCCGACTATATGGAAGGCTGGATGCGGGACAACCGCTGCCGGGCCGTGGGAAACGCGCACGTCATCAGCCCGCCGAAGGATTTTGAGGGCGGCGGCGACGAGGCCGAGTATTTCGGAAAGGAAAGCGGAAAGCTCGTACTGACGGGAAACGCTTGGGCGGTGCAGGGCAACCATACGCTGAAAAGCGGCCGCCTGACGGTCTATCTGGACGAGCGGGGAGAGGCGGAAGCGGTGCCAGATGAAAAAGAAGAAAAATAACCGCCCGGTGAACGAGAAAGCGGAAGCCACGGCAGCGGAACCCGCCCGGGAAGTCGCCCGGGAGAGCGCCGCAGCCCCCGCGGAAACGACCGCCGAAGTCCGGCCGGCGTTTTCGCCCGTGGACGTTTCGGCTCCGCTCGACGCGCTGACCATCGAGGTCAGGAATCTCGTCAAGACATTCAAGAACCGCAACGTCGTCAACGGTGTTTCGCTCCAAATGCGGGCCGGGGAGATTGTCGGCCTGCTGGGGCCGAACGGCGCGGGCAAGACCACGACCTTTTACATGATCATCGGGCTTGAGCATCCGAATTCCGGCGAGGTCTTCATCGGCGACCGGGAAGTCAGCGGGCTCGCCATGCACCAACGCGCGGCGATGGGCGTCAGTTATCTCGCGCAGGAGGCGTCGATTTTCCGGCGGCTCACCGTCGAGGAAAACCTGATGGCGATTCTCGAGATGACATCCCTTTCGCCGGAGGAGCGGCAGAAACGGATGGACGCGCTGATCGAGGAATTTCATATCGGCCATGTCCGGGAGCGGCGGGGCACCGAGCTTTCCGGCGGCGAGCGCCGCCGCGTCGAGATCGCCCGCTGCCTCGCCATCGAGCCGCGTTTCATCCTGTTGGACGAGCCCTTCGCGGGCGTCGACCCGATCGCCGTGGCGGATATTCAGGGCATCATCTCCTACCTGCGGCAGCGCGGCATAGGAATCCTGATTACCGACCACAACGTGCGCGAGACGCTGAACATCGTCGACCGCGCGTATATCATGAACAACGGCGAGATTTTGATCGAGGGCGGCCGGGAAACCGTGGCAAACGACCCGCTGGCCAAGAAATTCTATCTCGGCGACAATTTTACGCTCTAGGAGTATTTTGCCTATGCATATTCGCATTTTAGACCGTTACATCTTCAGGGAAATCCTGATGACGTTCCTGTTCAGCATTTGCGCGTTCACGTCCGTCTTCATGGGATCCGGGACGCTCTTTCGCATCGCGGAGTACATGACCGAATACGGGGCTTCCTTCGTTTCGGTGGCGAAAATCTTCGTGCTGAGCCTGCCGGGCGTCATCGTCTGGACCTTTCCCATGTCAATGCTCTTGGCGACGCTTCTGGCTTTCGGCAAGCTGTCCGGCGGCAGCGAGATCACGGCCATGCTGTCCTGCGGCGTCAGCTTTCAGCGGCTCTGCGTACCGGGGATTATCCTTGGCCTCGCCATGAGCCTGTTTTCCGTCTGGTTCAACGAGTACATCGTGCCGTGGTCCAACGACGCGTACACCCGGGTCCTCAATTATGAAATCAAAGGGGACATCGCGCCGAAATCCCAGGACCATATCATCATCAAGGACATCAAGTCCGGCACGATCCAGCGTCTCCTGTACGCGCGCCGCTATGACGGCGAGACACAGCGCATGGAGGGCGTCACCCTCCAGCTCTTTGAACAGGGCAAGTCCACGTATGTGGAAAACGCGGCCTACGCCGAATGGAAAGGCGACGAATGGGTCATGCACGACGGCGTCATTTATGACGTCACCGGCGGCGAAGGCCAAGCGCAGGCCTCCCGGCACACCATCCGGTTCGCGACGCAGTCCCTGCCGGTGGACCAAGGGCCGCGGGAAATCGTGAATTCGCAGAAAAAACCCGAAGCGATGACCATCCGCGAGCTCAAGGATCAGATCAAGATTCTCGCGTCCCAATATGTCGACACGAGCAAACTGGAAAAAGAAGTGTACGAGCGCATCACGATTCCGTTTGCCAGCTTCGTCTTCGCATTGGTCGGCATGCCGCTCGGCCTCCAGCCGAACCGTTCCGGCTCCACCCGCGGCTTCGCGGTGAGCCTGGTCGTCATTTTCATCTATTATATGCTGATGGTATCAATGACCGCGGTGGGCCAGAGCAGCGCCATGCCTCTCTGGCTCGGGATCTGGATGCCGAACATCGTCTGTTTCCTGGCGGGCCTGTTCTTTATCCGGCAGGCGACTCGGCAGGGCGCTTCCCTGATGAATTGATCTAGGAAAGAAGGCAAAGGGAACTATGTACGGAATCGTCCTCATCGCGGTGCTGGTCATCACCGGCGGCGCGATTGCGGTCATCGGCGACCGGGTCGGCTCGAAGGTGGGCAAAAAGAAACTGTCCCTGTTCGGCCTTCGCCCGCGCCACACTTCGGTCATCGTCACCATCGTCACCGGCGTCGCCATCACGACACTGACCTTCGCGGTGCTGGCGGCGGTTTCGGAAAACGTCCGTGTCGCGCTTTTCGGCATGGAAAAGCTCAACGCGGAAATGCGCGACACGCAGTCGCGGCTGGACGTGGCCAGCGAACGGCTCGCCCACGCGGAAAAAGAGCAGCGGGAGGCGGGCGAGGCCCTGAAAAAATCCCAGGGCGAAGTCGACGCGCTGAGAAAGGAGCAGACGGAGCTGGAGGCCCACGCGAAAGAGCTGACCGAAGGCAACGCCCAGCTGGAAAACGCGAAACGGGAACTGACCGAGACGAACGATAACCTCGTCACGCAAAACGGCGCGCTGACAGCGGAGAACAAAGAACTGGAAGCGCGCACCGAAGCCCTGCGCGAGGGCCTGCTCATCATGCGGGAGGGCGACATCATTTTCCGCGCCGGCGAGGTGCTGGCCAGCGGTGTCGTCCGATGCGGCCGGGAAACGGACGATATCCGTTCCGACCTCGGGGCGCTGATTCAGCTCGCGAACGCGGGCGCAGCCGAACGGCTCGGAGAGAACAAGGAAGAAAACCACATTTGGATTTACACGCCGGAATTCGAGGAAGCGGCGGAGTTGATCGCGGCGGCGGACGCCGACGCCGTCGTCCGCATCGTCGCGGCGGGGAATCTCGTGCGCGGTGAGCCGGTGCGCACGACGCTCCAAATGTTCAAAAACCATACCGTATATCAGCGGGGCGAATTCATCCTCACGCGGTCCTTCGCCATGACGACGGGCCAGACAGGCGAAGCCGAGAGCATTGTCATGGACTTCCTGCAGGAAGTCAACGCCGCCGCGAAGGAGCGGGGCGTCCTGCCCGACCCGATCCGGGGCAGCGTCGGCGTCATGGCGAGCTCGCAGTTCTACGAAACGGTCAGCACGGTCACGGCTGTCCGGGGGCCGGGCAGGATCAGCGCCTACGCGTTGGAAACGACCGATTCCCTCGGCCCGTTGCGTCTGCGGCTCTATGTGGAAGCGGAGGGCGCGACCGAATGACGGCCCTGGCCATCGACCCGGGGCGCGAGAAATGCGGCGTCGCGGTCGTGGCGGGAGACGGGCGTGTGCTGGAGCAGAGCGTCGTCGCCACGGCCCGGTTGGCGGATGAGATTACGGCGAGGGTCAGGCAATTCGCGCCGGACATCATCGTCCTCGGCAACGGAACCACAAGCCGCTCCGCCGAGGAAACCCTGCGAAAAGCGCGGCCGGAAATTCCCATTGCCGTCGTGGACGAATACAGGACCACCGACGACGCCAGAATCGCCTATTGGAAAGCGCACCCGCCGACAGGCTGGCGGCGTATTCTCCCGACGGGCATGCAGGTGCCGCCGGTTCCCGTCGACGACTTTGTCGCGGTGATTTTGGCGCAACGGTATTTAGGCACTGTCCCAAAATGAAGGAACCATAAAAACAGCGGCAGGGAATCCACCTGCCGCTGTTTTGCAAAGAGAAGACACACCGGAAAGGAGCAACCACCATGAGCGAAGCACAAACGCGCCCCGGCTGGACCGAATACTTTCTCGACATCGCCCGCGCCGTCGGGCGGCGGTCCACCTGCCTGCGCCGCAAATACGGCGCCATCATCGTCAAGGACAAAATCATCATCAGCACCGGCTACAACGGCGCGCCCAGGGGCGAAGCCAACTGCATCGACACCGGCATCTGCGAGCGTGAGCGTCTGCACGTGCCCAAAGGCCAAAACTACGAGCTCTGCGTCGCGGTTCACGCCGAACAGAACGCCATCATCAACGCCGATCCGGTGAAAATGCAGGGCGCGACCATTTACATCGAAGGCTACAACGCCGACGGCACCCTGGCCTCGGGAAAGCCCTGCCTCCTCTGTCGCCGCATGCTGCGAAACGCCATGGTGGCCGAAGCGGTCTACCGTGAACCGGACGGCACCGTCGTCCGCATCGCGCCGAAGGACATAAAGGATTGATCCCCATCGCAGGCTACAGCCGCGCTAAAGCGCGTCTGACATCTCACGAGCGTCGGTTGACTGACAACATTTCATGCGAAACTCTTGCGTTATAAAAATTTTGAGGTAAGAATTTCTTACCTCAAAATTTTTGAACCTAAGTTGCGCCAGTACTATCAAGGCCCCTTGCGTTGCTTCATGAAAAACGTAAGGGGCCTTGGTTTTGTATAATCAAAAAACGACCGCATCCATTCGCCGGGAAGCGGTCGTTTCGTTTTTGCGAAACAATCTCAAAGTGTCTCAAAAGGTGTACCTTTTGGCACACATTGGGGCACGACGAAAACGGCGCGGCGACCGCGTCTGGAAGGGGGCGGAGTCATGAAAATCTCGTTGTTCCCGCACAACCAATCCGCCTACGACTCCGCCGTCGCCATGCTCGCCGGG
>JAFVAI010000082.1 GCA_017480545.1 Schwartzia sp. (in: firmicutes) | reverse complement strand
CGGCGTTTCCGTGCCGCCGCCGATGTAGTACACCGTGCCGTCCTCGTGGATTGCCACGCCGCAGGGCTCATAGGTCAGCCCCATCGCGGCGCTTTCCGCTTTCCACTTGGGGATATTGTCGAACCAGTACTGGATTTTTTCTTCGTAATATTTTGCCTTGTCCCGGTTCGTCGCCATCTCGTCCAAAATGTTCGGCGCAATCACGAGGTCGTTCCCGCTCATGCTCCGCCCGAGGGCGTCCATGCTTTCTTGGTCTTTTTGGAAATATTTCGCGGTGACGCGCATCCCGAATTTCGTTTCGAGGTGTTTTTTGCAATCGTCACCGTCCGCGAAGGTTTCCGGTTTGGCAGCCGGGAACACGCCCGACAATGCACGAAGCAAATCCGGCCCGCTTTGCGCGGCTTCCCCGGTTTTCGCTGCGCTTGCCGTCATTGTCCGCATCGTCGCCAACACATCCATGAAGGACTTGCCGCCCACGACGGGCAAAAGACTCCCCGCGCTCTCGGGGCAAGCCGAAAAAGCGACCGCCGCGCCCGTGCGTAAAATCGTATTCTGCATATTCTCCTTTCTGCGGCCTGTCCGTCGATTGAGGCCGCGCCGCTTTCTCTCGTCCGTGAAAGTCCAAGCGGCATTGTAGATTTTTGCTCGGCGTTGTTTTTTCAAAGCACGTTCATAGGCATCCCCCCTTATCTTTGTTATCGGAGATTTTTTGGAAAACTTAATAGCGGAAAATTTTCACGCGGTGAAAATTTCGGCGTTCGCGACGCTTGCGGTGAAGGAAAGTTGTGCGTATAATAGAAATCAAGGATTTTTCTTAGACAGAAGGAGCAAAGACCATGAGTAACGCCGTAGCCTACCAAGACGAAAACGCCATCATTACCGAAATTATCAACGGTCAGGAAGTCCTTATGTCACCGCGCCCGGCTACAAGGCACAGCCGCGCCGCTGGGCGTATCTATGGGATTTTCTTTCACTTTCTGAGAAAGAAACGCTGTGAGGCGTTTTTTGAGCATGAAGTTCATCTTGACGACGAAAATGTTTTTGTCCCTGACGTGCTGATTATTTGTGACAAAAACAAGATAAAGGCAAATTGGATTGACGGCGCACCGGATTTAGTGGTCGAAGTCCTTTCTCCGTCCACCGCAATCCATGACAGAGGCATAAAAAAGGATGCCTACGAAAGGGCGGGCGTCAAGGAATATTGGATCGCGGACCCCGCCGCCAAGTCCATCGAGGTCTACTATTTGAAAGGCGGGAGGCTTGTGCTCGACCATGTGTATATGATTTTCCCGCCGGAAGAATGGGAACGCATGACGGAAGAGCAACGCGCCGCCGCCCGACTGTCCGTGAAAGTTTCCCTCTATGACGATTTGATTGTGGACGTGCGGGAAGTGTTCGAGGATATCGATGAATGACATCCCCACATGAAAGCGGACTTCAAGGAGGAAGATTTATGCGTATTCTAACCAATGTCACGAAACACGAGCTTGACCACTACGCCGGGCAAGCTACGGCGAAAGCGATGCGCGACAGGGTGATGCGGGATGCCGTGCAGATTCCCGAAGGCGATAAAACGATGGCTGCTGTTTTCGTGGCTTCCCACAAGGCAGAAAAGGCCGTGAATAACACGGACACAGTGGAAATTTCCAGTGCCGGGCAGGCGATGAGCCAATCGGTTGCGGGGACGCAGGAGACCTCAGCGCGGATTGCGTTTGGCGTTTCCCGCAAAAACGGCACAAACCGAATAACCGTTTCTTTTGACAACATGGCGATGGCCGGCCGCGCCGTAAAGCAAGGGTATATCGAGGTTGATGATAAGCGGGTGGATTTGTCGGACGATGTGAAGAAGCGGCTTGTTGCCACGAGCCGAGAAATCCAGAAGGCGCGTGAGCGGGTGACGCTGGAAAACGCGATGCGGCACAACGCCGCTGCGACCCGGCAACAGGGCGATGCCATGGAGCAGGCGACGGACAAGCTGTCTCGCGCTGTTGACACGGCCTCCCGCATCATGCATGGAAAAAAGGTTTCGTCGGCGGACGAAAAGGAATTGATGGAGACGAATCCTGAGTTGTATGCTGTGGTGAAAAATGCCGCCGAGCTGGCGAAGCATCGCTGTAAGCAGGACGATACCGAGGACGAGCGGGTTTCAGCGGCGAACGAAGAGGCGCGAGCAAGGGAAGCCGAGCCGAAGGATTACAGTGTGGAGGAAGTCGAAATGCCAAGGATAGAAGTGCAAATGGACATTTCCTTCGAGGAGGATACGCCGCAAGTATTGAGCGTCGGTGCAGGACTGCGGACGGAAGAATAGAAAATCGCGACGAAAAAGAACGCCTCGCCAGTGGAAATCCCTTGCGAGGCGTTTTGCCTTCTTGCAAAAAAGCAAATATTGTTTTACGGAATCATAAATAGGAAATAACGGAGGAAGAATACAATGATCCAAATTTTTCCGTATCGGTTGCGGAGCGAGCATGATACAGGTATAATAGGAAAAGCGCATAAAGCGTGTCTTGTGAAGGAGCGTTAAGCATGGCAAAGAAAATCACGGTGATTCCCGGCGACGGGATTGGCAAGGAAATCACGGAGGCGGCGGTGGCCGTTTTGAAGAAAACGGACGAAAAATTTTCGCTTGGCCTTTCCTATGACTATCACGACGCGGGCGGCACGGCCTACGACAAATTCGGAACGCCGCTGCCGGAGGAGACGCTCGCGGCGGCGAAGGCGTCGGACGGCGTGCTCTTCGGCGCGGTGGGCGGCGACAAATGGGATTCGGTGGAGCCGACGCTCCGCCCGGAAAAGGCAATCCTCGGATTACGGAAAGGATTGGGACTTTACGCGAACCTTCGCCCGGTGAAGGTGGCGGACGCGCTGGTGCAGTATTCGCCGCTGAAGCCGGAGCTGGTGAAGGGCGTCGATCTCGTGATCGTGCGCGAGCTGATCGGCGGCATTTATTTCGGCGACCGCTGCGAGTCGGAAATGAAGGACGGCGCGGAGCGCGCCTGGGATCTCGAAAATTATTCCGTGCCGGAAGTGGACCGCATCGCGCGGTTGGCCTTTGAGACGGCGAAACTCCGGCGCGGCAAGGTCACGTCTGTGGACAAGTCGAATGTGCTGGCGACGTCGCGGCTCTGGCGGCGCACGGTGGAAAAGGTGCACGGGGATTACAAGGACGTGGCGCTCGACCATCTCTATGTGGACAACTGCGCGATGCAGCTTGCGGTACGCCCGACGCAGTTCGACGTGATTTGCACGGGGAATCTCTTTGGCGACATTTTGAGCGACGAGGCGGCGGTCATCGGCGGCTCCATCGGCATGATGCCCAGCGCGAGCATCGGCGAGGAGACAAGCCTCTTCGAGCCGATCCACGGCTCCGCGCCGGACATCGCCGGCAAGGGCATCGCGAACCCCATCGGCACGATTCTTTCCGCCGCGATGCTGCTCCGCTATTCGCTGAAAGAGGAAAAAGCGGCGGCGGCGGTGGAGGCCGCCTGCGACAAGGCGTTGGCGGACGGGTTCCGCACCCCCGACCTCTGGGCGGAAGGCTTTACGAAGGCGAACACGGAGCGTATGACGCAGGCGATTCTCGACCGGCTGTAACAGAGGAGGAAATTTATGTTTTGCCCAAACTGCGGACGGGAGCTTGCACCCGGAGAAAATGTTTGCCGCGCCTGCTCGTCGGCGTACGCTTCGCCGTACAGCCGCGATACGGTGATGTTCCTTTGCGTAATCGGATTTTTGGGGCTTTCCGGCCTTCACCGCTTTTATGTGGGGCGATGGAAAGGCGGTGTGCTGTTCCTCTTGACCGGCGGCCTTTTCGGCATCGGCACGATCATTGATTTGGTCAAGATTTGCAAAAGAACCTTCGAGGACGACAACGGGCTGCCCGTGTGCTCGTGATTCGGAAAGGAAAGGGGAAAGCGATATGAAAGGCGCGCAGGCGGTTGTCGAGTGTTTGGCGGAGCAAGGGACGGAGGTCGTTTTCGGCTATCCGGGCGGCATGATTTTGCCATTGTATGATGCGCTCCGGGACGACAAGCGCATCAGGAATATCCTCGTCACCCACGAGCAGAGCGCGGCCCACGCGGCGGACGGGTACGCCCGCGCCAGCGGCAGGGTCGGCGTCTGCATCGCGACCTCCGGCCCGGGCGCGACGAATCTGGTGACGGGCATCGCCACGGCGTTCATGGACTCAATTCCGATGGTGGCCATCACGGGACAGGTGGACACCGCGCTGTTGGGGCGCGACGCGTTCCAGGAAACGGACATCGTCGGCGTCACCATGCCCGTCACGAAGCACAATTTCAAGATCAAGGATCCGAAGCAGCTTGTCCCGGCGCTGCGGGAGGCGTTCGCGATTGCGCGAGCGGGACGTCCCGGCCCGGTGCTGATTGACGTGCCGCGCAACGTCTTTTTTGCGGAGGTCAGTTATACGCCGGAGGAACCGAAGAAAAAAAAGCATCACAAACCGGACGCGGACTTCCTGATTTGCGCGGCGGAGGCGGAGGACGTGATGCTGCACGCGAAGCGTCCCGTGGTTATCGCGGGCGGCGGCATTATTTCCGCCAACGCATCGAAGGAATTCCAAAAGTTCGTGGAAAAATACCGTTTCCCCGTCGCCCAAACCTTGATGGGCATCGGCGCGCTGCCCTATTCCCACCCGCAGCTTCTCGGTTTCGCGGGGATGCACGGCAAAAAGGCGGCGAACAACGCCATCGCGGCGGCGGACCTGATTATCGCTGTGGGCAGCCGCTTCGCCGACCGGCAGACGGGGAGCCTCGACAAATACACAAGGAACACGAAGTTCATCCATATCGACATCGACCCGGCGGAGATTGACAAAAATATCGCCAGCTCCATCGGGCTCGCGGGGGACATGAAGACAATCCTCGACCTCTTGATGAAGCGGAAGCCTGCGGTGAATCTTGATTCGTGGTGGGAGCGCATCGAGGACTGGCGCGAGGAGTACGCTTATGATTACAACGTGACGCGGTTGACGTTGCCGTGGGCGCTGCATCACGTTGCGCGGGCGACGGCGGGGAAGCCTTTCGCGTTCGCGACGGACGTGGGACAGCATCAAATGTGGTGTGCGCTGCATCTTCATATCGACGAGCCGCGCACATGGCTGACCTCGGGCGGCCTCGGCACAATGGGCTTCGGCCTTCCGGCGGCGGAGGGCGCGCAACTCGCTTTCGGCAAAAAGCGGCGCGTGATTCATGTCGCGGGCGACGGCGGCATCAAGATGACGGGCAGCGAATACTACACGATTGCCCGGCTCGGCCTGCCGGTGATTTCGCTGATTGTGGACAATACAAGCCTTGGCATGATCCGCCAGCTCCAAAAAGTTTTCTACGACGAACGCTATACCGCCTGCGAATTTGACTACGCGATGGACTATGTCGGCTATGCCAAGAGCTTCGGCATCGAGGCGGAGGAAGTCTCAACGCCGGACGATTTCGCGGCGGCGTTTGACAAAGCGCTGGCGGCGGACGGCCCGCGCGTCATCGTGCTGCACATCCACCGGAGCTTCGTCGAGCCAATGACAAAAGGCGGAGCGAGGATCAATGAATTTGTCGATTTCAAGTAAGTGAGGTGATACAAGTGCTTCAGGTTTACACGGGCGCGGGCAAAGGGAAAACCACGGCGGCCATCGGGCTTTTGGTGCGCGCGTTGGGCGCGGGAATGCGCGTCTATATGATGCAATTTATGAAAGGGCTTGTTTACAGCGAGCAGGACGTCTTGCGCGGCTTCGCGCCGCGCGTCGTGCTCTCGACCACGGGCAAGCCCTTTTTCGTCGCGACGGAAGGGATGCTGACGGACGAGGAGCGAGCGGCGTGGGGCGACGGCGTCGTGATTTTCGAGCCGGGAAAGCCGCCGAAGGATTATGTCGAAATGATTGAAAAGGGCTTTGACGAAGCGGCGCGGGAAATTTTGTCGGGGCAATACGGGATCGCGATTCTCGACGAGGTGAACGTCGCGCTGTTTTTCGGGCTTTTGGACCGGGCGCGGGTGGAACGGCTTCTCGATGAAGTACCGAAAGAAACGGAGCTGGTGCTGACGGGGCGGAACGCGCCGGATTGGCTCATGGAGCGCGCCGATCTCGTGACGGAAATGCGCGAGGTCAAGCATTACTACCAAAAAGGAATCGAGGCAAGGAAAGGAATCGAAAATTAAGGTAAAGAGTATAATGAACTGGTTTCTTAATTTCGTATTTGTCAATAACCAATACAACCAGTACTGGAAGAACTTAAAATGTCTAGGAAGAGTTTGTTACATTTAGAATGGAGATGTTCAGATGGATTGTAAAAGAATTATTTATTTAGATTATTTGCGCGTTCTTGCAATGCTTGCGGTAATGATATTGCATATTGCGTGTATGGGATTTCATGAGCTTGATGGATCGAGTTTAGAATGGCAAATATTAAATTTTTACGATGGAATTGTGAGGTGGGGTGTTCATGTATTCGTAATGAGTAGTGGAAAACTGTTTTTATCTAACGATATAAATAAATTTCATATATAGAT
>JAFVAI010000081.1 GCA_017480545.1 Schwartzia sp. (in: firmicutes) | reverse complement strand
CTTGCTCCAGTTCCCGCGGGGGACGGCCGTTTCCCTTTTTCGGGTAGAACGGCTCGATGATGGCGCGCCAGTCTTCCCAAGGGATGATGCCATCCATTTGGCTGAGAAAGCGCTCGCGCTTGGGGATTCTCTTCCGGCTTTTATATTCCGCATCGATGAATGACAGCTGTTCCATGTTCTCGTCTCGCTTTCTTGTGGATATCTTCCTCTATTTTATCATATTTGGTGACTTATTCGGCGTTTCCTTAAACCCTTACTGCGATTGCATGAGACGTCAGACGCGTTTTCACGCGGCTGTAGCCTGAGATGCGTATAAAAGTATCACAACGAAACGTTGATCGTGTTTTCGATAAAGTCCCGAATGGCTGTGCCGTTCGCGGAGGACTCGTCGTAGATGTCGCCTTTGTGCCGGAGCACCGCGTGGTAAATCGCGTCCTCGATGGTGCCGGGAATCAAGTCTTCCCAACGGCGGCCGTCGTAGCGTTTGTTTTCCGCGTCGCTGCTTGGACGCCCCGCGACCTCCATCTCGGCGAGGAATTGGATCTGCTGCTTTTTCGGGCGGATCAGGTAGTGTTCCAGATAATACTTCGCCGGATAGGTGTAATCTCCCTCCAGGTATTCCAACGGCTCCAGCTTGATCCAGACATCGATCATTTTTTCCTTCGCCATGTGCGGGATTGGCAGGAAACGTGCGGTTTTCCTGTCCATCAGGTACACGAAGGATTCGTCGCGCAGGATTTCGATGAAACGCGACGCACTTTCCTCCGGGGCCGATTCGTTTTCTTCGTCCGAGCCGCTACTCATGCTGTCGCTGGCGGCTGTTTCCATGGATTCCAAATTGGGCGTGGTGCATCGGCAACGGTTTTCCCATTCCTCGGCCACCTGCTCCAGCGTCTTGTTGCATTCGCACGGGTCGCAGTTGCAGACGCTTTTTTCCGCCATGACCGTGGACGGCAGGAACACTGCCGCCGCCAAAAGCGCCGCCGCCACCCCTTGTTTGCCTCGCATCGTTATCACCCCGACTGAAAATTCCTGTCCTTATCTTACCATAATATTGTTCGTTCCGCACGTTTATATTTTATTCAGCCGGATGCGTTCCCATTGTTCCGCGATGTAGGCGCTGGTGCGTTCCGGGTGCATCTTTTTCATCTGCTGCATCACATCCTGCTGCTTTTGGTCCAGCGCCCTGGACTGCTCCGTTTCCTCTCCGTCCCTGCGGTACAGGCTCGCCATGTTCAGGAGGATTGCTTCCCGGATGGGGCCGTCCAGTTCCGGAATGGTCCGCTCTTCGTCCAGCCTTCGGAGGGCGTCCTCGTACATCGTCTCGGCACGTTTTTGCTCCTTCAGGCGGAGCAGCGCGACATCGGCGGCGTGGCCCAGCTGCCAGATGCCGAAGACCCGGTCCGTTTTTGACTGGATGCCCTCGCCCAACAGATACTGCGCCGATTTTTCATAAGCCGCCATCGCTTCCCGGTTGCGCTGGTTCTCCTTGTGCCCTTCGGCGAGGATATACTGCGCGCGGCCTTTTTGCGCGTCGTCTTTCGCCAGTTCCATCAGCTTCTGCCCGTTCGCGGACAAAATCGCCTTTCGTTCCTCCGTGTCGGCCAGCACCGACAGCAAAAAGAGGACGCGAAACCGTTGGTCCTTTGTCCGCGCGAGGCTCTGCGCGCGAATCGCCTGCTCCTTGGCGTACGCCCGGAGTTGGGTCCTGTCCGCGTTTTCCTTGCTGTACATGGAAAAGTATGTTTCCTTGGCGTTGCCCAGCATTTTTTCGAAGCTTATGTCGCCGTCCTGCTGCTCCGCCGTCCGCGCCTCGGTTTCCGCTTGCCGCTCCCCGGACGGGATCTGCCGCGCAACTTCCTGCCACGCGCTGCGGGAAGGTTCCAGCGTCACAACCATGCCCGCGACGACGAAAAGCATGGCCGCCGACAATCCGATGATGGCCCATCCAAGCTTGTCCGGCTTCATGATCCGTTCCTCCGAAAATGATTCATTTTCCTGGCTGCCCGAGCGGCTTTTTCTCTGGCGTTCCCGCTTTGCGCGGATAGGCGGCGGGGGTCGGGCGCTCCTTGTCGATGCGGACGACGGCGCGGCCGTCGTCGAGCCCCGGCAGTTTTATCGGCTTCGCCGTTGGCTTGCCGCCTCCGAGAATTTTCGCCGTCTGCTCCGCCTCCGCCATTTCCTCGGCATAGCGCGCTCCCTTCAAGGCCAGCGCCGCGCCGCCGACGCGCACGAAGGGCAGCGTGTACTCGGCCAGCACATCGAGCCGCGCCACCGCCCGCGCAATCGCGAGGTCGAAGCGCTCGCGCCATTTCTTTTGCCGCGCCGTCTCCTCCGCCCGCCCGTGGAGGCAGGAAACGCCGGAAAGTCCCAACGCCGCGACGACCGCTTCCAAAAACTTCACGCGCTTTTGCAGCGCGTCGAGCAGCACCAGATCCATCGACGGGAAATAAATCTTCAATACCAAGCCCGGAAAGCCCGCGCCGGTACCCACGTCGATGACGCGGACGCCTTCGGTGAAAATCGCCGCGTCAAAGGCCGAAAGCGAATCGGCCACGTGCTTGACGGCCACCTCCCGCGGCTCGGTGATCGCGGTGAGATTCATCTTCCGATTCCAGTCTGTCAAAAGTTCGTAATATGCCGCAAGCTGCTCGGCCTGCGGCGCCGCCAAGGGCATCCCGAAGGCTGCCGTCGCCCTCTCCGCTTCCTCGCGAAACTCCATGCCGCGTCCCTCCTTGTCCCAAGTTGTTTTTATGTGGGGAACGTCCGCCTTTACGCGTTTGCCAACGCCGTCTTCAGGAACTCCATATATCTCGCTCGATTCTCGCCGTTGCTGTTTTTGGCAGCCCAGCGCAACACACCGAGATTCTGGTCGTAGTTCGGCGCGTCCGGCGCCAACGGCAATTCGCCGCTTACGAAGCGGTCCGCCACTTGGAAGCGCACCCGGTTCAATAGTTTCTGCACCGTCGCGGGCCCCATATGAAATTCCTTTGCAATCGCGCGGATCGTCTTGCCGCCATACACGTGATAAACAAAAATTTCCTGCCCTTCGCGGTCGGGATCGTATTTCGCGGGGCGTCCGGGCGTTTTTTCCGCCGACCAATGTTTGAGCGCCATGCGAATGGCCTCGATGCCTTGCTTGTCGATGGGCATTTCGCGAAGCTCCTCCATGATCCCGGTGGCATGGTTCGCCGCCAAGCTTTCGAGGATACGCCAGTGGTCCTCTTCCAGCGCCAGCAACAAGAGATACCCCTTGCGGTCATCCCGGCAGAGGACGTAGATTGTTTCAAAATCCACAATGCGCCGCATCAGCCGCTTGTGCGTCGACATCTGCGCGCTGTTCAGTTCCAGCTTCATCGAACTCATTTTTCCGCCTCGCTTTGTTTTCAATAACAATCAAAGATAATGATACGCATTTTTGCGGCGAAACGCAAGGGATTTTTCTCATAGGAATTTCAGTCGGGGAAAACCCGCAGCACTTCCTTCGGCTCCGGTTTCCCGAGGCAGGAACCGAGCAGGAGCGGCAACAGGGAAAATTCAGGAAACAACGAATAAGTCCATTCGAGGCCACGCCGAGGGATTTTTAGCTTTGCATAAGCGACCGCTAAGCGCTAAGCGTCTGCTTATCGTCAGGCAAGGAAGATGCCGCGAAGGCGTAGCATCGCTGCGTCGAACGGCATCTGACGCAGCATGACGGAAAAAGACCCGGCGTGGGCCGAAGGGACTTGTTCGGCGTTTCCTTTAGTTTTGAACCGTTCCTTATTTTGGTTTCACATACGGCTCCACGCGCATCGAGTTTCCGTCCGTGCGAAAGACGACAGCACCGTCTTTGTCGGTGCGATAGGTTTTTGCGCCCGCGTCCCGGAGCGCGTCCTGCGTCTCCTGTGCCGGATGGCCGAAGCGATTGCCGGCGCCTACGCAGATGACCGCCCAACGAGGCGCGACAGCGGCGAGGAACGCCTCCGATGTCGAAGTCTTCGAGCCATGATGGCCGACTTTCAGCACCGTACTTTGGAGCGCGCCCGGCGATTTTTCCAAAAGCCGCGCTTCCTGCTCCTTTTCCAAGTCGCCGGTGAACAGGAAAGACGCTTTTCCGTAAGACACACGGTAAACATTGCTGGCCTCGTTGCCGGAACGGACGCTTTTCGGCGCTTCCGGCGCGAAAAGCACATCAATGGTCACGCTGTCCAGTGTAAATCTCGTGCCTTCCTCCACGGAAATGAACGGCGCTTTTCCCATCTCTGCGGAAGAAAGCCCCAGCGACGCCCGATAGGCCGCCTCCCCTTCCGCCGCGGTCAATACGCGCTCCACGGGCAGCCGCCGCAAAATCCCCGCCAGCCCCGCCGCATGGTCTTCGTGGGCGTGGGTCAGGAACACCGCGTCGAGCTCTGTGACGCCGTTCTGCAAAAGATAGGGCACATCGACGCGCCCGCCGAGATCGAAAAAACCGTCCCGTACGCCGCCCGTGTCAATCATAAAGGCGTGGCCGTGGGGCGTCGTAACGAGCGCAGCATCTCCCTGGCCGACGTCGATGAAGTGAACGGCCATTTCGCCCGGGCGCAGTGCGTTGCGGAGGACAACCGTAAAAAGCAGCACACCGCAAACCGGGGCAACCCATCGCCACGGCAATGCCCGCAGTCGGAGGAAGACGGCGTGGCGATTTTCTTCGGTCTGGATGGCGTAAAAGAGCAATGTGTAATAGACTGTTGCCGCTCCGATGTTCATGGGCGGCAGATAGACGCGGCTCATGGGCAGCGCCGCCAGCGCCCGCGTCAATTCATAAGCAAGGCCGAGCAAAAGACTGTCCGTCGCGAACACGACACGGGCGAGGAACGGCAGGATCAACGCAAGCAATCCGGCAAAAAGCGCCGCCGCCATCAAAAGCTCCAAAATCGGCACGACAACGAGATTCGCGAGAAACGCTGAAAGGGAAACGGCGTGAAAATACCAAGCGCAAATCGGAAGCGTGGCGAGCTGTGCCCCCAGCGTCAGCGCGAGACCATCCCGCAATGCGGGGGGCAGCGGCGCAAAGACGCCGCACCTCCGAAAGCGCGGCGAGAGGCAGAGAAGTCCCGCCGTCGCCGCGAAGGAAAGTTGAAAACTGACATCGTACAGGAGAAGCGGCGAAACAAACAGCATGGCGAGCGCCGTCACCACGAGGATCCGTCGGCCGTCGTACTCGCGCCCGGCCGCCAGCGCGAAAAAAGAAAGCCCGCCCATGATCGCCGCGCGGACGGCGGGCGCGACAAAACCGGAAAGCGCCGCGTAGCCGAAAACCGAAAACGCGACAAGGATAGCCGCAAAGCCTCGGCGAATGGAAAACACCGACGCGAGCCACGCCACCAGACCCGCCAAAAGCGTGATATGGGAACCGGACACGGACAGGATATGCACGATGCCCGTCGCCGTGAACGCCTCGACCAACTCCGGGCGAAGCCCGTCATAACCGCCGAACACCATCGCGAACACAGCCGCCGCGTCCGCTTCCGGCATCGCCTCGCGCATCCTTGCCCGGTAATGTGCGCGCATCTCCCCGACGCGCCGCAGGAATCCGCCCGCCCCCGGCGTGACGAGAACCCCCGATTTTCCCGCGTGCAGCCGCGCCGTGACGCCCCGCGCCCGCAGCAACCGTTCCGTGTCGATCATGCCGGGATTTTTGTAGCCCCGGATTTTAAGCACACGCCCCTGCGCGGAAATTTTGTCCCCGATTCGCGCCGTAATTTCTTCTTCGCTTTTCGCTGTTGCATAAATGTAGATTCCGCCCGTCGCAGTTTCCGTGTCCGCGCGTCGAGCTTCGACAAGATAGCGGACGCGTACGCCCTCGGGCGTCGTCGTGACCTGCGGCGATTCCCGCAGCACACCGGAAACGTACGCCGTGTTTCCGTCCCATCGGGAAATATCGTCCGAAGGAATCGGAATCGCCGTCAAAGCACGTGCCAAACCGAGCACAAAAAAGAGGAGCGTCGCCGCTCCCCAAAGCCGCCCGCTCTCCCAAAACGCAAGCCGCACAGCCCAGAGCAAAAGCAACGCTCCCGACATGAGAAGCCCCGCAAACGCAATCGGCGGGACACCATCAGGGAACCGCTCCGCCGCAGAAATGCCTATCACCGAAGAAAAAAGCAGCGCGCACAAAAACGAAAGCTGCTGCTGCCCAATTTTCATAGTCGCACCCCAATTAAAATTTTCATTTACAGATCCGCTTTCTCTTTGATCTTCGCGAGCTTTTCCGCGCCGATCCCGCGCACCTTTGCGAGGTCGTCCACGGACTCGAAGGGCCCGTGTTCGTTGCGGTACTCTACGATGCGCTTTGCCATAATCGGGCCGACGCCCGGCAGCTCGTCCAGTTTTTTCTCGTCCGCCGTATTGATATGGATTTTCCCGTCGCTCTGTGCCATCTTGGCCGCGCTGCCGCCTGCGTCGGGGCGCTCCGGCACGCGAATCTGCATCCCGTCTTTGAGAGGCTGGGCGAGATTTACGCCTGCGAGGTCGGCTTGCGGGAGCACGCCGCCGCAGATGGCAATCGCGTTTTCCACCCGCTCCGTTTTCTTCATCGCCACGACCCCCGGCTTCACCACCGCGCCGCTGACATAGACCGTAATCTGCTGCTCCTCCGCCGGACGAACTCCTGCGTCGAGAGGCACGGCCTCCTCCGTGTCCTGAAACAGCATCACGCCAGCGAACAGTACCGCCAGCGCGACCACCGCCAAAATCAGCATCGGCCGCCGAAACATCGGCATAGATTTTACCTCCTGCTCAACTTGAAACACTGCAACTATTCATAATACATGCTAAATCATACAAGCCACTTGTTGGCAAAACTGTTTTTATTAAGCAAAAACGAACAAGCAAAAGATATACATATAACTGCACAAGACATTAGAGGAACTGCAATTAAAGGGCTAATCAATAAATTATTTATACCAATAAAATGTATGCCATCTCGTACAAAAATATGAATCCAGTAAGCGCCAAAAGTGTATTTTGATATTTTGACTATAAAATTGTTTCTGTGGTAATTTTCAAATTTACTATACTTGAATACTATAAAAATAGAAATGGCTTCTAGGGCGACATTCACAGTATGATTGCCAAAATATTTTCCAGTAGGCACTCCTGTTTTCCATGCAATAATTGCATTTAGAAAGACAGTAAGGAAAAAACCCAAAATCCCTAATAAGTAAAGTTTCTTTCTCATTTCCAGCCTTACTTCATATGTGTTCAAATAGTATCCCAACACAAAATAGAATGAAAAACCTAGGACGAAATGCATATTCATAGTTAGGATAACTTTGTTTATGCGTTGAATACCTAAAAGTAGCAACCCACCTGAAAAATCTTCAAACAGATGAACAATTTGTGGAAAAATGAAGGCAAATATAAAGGATAAAACCAAAAAATATTCTGTCAAATCTTTGTCTTTTGTTATTGGTTTCAACAATGGGATAATCATATATAAACCGATAATCATCGGTATAAACCACATATGAAAAGCCCCTGTTATAATATGGGCAATAACTTTCTGATAAGAGATGATGTATTCAGGATTAACGATATATTTTATGAATGGTATTGCTAATGCGTAAAATATTGACCAGACAATGTAGCAAATTGAT
>JAFVAI010000080.1 GCA_017480545.1 Schwartzia sp. (in: firmicutes) | reverse complement strand
GACACAAGGATTCCTGTTATAATGGTGTTTGCGAAGACAACATCACAAGGAGGAAGCCATGTGCCATTACAAACATCTTACACTGGAAGAGCGGGAAAAGCTACTCTATTTTTCTGCACAGGGATATTCCGTCACTGAGATCGCGGAAGAACTGAAACGGAACAAGTCCACCATATCCCGTGAACTCAGGCGGAACCGCGACGGAAAACTGTATCTTCCCGTCAAAGCCCAGCAAATGTATTCCAAGAGGCGAAAAGCCTGTCGCCCACGCAAACGCCTCGATGATCCAGCCCTTTTCCAAACGGTCAAGGAAAAGTTCTTGGAGCACCAATGGTCTCCCGAGCAGATTGCCGGTCGGCTGGCACTGGAGCACAAGGGAAGCATCATCAGCTACGCAACGATTTACCGTGCTATTTACAGCGGCATGTTTGACATGGGGCAACGCTCGCATGGATGCAGGGGTGTTGTCCGCAAGCTCCGGCACCGGGGCAAGGCGCGGCACACCAAGTCTTATGAAGAACGGCGTGGGAAAATCAAGATCAGCAATGACATCAGCCAACGCCCTGCCGGCGCAGCCAACCGTTCCCGCTTGGGTCATTGGGAAGGCGACACCGTGGCCGGCGTCACGGGAAAGGCGTGCCTCGTAACACTGGTGGACCGAAAAAGCCGCTATCTGGTTGGAGGGAAAGCCGAAGCCAAGAAAGCGGATGCCGTCAACGCGGTCATGATCCAAGCATTGCGCAACGAACCGTTGCATTCCGTTACGCCTGACCGCGGAAAGGAATTTGCGAAACATGCGGAAGTCACGGCTGCGCTGGAGCAGGTGAAATTCTATTTTCCCTTGCCCCATCATCCGTGGGAGCGCGGCACGAATGAGAACACCAACGGATTGCTGCGGGAGTATTTCCCGAAAGGCAAAGACTTGTCGGATATTCCCGATGCTTATATCCAAGAGAAGTTCGACGAACTCAACCAACGACCACGAAAATGTCTGGGCTACAAAACACCATTTGAGGTTTATCATTCAAAATCGTTGCACTTAGCTTGACAATTCGCCAGGAAAATGACGATGACGAAAACGGCGAGGCCACTAAGGTCGGTAACAACGCCGGGGATAATCATCAGGAGCCCCCCGCTAAAGAGTATGATGCGTTCCGGAAGGTTCATATCCGCTGCAAGATATCCAATCAACGACGAAGACAGCGCAATCATGCCAATCATTGCCGTGACGAGAGTTATTACAAGGCTGAGCGGCGTCGCGTCAATCATCAGAATTACTGGTGACAGCACGAAGATGTACGGAATGATGAATGCGGCAATCGCAAGCTTTGATGCGTTGATGCCGGTCTTAAGCGCGTTTCCGCCGCTGATGGCCGCGCCTGCGTAAGCGGCGAGAGCGACTGGCGGTGTGACGTCGGCGATAATGCCAAAGTAGAACACGAACATGTGGGCCGCCAGTACCGGTATGCCCATTTGTACGAGAGCCGGCGAGGCAATTGTTGAGGTGATAACGTAGTTGGCTGTTGTGGGGACGCCCATGCCTAGGAGCAGTGCAGTAATCATCGTAAAGAACATCGTCGGGAGCATCAGGCCGCCTGCGAAAGAAAGCAACGCGGAAGCGAGCTTCAGGCCGACGCCTGTTTTTGTGACGACGCCGATGATGATTCCAGCCGAGGCACAGGCGACGAGAACGCCGAGCACGGATTTTGCGCCGTTTTCCAGTCCCTTTAGGACATCGATTGGGTTCATGCGGGTGGAGGCGCGCAGGCTCGATGCGAGGATCGACAGCACGATAGCGAATAATGCGGCGCGCATCGGCGTGTAGCCGGACACCAAAAGATAAATGATGACAATCAGCGGCAGGGCAAGATGACCACGCTCGCGAAAAATATCCCACGCCTTGGGAAGCTCTTCACGGGGAATGCCTTTCAGCCCTTTGCGTTTCGCCTCGAAATGGACGCCGAGCCAGACACCGGTGAAGTAAAGGACAGCGGGAATGATAGCTGCTTTGACAATCTCGACGTAAGGAACGCCGACAAACTCCGCCATCAGGAATGCCGCAGCGCCCATGACCGGCGGCATCAACTGGCCGCCGGTGGACGCCGCCGCCTCCACAGCGCCCGCAAATTCTTTGTCATAACCGAGCTTTTTCATCATCGGAATGGTGAAGCTACCGGTACCGGCCACGTTTGCCACGGAGCTACCGGAAACGGTGCCCATGAGTCCGCTGGAAAGCACGGCCACTTTTGCCGGACCGCCGCTAGCCCATCCCGCGAGGGCATTGGCCAAATCGATGAAGAATTTCCCGAGTCCTGTGGATTCGAGATAAGCGCCGAATAAAATGAACAGAAAAATGAAGGTCGAGGATACGCCCAGCGGAATCCCGAAAATACCTTCCGTGGTGAAGAAGAGATGGCCGACGAGCTGCTGCGGCGTCAGGCCGCGATGGGCGAGTATGCCGGGCATATCGGGGCCGAGGAACGCATAGGAGAGGAACAACAGCACGACGCAAACCATTGGGATGCCGACGACGCGGCGTGTCGCCTCGATGACCAGTAGAACACCGACCAGACCTACCATAAAGTCTGCGTCTGTGACGGTGCCGGCCCGAAGCACAAGTTCCTGATATTTGATAACGAGATAAGCGGGAGCGGCTGCGCCGAGGATCGACAGCACAAGGTCGATCGGATGTACGCCGTCCTTTGACCATGCACGGCAGGTGGGGTAAAGGAGATAGACCAACGCCAGGCCGAATCCGAGATGCACGGCGCGCTGGAGCTGGGCGTCAAGTACGCCAAACACTGCCGTATAGAGCTGGAACACGGAAAAAGTGATTGCCAGCGCCGAGACGAATTTCGCCATGAAGCCTTTATGCTCTATTGTGTTCGATTCCTTATCGTATTTTTTCAGTGCGTCATCCGCAAGTTGTTTATGCTTGTCGTCGTTTGTCATATCATTTCAACCTTTCAGGAAAACGGAAGTTGTCCGTCAAAAGCCTCCATCGTGGCACGATGGCAATACGAACGAGGCTGCCCAGCGGAACACGCTCGCAGAGCAGAATTTCTTCGCCCGACAGATACAATGTCAGCTCCGTAGAGACTCCGGGACGAAGCTGGATTTCTCGCATTGGGCGGTCCATACCGTCCATGACGAAAGCGTCTCCTTCTGGCCGGAATGTCCCGTCGCTTTCGAGGAACGGCAGGCCGACGCCGAAGGAGCGGTATCGTGTTTTTCGCAGGAGAAATCCGTCCCGTGCATCGTTGACTGTGAAAAATTCCTCTACCGGCGTTTTTTGCACAGAATGGATAAATCGCGTGGAAAACTCCGTTCGCGCATTGGCGGGGCAGGAGGCTATGGGGGTGTTTTCCGCATATACGACAATACAGGGGCGCGTTGTATACCAGTATAAAGCAAAGAGCGCCAATGCGAGTGGAAACAAGAAACGGGCGCTCGAAAGCGCCCGTCCTTCGCTTTTCATCATAGCATCATTGCCAATCCGGTCATTTTTTGAAGAACTTCTCAGCGCCGCCGT
>JAFVAI010000079.1 GCA_017480545.1 Schwartzia sp. (in: firmicutes) | reverse complement strand
TTTCACACCTCATCCGTCAGCCTTCGGCTGACACCTTCCCCTCTAAGGGGAAGGCAAGAATCAATTAAGACATATATAAAATAAGTTTTATTTCCACAGCACCACGACGCGCTCCTTGCCCGCGAGGTCGCGCACGATTTCCGTCTTGCCGAAATCATCCTTTGCCATTTCCGAAATCGCCCCCGCCTGCGTCACGCCGCACTCCACCGCGAAGAAGCCGCCGTCGTTCAATATCGCCGCGCTTTCCGTGACCAATCGGCGGTAAAAGTCCAACCCGTCCGCGCCGCCGTCGAGAGCGAGCTTCGGCTCGGCGCGCACCTCGCGGGGCAGCCCCGCAATCTCTGCGCTTGGGATATAGGGCGGGTTCGAGACGATGGCGTCGAAGCTTTTCCCCGTGAGCGGCGCGAGCAAATCGCCCGTGAAAAATTCCGCCCGCGCCGAAAGCTCCAGCTGCTCGGCGTTTTCCTTCGCAATCCCGATTGCCTCCGGCGAAATATCCGTCGCCGCGACGGACGCCCCCGGCAGGTAATGGGCGAGCGCCAGCGCAATCGCGCCGCTCCCCGTGCATACATCGGCAACGCGCACAGCTTCCTTTCCTTTCAAGCGATCCATCGCCGCCTCCACCAGCGTCTCCGTGTCCGGCTGCGGCACGAGCACATCGGGCGTGATATGGAACGCCAAGCCCATGAACTCCTTTTCGCCGCAGATATACGCCACCGGCTCCCCCGCCGCGCGCCGCTTCACCAATTCCCGGTACCGCGCCAACTCGTCGGCGGTCAGCGGCTGGTCGAAATGCACATAAAGGTAAATTCTTTTTTGCTCCAAGAGATACGAAAGCAGCACCTCGGCGTCCAGCCTCGGCGATTCCGCGCCGTGGCCCGCGAAGTACTGCTCGCTCCATTTCAATATCGCCCCAATGGTCCAAACCTGCCCCGCCATCTCATCCCGTCCTCGTCATTATATCTCCATAAAATCAAGCGCGAACGCTCTTGCTTTTCTTGCCCGCCCCATTAGATTTCGTAAAGCTGTAATTTGGGCAACACGGACTGAATCAGTGCAAAATGTTTTTGCTCCTTTCGCGCAATGCTGTCACGGCATCATCGTCTATATCAATCCGTCCAGCCAACGAAAAGAAATTGCTCTTGCTGCGCTTTTCATGAACCGCAATTTCATCGGAAGCAACGAAATCGTCCAAAATCGTAATCATAACCCGTTGATTGGGCTTCGCCGCTATCGCGTCCAACGGTCTGACCACAACACCATCGTAATATCCCGCCGCCGCAAGCATACATTCCCCTCCTCGCCCGTTTTCTTTGGGGAACCTCTAAAAACTCCCTCCGTCAGCCCTGCGGGCTGCCACCTCCCTCAAAGAGGGAGGCTGAAAAGTGTGTCAATACAAGCCCCCCTCATGGAGGGGGGTGTCAGCGAAGCTGACGGGGGGAGTTCAGAAACGCGTTTTTAGAGATTCCCTTTGTATATTCATTGTATCAAAAAAAGCGGCGCCGCGCAAACGCCTCGCCCGAAATGAAAATTCCGTTAAACGCACATTAAAACTCTCTGTGAAACGCGGAAAAAACCGCGAACCGCCTACGTGCGCAAAGAATTGACAGATTTTTCGCGCGGCTTGACAAGTCCGCGGGGGGGTAAAATATGCGCATAAAGCGGACAATCCACAGGCGACGGAGGAGGCACGGAAAAGAGCCGTCCGAAAAATGAAAACGGAGGAATGTAAAATGCAAAAGATGAAAAACGGTTTGATGATGTTCTGCCTGACGGTGCTGCTGTCCTGCGCCGCGTTAATAATGAACACGCCCACGGCAAGCGCGATGACGTTGGCGGACTTGCAGGGAAATTATCGGATTGTCAGCGGTTACGCTCTAGGGTCATCTGGAACCACCCTTTCACTTGCAATGGAAAACGGAGAATTGATTGCTCGGGTAAAAAAGCCGTCTTCGGGCGTCGATTGGAATCCCGGCGATGTGTTCATGAAAGATGTTTATGTCGATCGGGGAACAATTTATTGCAAGGCACTTGTAATGAGCAGCAGTTATTCAGACCTTGTAATGGTTGTTTCCTCCAATGGAAGCACTTTGGAATTGTACCATGGCAAACCTTCGTCTATTAACGGTATGTATGAACTCCACAGAATGTAAAAAGTTAACGAGAACACGGTAGATAATGCGTCTTCGTTTTCTAATGGAAAAAGCCTCCGCATCGCGGAGGCTTCTTGCTTTATCTTCGTAGATCACACACCTTCTCAGTCACAAAAAAGCACCTTGCAACGTTGCAAAGTGCTTTTTTCGGTATGTGTGTGGCTTACGCTTCCTTTTCCTTTTTGGCTTTCCATGCGGCACGAGCTTCATTGAGGCTCATTTTGTTTGCACCGCCTCGATAATCGGGGCGCGAAAACTGCAAATTGTCGTCTTCCCAACCGCAAACCTCGCAAATATCGAACTCATGGCCTGCTTCCACCATTCCTTCCCCGCAACAGGGGCAAGGCACTAAATTTTCACGCTTTTCCACCATGTTTCAAATCCTCCTCTCGCTGTGCTTGATAATATGCAGCCCCTTCTTCAGGCTTGAACATCGTAAAAACGCCTTTCGGCGGTTTCCCTTTTACAAAATCATTGGCTTCTTTATCGTAACGAACAACGACATCATCCTTGTCCGTATGCCCTAGAATCTTCCCGCCAACAGCAGATTCAACCAATTCGAGAGAACGCTTTTCATATTGTTCCCGCGTAAAACCAGGGTATTGGTGACCGTGCTCTGCCCAGTGATTATTTAATCCCTGCTTGCTCTTAAATCCGCGTTTCTCAAACTTGTTTGCACCTGTCGGCGATACCGTCATATTTACACCGGCTCCTTCTTTCCCCGTTCCTTGCTTATCAAAATAGCCGATTCTCCCCTGCCTGTCAATATCGTTTTTATTCCTGCGTCCGTTTCAATTTTTCCGCCCGGTCCGCCGTAATCAGCGCGTCGAGGAGCTCGTCCAGCCCGCCCGACAGCACCGATTCCAATTTGTGCAGCGTCAGGCCGATTCTGTGGTCGGTGACGCGGCCTTGCGGGAAATTGTAGGTTCGTATTCGTTCGCTGCGGTCGCCGGAGCCAATTTGGCTTTTGCGGTCCGCCGCTTCCTCCGCCGCCTGCTGTTCCTGCGCCTGTTCGAGAATCCTTGCCCGCAGGACGCGCAGAGCCTTTTCCTTGTTCTTGAGCTGGGACTTCTCGTCCTGGCACTGGACCACGATGCCCGTCGGCAAGTGGGTGATGCGGATGGCGGACTCGGTCTTGTTGACGTACTGGCCGCCGGCGCCGCCCGCCCGGTAAGTGTCGATTTTCAAATCCTCATTTTTGATGTCCACTTCCACATCGTCCGCCTCGGGCAGCACCGCCACCGTCACCGCCGACGTGTGGATGCGCCCCTGGGACTCCGTCGCCGGAACGCGCTGGACGCGGTGGGTGCCCCGCTCGTATTTCAGGCGGCTGAACGCGCCCGCGCCGTCCACCGAGAACGAGACTTCCTTGAACCCGCCCAGCTCCGTCTGATTGGAGTCGATGAGCGAGACGCGCCAACCTTGCTTTTCCGCGTAGCGCGTGTACATCCGGAAAAGGTCTCCCGCGAATAGCGCGGCTTCCTCGCCGCCGACGCCGCCGCGAATCTCGACAATGACGCTCTTGTCGTCGTTCGGGTCGCGCGGCAATAATAAAATCGGAAGCTCTTTTTCGAGCGCCGCCTTTTCCTCACGCAGCCCGGAAAGCTCCTCGGCGGCGAGGGCTTTCAGCTCCGCGTCGGCGGACTCCGCCAGCACCGCCTCGTCGTCCTCGATTTCCTTTGCCACGCGCCGATAGTCGCGCACCTTTTCCACGATCGGCGAGAGCTGCGAAAGCTCCCGGTTCAATTTTTGCCACCGCGCCACATCCGCCAGTACGTCGGGATCGCCCAGCAGGGACTCCAGTTCGCGGTAATGATCCTCTATTGCCAAAAGCCGTTCCAGCACGTCAGCACCTCAACCTGTCACCACCGCGGCGGCCTGTTCGTCCGCCACGGTCTCGATTCCGTCCTGCGCCGCCTGCGCGGGCAGCCCCATCCGGATTTTTTCTTCCTCCGGCAGCACCGCCGCCAGCGACGCAATCGCCACCTCGACCATTTCGTCCTCCGGCGGGTTCGTCGTCAGCCGCTGGAGCCACAGCCCCGGCAGCGTGAAAAGATGCGCCACGGCGCTTTTCGAACGCGCCGCGAGCCGGATGAACTCATAGGAAATGCCCGCCACCACGGGAAGGAGCGCCACGCGGCTCGCCACCCGCGTCAAGAGGTCGGGCCAGCCGAGGAACGCGAACACGAAAATACTGACCAACATCACAATCAAGAGGAACGACGTGCCGCAACGCGGATGGAACCGCGAGCACGCCTGCACACGCTCCACCGTCAAGGGGCCGCCGCCCTCGTAGGCGTGGATCGTTTTGTGCTCCGCGCCGTGGTACTGGAACACGCGGTAAATGCCCTCCATGCGGGAAATCGCCATCAAATACGCGAGGAAAATCGCGAAGCGAAGACCGCCCTCCGCCAAGTTCAACGCCACCGGCGAGGAGAAGATTTCATGGAAAAAACGCGTCGCCCAAGTCGGGATCGCCACGAACAGCACCGCCGCCAGCGCGAACGCCAAGGCCATCGTCCCCGCAAGCTCCCCGTCGGAAAGCTGCTCGTCCTCCTCGCCCGCCATCCTCGCGGAATAGGACAGCGACCGCAGCCCCAGCGTCAGCGACTCGCCCAGCGTCACCACGCCGCGCAGGAACGGCTTCTTCAAAATCGGGTAGCGATCCGCGATGGAGTCCACGTCCCGCACTTCCGTCTCGATATGCCCGTCCGCGACGCGCACCGCCGTCGCCACCTTGCCCGCGCCGCGCATCATCACGCCTTCCAGCACCGCCTGCCCGCCGACGGTCAAATTCTTGTTCTCTGCCACGCGCATCGCCTCCTTTCCCATAAAATACAACACAAAAATGAAAAAAGGCAGGGCTTTTTTGCCCTGCCCTTTTGCGCTTGTTGTCAGTCTTTCTTGTAACGCTGCTTGAAACGCTCGATACGGCCGCCCTTCGCCTGGCCGCGAAGACGTCCCGTAAAGAACGGATGGCATTTCGAGCAGACATCGACACGAAGCTCCTTCTTCGTGGAGCCCGTCGTGAACTTGTTGCCGCAGCCGCAAGTCACCGTCGCCTCGAAATACTCGGGATGGATTCCTTCTTTCATGTTTGCACCTCACTTTCCGCCCTGCTCGGGACAAGATACAAGCGGCCTCTGCGCCCGCTTGGTCAAGAAAGCGCGTCCCCACGCTTTCCCCTGTCCCCGCATAGGGGGAACAGTACCGAAGAAAAGACGGCGCTCCGTCAATTCCGCGCCCATTATAGCACAAAGAAAAATGGCGCGCAAGCCCTGCGAAGCAGGCGCATCTCACAAAAAGCGACGCCCCGCAACGGAGCGCCGCTTTTGTGCCGTTATGCGTTTTCTCTTTTGTTTTGCGTTTTTGTCCCGCGCTTATACTTGCCCCGCAAGCCTCTTGTACCCTTCCAGCCTTGCCTTCGCGTCCTTCTCGGTCTTCGCGTAGAGCTCGTCCGCGATGTCCGGGAACGCGCGCTTCAGCGAGCTGAAACGAACCTCGCCCTGCAGGAACTCCTGGAAGCTTTCGGTCGGTTCCTTCGAATCGAGGGTGAAGGGGTTCTTGTCGGTGCCGACCAGCTCCGGATTGAAGCGGTAGGTCGCCCAGTAACCGGACTTGACCGCCTTTTCCTCCTCGCGCTGGCTCTTGCCCATGCCGACGCGGATGCCGTGGTTGATGCACGGCGCGTAGGCGATGACGAGGGACGGGCCGTGATAGGCTTCCGCCTCGCAGATGGCTTTCAGCGTCTGGTTCTTGTCCGCGCCCATCGCGACCTGCGCCACATAGACGTAGCCGTAGCTCATGGCCATCATGCCGAGGTCTTTTTTCTTCGTGCGCTTGCCGCTGGCCGCGAACTGCGCGATGGCCGCCGCCGGGGTCGATTTCGAGGACTGGCCGCCCGTGTTCGAGTAAACCTCGGTGTCGAGCACGAGGACGTTCACGTCCTCGCCGGAGGCCAGCACATGGTCGAGGCCGCCGTAGCCGATGTCGTAGCTCCAACCGTCGCCGCCGATGATCCACTGGGAACGCTTGACGAGGAAGTCGCGCTTGTCGTAAATCTTATTGAGGAGAGCGTCGCCGCCCTTTTCCTTTTCGAGGAGCGCGGTCAGCTTCGCGGCGCGGTCGCGGGTGCCTTCGCCCTCGTTCATGTTTTCCTTCCATTCCTTCATGGCCGCCTGCAAATCCGCCGAGCCTTTGCCCGCGTCCAAGGCTTCCGTTACGAGAGCCGCCAGCGCGTCGCGCACGGCTTTCGTGCCGAGGAACATACCGAGGCCGAACTCCGCTTTGTCCTCGAACAGCGAATTCGCCCACGCCGGGCCTTGCCCGAGATGGTTCTTCGTGTACGGCATCGCCGGGGCGGACGCGCCCCAGATCGACGAGCAGCCCGTGGCGTTCGCGATCATCATGCGGTCGCCAAAAAGCTGGGTGACGAGCTTCACATAGGGCGTCTCGCCGCAGCCCGCGCAAGCGCCGGAGAACTCCAGCAGCGGCTTCTCGAACTGGCTGCCCTTGACCGTCTTCTTGTTCATCGGGTTCTGCTTCGGTGCCACCGTGTTCACGCCGTAGTCGAAAATCGGCTGTTTCGCTTCCTGTGTGCCAAAAGGCTTCATGACGAGCGCCTTGCCCTTCGGCGCGGGGCAAATCTCGGCGCAGTTGCCGCAGCCGAGGCAGTCCATCTGCGAAATCGCCATGGTGAAGAACATATCCTTCGCGCCGAGAGCCGGATTCGCCTGCGTCCCCTCCGGCGCTTTTTCCTTTTCTTCCGCCGTCATCAGGATCGGGCGGATCGCTGCGTGCGGGCAGACGAAAGAGCACTGGTTGCACTTGATGCAAAGGTCGGGCTGCCACTCCGGAACGTCGATGGCGATGCCGCGCTTCTCATAGGCCGCCGTGCCGGATGGGAACGTGCCGTCCGCCGCGCCGAG
>JAFVAI010000008.1 GCA_017480545.1 Schwartzia sp. (in: firmicutes) | reverse complement strand
CGAGGCCACGCCGAGGGATTTTTTCGTCAGGCAAGGAAGATGCCGCGAAGGCGTAGCATCGCTACGTCGAACGGCATCTGACGCAGCATGACGGAAAAAGACCCGGCGTGGGCCGAAGGGACTTGTTCGGCGTTTCCTTAACATTCAAACGGTGGAAATGATTCAAGGCGATTTGCCGAAAAAGGCGCAGGAGCTTGTCGCGGAATGGCTGAAAAGTCATCAGGACGAATTGCAGAAGATGTGGGACAGCCAAAAGATTGATACATTGCCTCCGCTTCTGTAATGGTGGGAGGAAGTCATCATGTTGCAACGGATTAAAGCTGTCGAACCTTTGCCCGGCTATTGTTTGCGTGCGCGTTTTGACGATGGGCAGGTTGTGATATACGATGTGAAAGAGGATATGGAGCAAATTCCGTCTTACCGCGCGTTGGCGACGATTGCCGGATTGTTTGGCCAAGTGCAGCTCGACGAAAGCCGCACCTGTGTCTTTTGGAACGATGAGATTGATTTGCCGAGCGATATGATTTATGAATATGGGAAGAAATGCGAATAACGAGTTGTCCCCCGGCCGTCTGCTGCGGTACGGGGGCTTATTTTGCAAAAAATACTTGCGAAATGTCTAAACGTCAAATATAATATAAAAGTCAAATGGTCAATCAAGGGCTTGCGATGAATTTTTATGAAGGTGATTGGTATGAGCAATATCGCGGATTTGATTGAGAATTATATCCTGCGGGAGCTGGCCGCGCAGGAGGACGGGCATGTGGAGCTTCGGCGGACGGAGATCGCGGACAAGATTTCCTGCGCGCCGTCGCAGATCAGCTATGTGCTGTCGACGCGGTTCACGCCGGCCCGGGGGTTCCGTGTGGAGTCCCGGCGCGGGCTGGGCGGCTTTATCCGCATCGCGCAGGTGCCGATGCGCCAGCTCGTGTACCAGGATATGCAGGAGAAAATCGACGAGGACACGGAGTTTTCCGTGGTGCAGTCGATGATCGCGTATCTTTTGAAGCACCAGATGATCACGAACCGGGAGGCGGCGATTCTCTTGACGACGGCGCGGACGGCGTACGAGACGATGGAGCCGGGGGACCGGGTGCGGCTGCTCCGGACGCTGTTGATGACACTGGAGAGACTTTCGTAGAGAGTGGGGGAGAAATCTATGTTGTGCGACGATTGCCATCGGAATGAGGCGTGCATCCATTTCACGCAGATCAGTCCCGAGGGGAAGCTGGACAAGAATCTTTGCGAGGAATGCGCGGCGCGGTACCGGAATTTCATGCCGCCGACGGACGCGCGGAATTTTACGGTCAATGATTTTTTGAAGGGGCTGTTTCGTCAGCCGCCGGAGCAGAAGGAGGAAAAAGCGGACGGGGGGTTGGTCTGCCCGAATTGCGGCATGACGTTCCAGGATTTCGCCCACACGGGCAAGATCGGCTGCTCCGTCTGCTACGATACGTTCCGAGGCCAGCTCGCGCCGCTGTTGAAGCGCATCCACGGGTCGAGCACCCACAGCGGAAAGATTCCGCGCCGCTCGGGCGGCATGCTGGTGGTGCGGCATGAGATCGCGCTTTTGAAGGAGCAGTTGGCGGAGGCGGTGCAGAGCGAGGCCTATGAAAAGGCGGCCGAGTACCGCGACAGGATTCGCGCGCTGGAAAAGCGGATTGCAGCGGGGGAGAAGGGGGGCGAAGCCCGTGGCCGTGCGTGACCTTTATCGCGATTATCGGCTGCCGTGGTTTGGCAGCGAGGGAGAGGCTGGCGACGTGGTGCTGGCGAGCCGTGTGCGCCTCGCGCGGAATTTCGCGCGCCTGCCGTTCCCGAACCGCGCCGACCAGAAGCAGCTCGCCGAGGCGCAAAACCGGGCGGCGTCGGTGTTCAGCCGCATCGAGGAGACGGCGGGGCAGGCTTTCGACGCGGTGCAGATAGACGCGCTGGCGCAGATGGAGCGCGAGGTGCTCGTGGAAAAGCAGCTCGTCAGCAAGCGCCTGATCCAGGAACCCGCCTACCGCAGCGCGTATATCAGCAGCGACCGCAAATGCAGTGTGCTGGTAAACGAGGACGACCATCTCAGGATTCACGCGATGGCGTCGGGGCTCGATCTGCGGGCGCCGTTGGACGCGGCTTTTCGCGTGGACGACGCGGTGGAGAAAACGCTGGATGTGGCCTTTGACGAAAAGATGGGCTACCTGACGAGCTGCCCGACGAATCTCGGCACGGGCCTTCGCGCCACGGTGCTCCTGCATCTGCCTGGGCTCGTCTATACGCGGAACATGAACAACATCATCAACATCTCCCAGCAGCTCGGGCTTTCCGTGCGCGGGCTGTACGGCGAGGGCAGCGAGACGGTGGGCAATATTTTCGCCGTTTCGAACCAACTGACGCTGGGCTTCACGGAGCAGGCCATCGTCGAGAACCTGATGAACGCCGCGACGCAGATCATCGACAATGAGCGGCGGGCGCGCAAGGCATTGGCGATGACCTCGAAAGAGCGGTTGGAGGACGCGGTCTGGCGTTCCTACGGCGTACTGAAATACGCGCGTTCCCTTGGCGAGAGCGAGGTGCTGGAGCTCATCAGCAAGGTGCGGCTGGGCTTTGATCTCGGCCTTTTGCACGAGGCGACGGCGGAGCGGTATTCGGAGCTTTTGTTCGCCAGCCGTCCGAGCTACTTGAAAAATCTCGCGGGAAATGATAACCTGTCACAAACGGAAATCGACAGGAAGCGCGCGGCCGTCGTTCGGCAAATCCTTTCGGGCGGCGCGCAAATACAGGAGAATTCACCATGAGCAACAACAACCAGTTTACGCCCCATGCCATCGCGGCGCTGAAATTCGCGCAGCACGAGGCCTTGGAACGGGGCAGGAGCCATATCGGCCCGGAGCATTTGCTGCTGGGCCTGCTGCATGAGCGGGAGAGCGTGGCGGCGCACGTCCTCGCGGAGCTCGGCGTCGAGTTCGAGGAGGCGGAGGCCCGCGTCGGGCGCATTGTGCCGATCCCGGAAGGCGCGCCGGACAATCCGTATTACACGCCCAGCGCGAAACGCGTGATGCAGTTCTCCGTCGAGGAGGCGCATCACTTGGAGCAGGACTGTATCGGCACCGAGCATATCCTGCTGGCCCTGACGCGGGAAAGCAGCAATACGGCGGCGCGGGTGCTGTCGTCGCTGGGCGCCGATCTTGACCTCGTCCGCGAAACGGTCTTTGAGATGGTGGGCGAGGAAGACGATGAAGAGCATGGGGACGGCGGGAGCGGGACACCGCTTTTGGCCCGCTATGGGCGCTCGCTGGGCGAGCTTGCCGCGAAAGGGAAGCTCGATCCTGTCATCGGGCGCGAGCGGGAAATCCGTCGTGTCATCCAGATCTTGTCGCGGCGCAGGAAGAACAATCCCGTCTTGATCGGCGAGCCGGGCGTCGGCAAGACCGCCGTCGTCGAGGGGTTGGCCGAGGCCATCGCGGCCGGGGATGTGCCGTTCATGTTGCGGGACAAGCGCGTCGTCTCCCTGTCCATGTCCAATGTGGTGGCGGGCGCGAAATATCGCGGCGAGTTCGAGGAACGGCTGCACGGGATTTTGAAGGAAATCCGCCGCGCGGGCAATATCATCCTCTTTATTGACGAAATGCACACCCTGATCGGCGCGGGCGGCGCGGAGGGGTCGCTGGACGCGGCGAACATTTTGAAGCCCGCGTTGTCGCGCGGCGAGATTCAGGTTATCGGCGCGACGACGGTGAAGGAGTACCGCAAATATTTCGAGAAGGACGCGGCTTTGGTGCGGCGCTTCCAGACCGTGCTCGTCGAGGAGCCGGACGCGGACGCGGCCATCGCCATTTTGCGCGGCCTGCGCGAGACTTACGAAGATTTCCACAAGGCGCGGATCACCGACGGGGCCATTGACGCCGCCGTGCGCCTGTCGAAACGCTATATCACCGACCGTTTCCTGCCGGACAAGGCCATCGACCTGATGGACGAGGCGGCGTCGAAAGTGCGCATGACCACGGTGGCCCAGCCCGACAGCGTGCGCGAGGCGGAAAAGGAACTCGACCGCCTGCGCGCCGAGAAGGAGAACGCCATCGAGTCGCAGGAATACGAGCGCGCCGCGCTGCTCCGGGACGAGGAAGGCGCGGTCAAGAAGCGGCTGGAAGCGGCGGAAAACGAATGGAAGGAAAGCGGGAAGGAGCAGATTCTTGTCACCGAGGACGATATCGCCGAGGCCGTCGGCCTCTGGACGGGGATTCCGGTTCGCAAGATCGAGGCGCGGGAGTCCGAGCGGCTCCTGCATCTGGAGAAAATCCTCAAGCGCCGTGTCGTCGGCCAGGCCGAGGCGCTCTCCGCGCTTTCGCGGGCGATCCGTCGCGCGCGGGCGGGGCTCAAGGACCCGAAGCGGCCCATTGGCTCCTTCCTGTTCCTCGGCCCGACGGGCGTGGGCAAGACGGAACTGGCGAAAGCGTTGGCCGAGGCCCTTTTCGACAGCGAAGACGCGATTATCCGTTTCGATATGTCCGAGTACATGGAAAAATTCACCGTCTCGCGGCTCGTCGGCGCGCCTCCCGGCTATGTCGGCTACGAGGAAGGAGGCCAGCTCACCGACGCCGTGCGGAAAAAGCCGTACTCCATCATTCTGCTGGACGAAATCGAAAAGGCGCACCCGGATGTTTTCAACATTCTGCTGCAAGTGATGGAGGACGGGCGCCTTACCGACAGCCAAGGACGCACCGCTGATTTCAAGAACACGGTCATCATCATGACCTCGAACGTCGGCGCTAGCTTCTTAAAGGACGAAGGGGCGACCATGGGATTCCTCGCGCGGGACACGGCGGAGGACAGCTACGAGCGCGCGAAAAAGCGCGTCATGGAAGCCACGAAAAACGTGTTTAAGCCGGAATTCCTGAACCGCCTCGACGAGACGCTGGTCTTCCACGCCCTCGGCCGGGACGAGCTTTCCGCGATCGTCGATATCCTGCTGGGCGACGTGCGCGCACGGCTCGCGGAGAAGGATATGAAGCTCGCGTTGAATCCGTCGGTCAAGGCCATGCTCATCGACAAGGGAACGGATTTCAAATTCGGCGCGCGTCCGCTGAAGCGCGCGATCCGAAAGCTCATCGAGGACCCCATCGCCGAAAAGCTCCTCGCCCGCGCGTTCCGCCCCGGCGACACGATCCACGCGAAAAAGGCGGGGGACGCGCTGGAATTCGCGCGGAAACTTTCGCCCAAGCGCGCAAAAGCAAGGAACGCGGCCCATGCCCCGGCGACGAAATAAGCTCGCGCCAGAAGGCCCGGCGGCAAAAGCGGGAAACTTCCTGCTGAACCTAGCCGTCGCCGTGCTGTGGCTATTGAGGAAAGCGGCAGGCGTGGTGTTGGGAAAAAGAGAATAAAGGACAAAAAGAAAGCCCGTCGCTTGCGGGCGGAAACGGTTTCCGGCTCGCGGCGGCGGGCTTTTTTGTGTGGGAAAATTGACGGGTTCGAGGGGAAATATTATAATGAATACGATTCATACGCAGGAGGGCTGGCAATGGTAAAGGATATTTTGAAAGCGAATGAGGAAGCGCGTCCCAACGGCAAAGAGATACAGGCTCTCAAGGAGCATTTTCCCGCTTGCTTTGCCGCTGACGGCAGTTTTGATATAGCGCGGTTCAAGGAATATCTTGCCGACAAGGTGAACGTAACGAACGAGGGATACGAGCTGCGATTCCTCGGCAAAAACTACGCGCGTCTTTTGGCGTCCGTAGATACGACAACGGTGATTGTGCCCGACGAGGAGCACAACGCGAAACCGGAAAACGCAAACAGCGAGAATATCTATATCAGCGGGGACAATTTGGACGGGCTGAAGCATCTTCTGAAGTCTTATGCGCGGAAGGTGAAGTGCATCTATATCGATCCGCCGTACAATACCGGTTCGGACGGTTTTGTTTACAATGACAGTTTTAATTTTACGGCGGAAGAGTTGGAAGAAAAGTTGAGTATTGACGAAAGCCAAGCGGAGAGGATTCTCAAGTTGACGAAGCGCGGAAGTGCGTCCCATTCCGCATGGCTGATGTATATATATCCAAGATTGTTGTTAGCGAGGGATTTGCTAAACAAAGATGGTGTTATTTTTATTTCAATTGATGATAATGAGTTTGGCAATTTGCAACTTTTGTGCAATGATGTTTTTGGTGAAGAAAATTTTGTTGCACAATTGACGTGGGAAAAAAAGAAGAAAGGGTCTTATTTGGCACATGACATTACGAATATCAAAGAATATATTTTGGTTTATGCAAAAAATAAATCTTTGTTTGCGGGCTTGATAGGAGAAGTCAATACAGAGGAAGAAACTTATCCATGTGTCAATGCAAGCAATGGACGAGATATAAGGATTATTCCGGCGGGAATCGAAAGTAAGTATCGTGAAGAAAATTTTGTTATGAAGAAAGGAGAGATGATTTCTGATACAACGATGAATTTGGTTTTGCATTCGGATTTGGTCATACAAAATGGAAAACTTGCGCAAGATTTGGTTATCGAAGGCAATTGGCGATATGGGCAAGACGCTATGAAAGAGTATGCGCTCAATCGGGAAATATATATTACGAGGGACTTATATTTGCGGCGTATTGTTCATGAGCCAAGATATAAGGGACTTAAAGATTTACTGTTACGCATCGGTGATTCAGAAGAATCAGGATATACATATGATATTGATTTTGAGAATTTGCAAAATAATGGATGGGGGTCTAATGAAGATGCTGATGAAGAGCAACGGATTTTATTTGGTGAACAGTCTTTGATGAGTTATCCGAAACCCGTTCTTCTTATCATGAAGTTGATTGCTTCTTTGCAAATGGATGATTTTATTGTTTGTGATTTCTTTTCTGGTTCTGCGACAACATCGGAAGCAGTGATGCACTTAAATGTGAAAGGTAAGAATATCAAGCATATCGTTATACAATTGCCGGAAGATGTAGATAAAAAAATTATATCTGCGACGGGAGACGATAAAAAGAACGCACAAAGGTTAAAAGGTTTTCTTGATTCGTGCGAACGGGAACATACATTAGATTATTTGGGCATTGAGCGTATTATCCGCGCCGCGAAAAAAATCCGCGAGGAATACCCGGACACGGAAGCCGATCTTGGCTTTCGCCATTTCACATTGAAAGAGCCGTCGGCGAAGACATTGGACAAATTGGAAACATTCGAGCCGGAAGACGGGCTGATGATTCAAAATACGGTGCTGGATGATTTCGGCGTGCCGACGGTTCTCGCCACTTGGCTCGTCCGGGACGGGTACGGCTTTACTGCGCCCGTGGAGACAGTGGACTTTGCCGGATATACGGGGTATTCCATGGACAAGCACCTCTATCTGATTGCGCCCGAATTGAGTGATGAAGCCATCGGGGCGATTGTGGAGCGATGCGAGACGGACGGCGCGTTCAATCCTGAGAACGTGGTGCTGTTCGGGTATAGTTTCCTTTGGACGGAGATGGAAGCGCTCAAGGCGAATCTTGCCCGTCTCAAAGCGACGGAAAAGAATTTGCATATTCATTTTGACATTCGGTATTGAGGGGAAATGAAATGGAACTGATTCTTCAACAAGATTTGCCCCATCAGCAAAAAGCGGTGGACGCTGTCTGTGCCGTTTTGGATGGGGTGCAGCCTGTGCAGCCGGCGCAGTTTTTTGAAAATCCGCAAATTCCTCTTTGGAACCGCCGGCTGCTGTCAAATTTGAAAACTTTGCAAAAGGATATTCCCGCAGAGTACAGAAGGCACAGAGCCGAGGGTGACTGCTTGCAGCTTGACGTCAAGATGGAGACAGGCACGGGCAAGACGTATGTATATACGAAAACCATATATGAACTGCATAAACGGTACGGTTTTAACAAATTTATCGTCGCCGTGCCGTCTCTTGCCATCAAGGCGGGCACGGAGCAGTTTATCCGCGACGAGTACGCGCGGCGGCATTTTACGGACGGTTGCGGCTACGGCACGGAAATTGAGCTTGGCGTATTGGAAACGCCGAAGAACAAGAAGAAAGGACGCAGTTATTTTCCGGGCGTCGTCAGTGATTTTATCAAGGGAAGCTGTCAAAATTCAAGAAAGATTTATGTCTTGCTCGTCAATATGCAGCTTTTGACGGTGCGGGCCAATGGGATGCTTTCCCGCGACGATTACGATTACGGCGCGGAGGGCTTTTATCGTCCATTCGACGCGTTGCGCGCAACGCATCCGATTGTGATGATTGACGAGCCGCATCGGTTTTCCCGTGACCAAAAGGCGTTTCAGGTTATTATGGAAGAGATTCGCCCGCAGTGCATTATCCGCTATGGCGCGACGTTCCCCGAAATAACGAAAGGAAGAGGCAAGCAGAAAGTTACGGTCAGGGATTATCAATATTTGCTTTACGATTTGAACGCTTGCGAATCCTTCAACCAAGGGCTAATTAAAGGCGTTGCGAAGGAACATTTCGAGCCGCTTTCAGGAAAGGAAGAAAAAGTCAAAATTTTGTCCATTGCGGGCAAGGAATCCGTGACTTTTCAAAAGAAACAGGGACGAAGCACTCAATCGTTTACGCTTCAAACGGGCGATTCGCTGGCGATTATTAGCGACGCTTTTTCGGGAATTACGGTGCAGGCAATCGCGGCGCACAGTGTGGAGTTTTCCAACGGCGTCGTCAAGACGACAGGCGAAGAAATGGATGTGGACGTCTATATGTCGTCTTATCAGGAGCAGATGATTCGCCTTGCGCTGGAACGTCATTTTGAGACGGAGCGGGAGAATTTTTGCGGGCGTAACTATAAAATCAAGACGCTTGCACTGTTTTTCATTGATGATATTTCGTCGTATCGTCAGAATGAGGACGGGAAATCGCCGTATTTGGTGGAGGCTTTTGATCGGTTGCTGAAGGAGCGTATGGAAGCGACGCTCGCGACGCTTGGCCCGCATGAGCAAGAATACCGTGCATATTTGGAGGCTTCGCTTGCCGATATTGCCGCTTGCCGTGCCGGATATTTCGCGCAGGATAACAGCGATTCCGACGAAGAAATTGCCAAGGAAGTCGATGCGATTTTGCACGGGAAGAAGCAGCTCCTTTCGTTCCGAAACGAGGCCGGAGGTTATAATACGCTCCGTTTTCTGTTTTCCAAATGGACGCTGAAGGAGGGCTGGGACAATCCGAATGTGTTCACGATTGCGAAACTCCGTTCCAGCGGCAGCGAAAACAGCAAGCTGCAAGAGGTCGGCAGGGGGCTTCGCTTGCCTGTGGACGAAAATGGAAACCGAATTTCCAATGAGGATTTTCAGCTTAATTATATCGTTGATTTTACGGAAAAAGATTTTGCGAATCGGTTGGTAGAACAAATTAACGGCGAGATTCCGCAAGCAATCGTCCTGCCGGCGGAAAAAGTGCGGGAAGTGGCGAGAACGCTTGGCATGGACGAGAACGCGCTGTTTGAGGAATTGATGACTAAACATTACATTGATTGGGAGCGCAATATCATTGCGGAGAACAGGGCCGCGTTTTTTGCAGAATTTCCGATGTTTGCCGCAGGCGTGTCCACCGGAAAAATCAAGGATCGCAACAGGGAAAAACCGAAGCCCGTCAAGATTCGCAAGGCGGTTTATGGCGAGATTCGCGAGCTTTGGGAGAAAATCAACGAAAGGCGTCTCCTTTTCTATGATCGGGATTTGGACGAGAATATGGAAGCGGTCGTTCTTTCCTTGTTGGAAAAGCCGGGCGTGTTTACGGACGTTGTGATGTCGAGCCATCGCGATGTGCTTTCCGGCGATGGGCAAGAGATGTGCGTGAAAGAGGGGACAGGGGTGCAGTATACGGTTTTTCGCCCGATTCCTTATGGAAAGTTTTTGTCCCGAATTACGCGCACGACCAGTATTCCGATGGAGGTTTTGCATCGGGCTCTGATTGCTTATGCGCGGAAATATGGGGATATTGCCCCTGCGCATATCAATGAAAATTCCGCCGCCGCTTTTTGTAAGGAGTTCCAAGACTGGAAAGCGGAAAACTTGCAGGGGCGGTTTCGGTACGCAAAGGGCAGTGCTCCTTGCGGGGCTACGGCGCTTTCATACGCGGACGGCAGCCCGAGGGAAGAGATCGCGCAGGGGCGTATCGGGACAAAAATCGCTCCCGGCACACCGAGCAAGAAGTATTTATATGATACATACGCCTATGATTCACCGCTGGAAAAAGACAATATAACAGCGGACATAGAGGAAGTGTCCGTATATGGAAAAATTCCCCGCAGCAGCGTCGCGATTCCGACGATTACGGGGGAGACCTATAGCCCTGATTTTATGTATGTGGTGAAAAAAGCGTCCGGCGAGAAGGAACTTTATATTGTGGTCGAGACAAAGGACGTCGAAGGAAAAGAAGACTTGCGGGGAATAGAAAAAACGAAAATCAAGTGTGCGGAAGTCTTCTTTGAGAATTTGTCCAAAGAGGGATATACGGTGCATTTTAAGGATCAGCTTAGGAATAAGCAGATGGTGCAGATTATAAGGGAAGTGATGAGGGAAAAGGAATAGGGAAATAGAGATAAGAAAATCCCGCCGTTTGCAGGAAGCGATTTCGCATTGCAGACGGCGGGCTTTTCTTGTTTCGCAGCTATTTCAGCGATATGTGACCGTCTCGGAGAGCGGTTTGCGGCTTTCGTGGTTGGGGAGGGGCTTTGCCGATTCGTCGGGGTAGCCTACGTCGATCAGGATGGTCAGTGCCTCGTTGTCCGGCAGGTTCAAGATTTCTTTGGCCTTGTCCGGGTCGAAGAAATTCAGCCAGCAGGTGTCGAGGCCGACGTCTTTTGCGGCGAGGACGATGTGGGTGGCGACGATGGCCGCGTCTTCCGCGCCGGAGTCATACGCGCCGCCGGGGTACTCGAACACGTTGGTGGTGTCATGGGCGACGGCGAGCACGGTGGGGGCGCCGTAGCGGCACGGCGTGATTTTGTCCGCCAGCGCGAGGGATTCCTGCGACGAGAGCACATAGATGTGCTGGGGTTGGTTGTTTTTCGCGGTGGGTGCCAGCCGCCCCGCTTCCAGTATCTTTTCCAGCTTTTCCTTTTCTATAGGTGTGCTTGCGAATTTCTTGCACGAATACCGTGCCTTTGCCAGTTCCAAAAAATCCATCGGGGCATCCTCCTTTGATGATGAAAACAAAATTTGCGGTGTGGAAATGAATTCCATGTTCAATATTTTATCACAAAACGGGGGACAGTAAAATCTTTTTGTGATGCTTGCACAATATGGTATGATTATAGGCAATCATGGAATCGAAAAGGAGCGTTTGCATGGCGGGGAAAAAGCGAAAGACGGTGTATGTTTGCCAGTCCTGCGGGGCGGAGTCGGCGAAGTGGATGGGGAAGTGCCCCGGGTGCGGGGCTTGGAATACGATGGTGGAGGAGGTCGCCGTGCCGGAGGCGACTGGGAAGGGGCTTCGGCTTGGATTGTCCGACGCCGCGCCGCCGAGGCTGATCGGCGAGGTGGAGACGGAGGATTTGCCGCGCTTCCCGACGGGCTCCGGCGAGTTGGACCGGGTGTTGGGCGGCGGCGTGATTCCCGGCTCGATGGTGCTGATTGTCGGCGACCCCGGCGTGGGGAAGTCGAGCCTGACGCTTCGCGTGTCCGCCGAGGTGGCGCGGCTGGGGCGGCGGGTGCTCTATGTAACGGGCGAGGAATCGACGCGGCAGATTCGGATGCGCGCCGACCGTCTGGACGCGATTGCCGATGGGCTCTATGTCGTCAGCGAGACGAATCTCGACACGATTTCGCTTCAAATCGAGAAAATAAAGCCGGAACTGTTGGTTATCGACTCCATCCAGACGATTTTCCGTCCGGAGTTGGAGAGCGCGCCGGGCAGCGTCAGCCAGGTTCGGGAGTCCAGCGTGGAAATTCTGCGCATTGCCAAGGCGGGGGGCATCGCGGCGTTCGTCATCGGCCACGTCACGAAGGACGGGACGCTCGCCGGGCCGCGCGTCTTGGAGCATATCGTCGATACAGTGCTTTTCTTCGAGGGCGAGAAAAACGCGGGCTATCGGGTGCTCCGCGCCATCAAGAACCGCTTCGGCAGCACGAACGAGATCGGGCTTTTCGAGATGCGGGACACGGGGCTTTGCGACGTACCGGACATCTCGAAATTTTTCCTGTCGGAGCGGGAGGCGGATTCCGGCACGATTGTGATTCCGACGGTGGAGGGGACGCGCCCGCTTCTCGTCGAGGTGCAGGCGCTGGTCGCGCAGACGCCCTATGTGCCGCCGCGCCGCACCACCGACGCGGTGGACCTGAAGCGGCTCCAGCTTCTCCTTGCGGTGTTGGAAAAGCGTGTGCGGCTGCCCATGGGAAATTCCGATGTCTATGTGAAGGCGGCGGGGGGCATCCGCATCGACGAGCCCGCCGCCGACCTCGGGCTTTGCGTGGCGATGGCGTCGAGCTTTGCGAGCCGCCGCCCGAGGGACAAGACGGTGGTTTTCGGCGAGGTCGGCCTGTCCGGCGAGGTGCGCGCGGTGGGGCAGGCGGAGACAAGGCTCCGCGAGGCATCCAGGCTCGGCTTTGAGGCCGCCGTGCTGCCGGAAAAAAACGCCCGCGCACTGAAGGGCGTCAAGACGGGCATCAAGCTCCTGCCCGCCGCGACCATCGGCGACGCGCTGAAATTGGCGCTGCCGAGGGGGAAAGAGAGCGAATAAAGGCAAATACGAAAAACCGCCGCGATGAAAAAACGTCGCGGCGGTTATCTGCTTGGGAACTATTTTCGGTTACGTCCCGATGGGGACACTATCATCATACAACTCGTGCGGCGCAATGTCGCAGCCATTTTTCCATTCAACCGTGTATTCGTTGACAAAAACTTGATTGAATATGTCTTTGTCCTTCAGCTTGGCAAAAAAGGGCATATCGAGATAAGGGCGAACATCGAATATTCTTTGCTCCCCGGTGGAGAACGTCAGGAGCAGCTTGTAATCCGATGTTGGCTTGACAGATGTAGGGCGAATCATCCCCAACCCTCCTATTTCAGTGGATCGATGCGGAATGGCGTTTGCCCGTCGAGCATCAGATCATAGTTTGCCTTCAGCTCTTCCTCGTGCATCATGACCCACGCGATAACCATTGCCTGCTTTTTGCGCGGCAGACTGCCGTCCAAAACATTTCCGTCAAAATCAACGGAAACCGTATCTTCGCCATAAAAAGCGTGGATATGTGGCGTCTTGTGCTTTCCGCTTTTTTCCACGTATATGTAAATCTTGATTCCGTAAAACATGGATATAACAGGCATCCGACCGCATCCTTTCCGTGTTTTCTATCGTATCATAAAAAGGCGTGGGATGCAATTCTCTGATGCTGAAAAAGCTGCCCTCTTGACGCTGGCGCGGCGAGGCGATATAATAAACACAAAGAAAGAGGCTTTCCGGTAAACGGTCAGCCCCATAAGAAAACTGTTGCGAGAACAGCCGCCTCAGCGTGGGAACTGGAGGGCGGCTTTTCTTATGCTTTGATGGAGATAATCAACGCGAGCGGGAGAACAAGAAACGCGAAAACATCATACGCCGTCATAAGCATTGCCCTCTTTCAGGGACGAGATTGGACTCCTGTGTATGAGAGGCTCTAAGGAAACGCCGAACAAGTCCCTCCGGCCCACGCCGGGTCTTTTTCCGTCATGCGGCGTCAGATGCCGTTCGACGTAGCGATGCTACGCCTTCGCGGCATCTTCCTTGCCTGACGAAAAAATCCCTCGGTGTGGCCTCGAATTGACTTATTCGTCGTTTCCTTAAATAAAAATTTTGACCTGAAATACGCCTGCTTCGCAGGATACAGCCGCGCTAAAGCGCGTCTGACGTCTCACGCGAATCGCAGCAAGGATTTAAAAATCCTGACTGCGATTCGCGTGAAAAATTATGCGGTAAGAAATTCTTACTTGAAATTTTTTCATCAGCTTGAAGAAGCGTTATGATAGGGCCAAAAAATTTTGCAAGGATTATTTCGTCTTTTTTCTCTCCTGAAACGTCGACGCTGTGAAATCATAATTGAACTTCGTGACCTGATCCGGCTTAATGTCTACCGTCTGTACCGCGTAGACCTTCATGCCGATGGTGAAGAGCTGGTACATATCCCATGCCCGAAGGAACTGCTGCAAATCCCTCGCGTCGCTTGACCGGTCCGGCTCTCCCGAAAGCTTGCCGCCGCCCGGCATCAGGATTACGAGGTAGTAGCTGCCCTCCGGGACTCCGCTGAAAGCATAGTTGCCCTTTTCGTCCGCTTTCGCTATGAAAACATCCGCCCCCGTGGGCGCGATGCCGTCCTTGTACCACGCGGCAATTTCGTCGTCGGACAGCGCCTTCATGTCCGCCGCGCGGGAAATCAGCTGAAGCTCGATGGTGCGGTCCGTTTTTTTCCGTTCGCCGCCGATGGCCACGCCAACGCCCGCCCTTCCCCGTTCTCCGCTTCCGCGCCCTCTGTCGCTTACGACAATCGAAACGCCGAGATCGAGCGGCCCCCGGACCTTGCCTTCGATGCCCCCGTCCGCCGCGCTGGCCGTCCCCGTCATCAGCAAAAACGCCGCCGCCATGGCCGCCAATTCTTTCTTCACGTCAACCCCTCCTACTTTTTCTATTGGAAAATATTCGACACATCGGTTGAAATTCCTTTTTCCCTGCAAAAAAATCGCCCTCCCGGGCAGGAGGGCTGCACAATCAACAAAAATGATGGTCGACATGAAGCACGGCACGGTCTTCGGGGCTTTGCGCCAAAAAGCGGCGGAGGAAGGCGCGGCGAAGTTCGCGGTCGCTCATCGAAAAATCTTCCGGGCAGGATACCTCGAAACTGATTTTACGCCCGTCCCGGTACGGAACAATCTGAAAGTCATGCATCGCGAGCCTCGTGTCGATGGAGGTCAAAAGCCGTGAAGCCAGCACGTACAGACGGTCTGCTTCCGGGTCGCCCGTGGCCACGGGGTCGATATGCACAGTCACGAGGATGTGGAGTGTGCTCCAGATTGTGCGCTCGATGCGGTCGGCCAGATTGTGCGCTTCCATCAGCGGCATTTCTGCGGGCAGTTCGATATCCAGTGTCGCGAAGATACGTCCCGCGCCGTAACCGTGCAGCACGAGGTCATGAACGCTGAGCACGCCTTTTTCTTCCATGACGATACGGCGAACATCCGCCGCCAGCGCCGGGTCATTCGCCGTCCCCATCAAAGGATCCGTGGCGGCCCGAAGGGCGCCCCACCCGCTGTAGAGAATAAAACCGGAGACGAAAACGCCCGCCACACCGTCAATGTTGATTCCGGCCCGGGAATAAACGCCGAGAGAGAGCAGCACACCGGAGGTCGCGAGGCAGTCCGTCCAACTGTCCGTACCCGCCGCCTCCAACGCCGCGGACTGGATCCGCGCTCCAACCCTGTGATACATCCAGCCGAGGACAAGCTTCAGCAACAAAGAAAAGGCCAGGAGCGCGGCGCCGATGCCGTCGATGGAGAGAGACTCCGGCTGGAGAACTTTTTCCACCGAAGTGCGGAGCAGCTCGACGCCCACGAGCAGAATGACCGCCGCCACGAAAAGCCCTGCCAGATATTCGGCGCGCCCATGCCCGAAAGGATGCTCCGCGTCGGCGGGACGGCCGGCGATGCGGAAGCCGAACAGCATCGCCAGCGAGGTCCCGGCGTCGGATAAATTGTTGAGGGCGTCCGCTACGACGGATACCGCGCCGCTGGCAACTCCGACCGCCAACTTGACCGTGAAAAGCACAAGGTTGACGCCGATGCCGATAACGCCCATGCGCTCGCCGCAACGCTGGCGCGCCGCATAGCCGTCTCTCTCATTGGGCAGCAGCAACAGCCGTTCCAAGATCATTTTTGTTCCCCCTTGCAGTGATAACGAAAATGAGAGAATTTTACACTTCTCTGCAAAATGCAGAACTGCCTTCCCGAATTTCGGGAAGGCAGTTTCATATTATCGTTTATTATAAAGACGCGGCCGTCCGTTGTCAAGAAAATTGTCACGCTTCCGCAAGGAACGCTTTGTAGCCTTTTGTGACTTCGTAAAGGTCTACGATGCTCGTGACTTCCCAAGGCGCGTGCATCGACAGCACGGGAACGCCGCAGTCGATGACCTGCATCCCGTAAAGTGCCATGATGTAGGCGATAGTGCCGCCGCCGCCAAGGTCGACCTTGCCCAGCTCCGCCGTCTGGAAGCGAACTTTGTACCCGTCCATGATTGCGCGCAGTTCGGCGAGGTATTCGGCGTTCGCGTCGTTGGATCCGGATTTGCCCCGGGCGCCGGTGAATTTGTTGAACACCATGCCGCCGCCGAGGTAGGCGACGTTTTTCTTGTCGAAGGCGTTGGCGTATAGCGGGTCGAATCCGGAGCTGACGTCCGACGAGAGCATTTTCGAGTTGGCCAACGCGCGGCGAAGGCGAAGCTCTCCGCTTTCGCCCGCCGCTTCCATCAGCTCCGCCAAAGTGTTCTCGAAGAAGCGTGACTGCATACCCGTCGCGCCTACGCTGCCGATTTCTTCCTTGTCCACCAAGAGGCAGCAGGCCGTACGCTTCGTCTTTTTCGTCTCCAGCATCGCGCGCAGCGACGTGAAGGCGCAGACACGATCATCCTGCCCGTAACCGAGGGTCATGCTGCGGTCGAGGCCCATGGCACGGGCGCGGCCCGCCGGTACCAACGTCAGCTCCGCCGAAATGAAATCATCTTTCGTGATTCCGTACTTAGCGGAGAGGATTGCCAACACGCCCGCCTTGACCGCGTTCTTGTCCTCGTCGGGAAGCGGCAGGCTGCCGACGAGGATGTCGAGCTTTTCGCCCTCGACGACTTTCGTCGCCCGTTTTTCCATTTGTTCCTGTGCCAGATGAATCAGGAGGTCGGTAACACAGAATACGGGATCGCTTTCATCCTCGCCGACATTAATATCCAGCGTCTTGCCGTCTTTTTTCACGACGACGCCGTGCAGCGCGAGAGGCAGCGCCACCCACTGGTATTTCTTGATGCCGCCGTAGTAATGGGTATCGAGGTACGCCATGCCGCCCTCTTCATAGAGCGGGTTCTGCTTCAAGTCGAGCTTGCAGGTGTCGATATGGGCGCCGAGAATCGCGAGGCCGTCCTCGATGGGCCGGGAACCGAGGCTGAACAATGCCACTGTTTTTTTCATGCCAACGGCGTAGACTTTGTCCCCCGCTTTCAGTTTTTTCTTTTTGCGGATACACTCGGAAAGCGGGACGTAGCCGGCCGCCTCCGCCATACGGGTCGCCTCCGCCACACTCTCGCGCTCCGTCTTGCAGCCAGAAATGAAATTGCGGTAATCGTCGGCGAGGGCGTAGACTTTTTTCTTCTCCGCTTCGGTGTATGTATTCCAGGCATGAATTTCTTTTTCTTCCTTTTCCTTTTTCGTCTTCTTGTCTGCCAAATTCATCGTCTCCCCTGCAGTATTATGCACTTTTTTCTCTTGCAATCATGTTTTCCACGATGCGTTGAAAGTCTTCTCTCGTTTCCGCGTGGTTGAACGCGTCACGAAGATTTCCGCCGCCCGTCAGGCCTTTCGTGTACCAAGTCGCGTGTTTCCGCATTTCCCGCGCGCCGATGCAGTCGCCCTTGCAGTGGATCAGCATATCGAGATGGCGAAGCAACAGCGCGCCGCGCTCCGCAATCGTCGGCGGAGGCGGCTCGGCACCCGTTTCGAGGAACGAACGGAACGAGCGGAAAATCCAAGGGTTGCCCTGCGCGGCCCTGCCGATCATCACGCCGTCGCAGCCCGTTTCGCGAAAAACGCGGGACAGGTCGCCCGTCGTGCGGATATCCCCGTTGGCGATGACGGGAATCCTGACCGTGCGCTTTACCTCCGCGATCACGCTCCAATCCGCGCGGCCTTTGTAATACTGCTCCCGCGTACGCCCGTGAACCGCGATGGCGGCGACGCCCGCCGCCTCGGCGCGCTTCGCCATGTCCACAGCGACGATGCTGTTTTCGTCCCAACCGATCCGCATTTTCACCGTCACGGGCAGCGCGGTCGCCTTGGCCAACGCGGAAAGGATCTTCTCGGCACGTTCCGGATCCCGCAAAAGCGCGGAGCCCGCGCCGTTCTTCACGATTTTCGGCGCGGGGCAGCCCATGTTGAAATCAATCACGTCCGCGCAACCAAGGCTTTCCACATAGGCCGCCGCCTCCGCCACCGGCTCCGGCTGCGCGCCGAAAAGCTGCATGGCCAGCGGGCGTTCCTCCGGCACCGTCTTTAGCATCGCCAAGGTTTTTTCGTTGCGAAAGTGAATGCCCAGTACACTCACCATTTCCGCGAAGGCCATCGCGCAACCCATTTCCCGCGCGAGAATCCGATACGGCGTATCGGTCACGCCCGCCATCGGCGCCAGAAAGACCGGCGTCGGAAAATCGAGAGCCCCGATTTTCATTGCGCTTTCCTGTCCTCGCATTTTTTCTCGTCGGCTTTTTTGTCGTCCGACGAAAGGTTGCGTTCATAGAGCACCCGAAGCCCGGTCAACGTCAGGAAATTGTCTACCTTGTCGATGGTTTTCGACTCCCGCGAGATCATACGCGCCAAGCCGCCCGTCGCGACGACCTTCATTTCCTGCTTCATTTCCGCTTTGATGCGCCGCACAATCTCGTCGATCTGCCCGACGAATCCGAAGATAACACCGGCCTGCATCCCCGTTACGGTATTTTTGCAAATGACCGTCTTCGGCGTCACCAACGCGACACGCGGAAGCTGCGCCGCCCGTTGGAACAGCGCCTCGGTGGAAATGCCGATGCCCGGCGCGATGACGCCGCCCAGATAGTCGCCGTTCGTGTCCACGATGTCAAAGGTCGTCGCAGTCCCGATGTCCACGACGATGAGCGGCCCGCCGTACTGTTCAAAAGCGCCGACGGAGTTCACGATGCGGTCCGCGCCGATTTCCCGCGGATTCTCATAGCGGAGCCGAATGCCTGTCTTGATGCCAGGCCCCACGACCAGAGGATGCAGGCGAAAATACCGCTCGCACATCTTGACCAACGGCACCACCAGAGGCGGCACCACCGACGAAATGATAATCGCGTCGATATCCGTCATGCGGATGCCCTGAAAACGGAACAAATCGTTAATCAACATTCCGTACTCGTCGCCGGTCTTCTGCCGGTCGGTCGAAATGCGCCAGTGCTTCATCAGGCGTTTGCCCTCATAGGTGCCGAGCACGATATTGCTGTTGCCGATGTCGAAAACTAAAAGCATGACTTTCCTCCACAAAATACTACTTCACGCGCGGACGAATGGAAACATCGCCCGCCAGAACGCGGCGCCGACCGCTCCGCGTATCGACCAGCAACGCGCCGTCGTCGTCGATGTCAGCCGCCGTACCCGAAAACGTCTCCTTGACGCCGATCACGTTGACCTCTTGCCCCAGCGTCACCGAATAATGCCGCCATTCGTCGAGCACCGCGCCAAAGCCGTCGTGCCCAATGCGCATATACAGCTCGTCCATCGCTTCCAATACGCGCGCGAAAAGTTCCACGCGGTCCACCTTGCAGCCGCGGAGCATGGCCAGCGAAGTCGCGATGTCCTTCACGTCTTCCGGAAAATCTTCCGGCCAGAGGTTGACATTGATGCCCGTGCCGATGACCACGAAATTGACACGCTCCATCTCCGCGCTCATTTCCGTCAGGATACCGACGAGCTTTCGCCCTTTTTCGTCGAGCACGTCGTTCGGCCATTTGATGCCGACGGAGAACCCCATGTCCCTCATCGCGCGCACGACCGCCACCGCCGCCATCAGCGTACATTTCGGCGCTTCCTGCGGCAAAAAGGACGGGCGGAGCACGACGGAAAACCAAATGCCTTTTTTCGCGGGCGAAAACCAGCCGCGAGAAAGCCGCCCTTTGCCCGCGCCCTGCGCCTCCGCAACGACCACCGTGCCGTCCGGCGCTCCCTCCGCCGCCAACCGCTTGGCCTCGTTGTTCGACGACGGAATGTCGTCAAAATGGAGCATATTCTTTCCGATGACTTCCGTCCGGAGCATCGGCTGCAATTCCTGCGGAAGCAAAAGATCCGGAACGTCCAGAAGCGAATAGCCTTTTCGCGCGTGGCTTTCGATTGCATATCCCGCCGCCTTCAACGCGCGAATGTGTTTCCAGACCGCTGTGCGTGAAACGCCCAGACAACTCGCGATTTCCTCGCCGGAAATGTAGCCGTCGCCCGCCGCGCGCAACAGCGCAAGCACTTTTTTTTGCAAAAATACCCCCCACTTTCTTATGGAAACGACGAATAAGTCAAGTCGTGGCCCTGCCGAGGGATTTTTAGCTTTGCATAAGCGACCGCTAAGCGCTAAAGCGCTAAGCGTCTGCTTATCGTCAGGCAAGGAAAAATGCTTGAAGGCGCAGCATCGCTACGTCGAAAGCACTTTGACGCGGCATGACGGAAAAAGACCCGGCAGGGGCGCGGCGGGACTTGTTCGGCGTTTCCTTATATGGGATGCGATGCGGCGCGTCCGCAAATCCCTCGGACGTTCCGCCGCTAAATTATACATTGTTTTCCTTTGCTCCGCAACTGCCACGGCTTTACTCTTGCGAGCAAGACGTTTATAATACATATTGAAAGGAAGGATGGAACATGGAAAAGAAAACCGCAAAACTCTTTCGTCTCGCTCTTTTCGCCCTGCTTTTTCTGCTCCCCGCAGCGACCGCATTCGCGGAGCGTCCGGAGATTACTTGCGACAAGCAGACCTTTGACATTTTCACGGGGCGCTATTTGCTCGACGGCAATGTGCGCGTCGCCGGAAAGGGCCGTGCCGTCACCGCCGACCACGCGCAGGTCAGCCTCATCACGCAGGAGGTTTGGGCGCAAGGAAATGTGACACTGCTGCAGGAAGGATACACCTTCCGGGGCGAAGACCTTTATGTGGAGGGCAATTCGCACGTCGCCCATCTGAAAGAGAAGATTCTCTTTGAACGCGGCGACCTCACCATCAGGGCGGATGATGTCGTCTTCAACTGGGACACAAAAATTGCCGAGTGCACGGGAAACGTGACGCATGTATTGGCGGGAAAGAAGAAAAAACTTTCGCGCCTCGTCTACAACGTGGCGACGGAAGAAATCGTCAGCGAGGAATGACAAAACAACCGGCAAAAAGACCGCAGGGTATTTTCTCCTGCGGTCTTTTCGCGTCTGCGATGCTTTGAAAAAAATTGAGGTAAGAAATTCTTACCTCAATTTTTTTCAGCTCATTCTTCGCTTGTCTTTGCCGCCTTCTTTTCCCTGTATTCCTCCGCGAGCATATAAATCAGCGGAACGACAACGAGCGTCAACATCGTCGAGGTCGTGAGGCCGCCGATCAGCACGACGCCCATGGACTGGCGAAGCTCCGCGCCTTCGCCGATGCCGAGCGCCACCGGCAACATTCCCAAAAGCGTCGAAAGCGTCGTCATCAAGATCGGGCGCAGACGCAACGAACAGGCCTCCAGAATCGCGGCGCGAATGCCCACGCCCCGCTCCCGCGCTTGGTTCGCGTAGTCCACGAGCAAAATCGCGTTTTTCGTCGCGAGACCGAGGAGCATCGTGAAGCCGATGACGGACATCATGTTCGCGGTTTGGTCGGCGACGAGCAGGCCGAGCACCGCGCCGATGATGGCGAAAGGCAAGCTCATCATGATAATGAGCGGCTGGGACAGGCTCTCAAACTCGGCGGCCAGCACCATGTAAATCAGCACGATGGCCAACACGATGGCCTTGACGACTTCGCCGAAAATGCGGCTCATCATGTCGGACTGGCCGATCATTTTTGCGCGGTAGCCGATATCCATATTCAGCGCGGGGATATAATCGCTCTGGATTTTTTGCAGCAAGTCGCCGGGCGACGAGCCCACGGTGTCGGCGTAGACGGCGATCTGCCGCTGTCTCCCCTCTCGGTTGATGCGCGTCGGGCCGGATTCCAGTGTGATCTCGGCGATGTCGCCGAGGCGGATGAAGCTGCCGCCCGTCGTCGAAACGCGAAGATTCTTCACATCGTCCACGGTGCGGCGGTTCGCCTTTTCCATCTGGATAATAATATCGTAGTCGTTGTTTCCGATGGTGTAGGAATTCCGGGTGCTCTTGCCCTGGAACGCGTACTGCACCACCGAACCCACGGCGGAATTGTCCAACCCCAAGCGACTCGCCTTGAGCTGATCGAGGCGAACCAAAATTTCCGGCTCGGCGTCGTTGCCTTGGATTTCCACGTCCGTCGCGCCGGGGAATGTGCGGATCAAGTCCGCCAGCTCGTTCGCGTACCGCATCAAATATTCGAGGTCGTTGCCGCGAAGACCGATCTGCACAGGCCGGGACTCGCCGCGCCCGCCGCCCCCGCCTTGGTTCGTGACAACGGCAACCTGCATCTCGCCTACCGAGGAAAATTGCCGGCGCAAATCCCTCATAACGGCCTGCATACTGCGCTCGCGCTCGTTCGCGGGTTTCAGCTTCACATCGATGCTGCCCTCGTTGACCGGTGTGCGGACGCCGCCGAGCCGTGTCGCCGCCACGCGCACCTCCGGCAGCGAAGCGATTTCCTGCTCCAAGGGCGCCACAAGGCGCGCCATGCGTTCGAGGCTCGTCCCCGGCGGCGCCTTGACGTTCACGCTGAATTCGCCGGAGTCGTAAACCGGCTGCATCTCGATGCCGAGGAACGGAAACAGCAGGAAATTCAGCAGCAGCGTCGCCAACGAAGCCGCGATGAATTTTTTCGGATGGCCGACGGCAAATCGCATCAACCGGTCGTATGCGTCTTTCATCGAATCGAACGCCGCCTCAAACCGTTCCAACAACCATTCGACAAAAGGCGGCCGCAACGAATCCTTCTTTTCCCCTTTTGTCGGATCATGCAGCCAATGGGCGGACACCATCGGTGTCAGCGTATAGGCCGACATCGTGGAGAACGCCAACGCGAACGCCACCGTCAAGCCGAACTGCTTGAAATACTGCCCGACAATCTCGCCCATGGAGCCAATCGGCACGAACACCGCCATCAACGACATGGACGTGGCGAGAATCGCCAGGACCAGTTCCTTCGTGGCGTCCGCCGCCGCCGTCATCGGGTTCTTTCCCATCTCGATATGGCGGAACACATTTTCCACCAAAACAATCGCGTCGTCGATCAAAAAGCCGACCGCCAGAGAAAGCCCCATCAGGGACATATTGTTCAGCGTGAAATCCATCAGCCGCATCAGGTAAAACGTGGCAATGACGGAAGTCGGTATTGCGAGCCCGCCGATAATGGTCGCGCGCAAATCCTGCAAGAACAGATAGGTAATCGCCAGCGCGAGGAAACCGCCGAACAAGATCGTGTTCCAGACGTCGGCTACATTCTCGCGAATGTAGCGGGACTGGTCGCGTGTGATGTCCACGCGGATATCCGGCGGCAAATCGTTTTCCTGCATCGCCTTCAGCGCGGCGTTCACGCGGTCGACGACAGCGACGGTATTCGTCCGCGACTGCTTGCGCACAAGCACGACGACGCAGGGAACCCCGTTGGCGCGGGAATACGTCTCGGCGTCCTCCCATGTGTCCTCCACGTCGGCCACATCGGTCAGCATGACGGGCTTCCCGTTGTGGCTGGCGACGACGATCTGCTTGAAATCGTCAATGCTGTAAAACTTGCCCACGGTGCGCACCGTGATGGTGTTCTGCCCGTCGCGGATTTTTCCGCCCGGTGTGTTATAGTTCGCCGCGTTGACCTGCTGCAAAACCGTTTGGATGGAAATGCCATAGGCTTTCAGCTTTTCCGGCAGCACATGGATTTTCATGGCGCGGGAGCTTGCGCCTACCACGCTCGCCTCCGCCACGCCGTCGAGCTGTTGCAGCTCGTCCACCACGAGATTGTCCACGAGGCGGCGCACTTCCTGCGGCGGACGCACTTCCGAAGCGAAAACGTAAGCCGCGATGGGCTGGGACGAGGTGTCGAAGTTCTGCACCGTCGGCTCGTCCACGTCGTCCGGCAAACGCTTCCGCACGGTGGCGACTTTTTCGCGCACCTCGCTGGCCATCGCCTTCGGGTCCACGCCGATATCGAATTCCAGCACCGTCTGGGAAAAACCCTCGCGGATTGTCGAGGTGATGGTCTTGATGCCGGAAACTTGGCTGACCCGGTTCTCAATGGGCTTCGTGATCAGCGTTTCCATTTCCTCCGGCGCGGTGCCTTCATACGTCACCGTCACGCCCACCAACGGCAAATCCACGTCCGGGTACAGATCGACGCCCAGCTCCGGGTACGAGCGGATGCCGAACACGACCAGCACGAGAATGAACATCGTCGTGAAAACGGGCCGCTTGATAAAAGTCTCAATCATAGCCGCTTTTCCTCATGCGCGGGCGAAATTTCATATCCCTCCGCCGCGAACGCGTTCATAGCTTTTTGAAAATCATGCGCCTTGACGAAAATATAATCTGTATCATAGGTGGAAACGGCAAAAATCGGTATCTCCCGCCTCGCCAACACCGAGGAAAGACGCGCCAGCACACCGACAAGGGAAAATTCCATCGCGCCCGCGACGCGAACGCCTTTCCATCCATCCTCCCGCGCCGCCGCATCGACAGGCGCAAAGCGTGTTTCGCAAACAAGGGAAAGCTCCGCGTCCGTTTTTCCGACGAAGCAAAAATCGGCTTCCCATCGCACGGAAGCCATGTCCCGTACTTTGCAAACCGAAAAGTCCTGCGCCAATGCTTCCAGTTTCAATGCCGATTCACTCCCCGTTCGTGTCGTCGAGCCTGTCCACGACCTTGACCTTGCTGCCCTCGCGGAGCTTGTTCTGCCCGCCCGCGATCACGAGATCCTTTTCCGTGACGCCGCCGAGGATTTCCACCAAATCGTCCCCGATATATCCCGTCGTGATGACGCGGCGCACCGCCGTATCGTCCTCGACCACATAGACCGTGCGTTGGTCGTCCCGCATCACGATGGCCGAGAACGGCACCGTCAAAATGTCCGGCTTCGGCTTCGTCGTAATCACCGCATCCGCGTATACGCCGCCCTTGAGCCGCCCGTCCCGGTTGTCGATGGAAACCTCCGCCTCGAACGTGCGCGACGCGCTGTCCGCCACCGGCGCGACCCGCGTAATCTTGCCCCGCGCCGTCTTGTCGTCCCCGGCCATCGACGGGATGACGAAATCCACCGTCCCGCCCGGCGCGACGCTGGCCACATATCCCTCCGGCACGTCGATCTTCGCCAAAAGCGTCGAAATATCGGCAATGTTGAAAAGCGCCGTGCCGACTTTCGCGTAATACCCTTCCTGATAATACCGCTTCTGAATGATGCCCGCCCTCGGCGTCGAGACCGTCGTGCCGCCGAGCCGCGACTGCGCCGCGTCGAGAGCGCCCTGCGCCGCGTCCAGTTTCGCCGCCGCGTTGGCGTTGGCGAAACGCAGGTTGTCCACTGCCTCCCGCGATATCGCGCCTTCCATCAGCAACTTTTCAGCCCGGTCCAAATCCATCGCGGTCTTTTCGAGATTCGTCTGCGCATCGACATAGGCGCCTTCCGCCGCGAGATACGCCGCCGACATATCCTGTTGCTCCAGCACGACGAGATCCTGCCCCGCCGCCACGGCCTGCCCTTCGGCGACCAATACCCGCTCGATGCGCCCGTCCACCTTCGCGGCGACGTCCGCCTGCCATATCGGGCTGAGCGTGCCGGAAAAACGAATCTTCGGCACGACCGTCTGCCGCTTCGGATGCTCGGCGACGACGGAAACCACCGTCCCCTGCCGGCTCTTCTGCGCCTGCTCGTTGCGTTCCATGACATTTTTCGCCACGCGAAAACCGATGATGACGACCAAAACAACTGCCATAGTCAAAAATATACGCGACTTGCCCGATTTCATAGCGTTCCTCTCCATTTATACAAATGCTGCCCACTCGGGAAATGACTTATACTTCGACGATTCCGTACGGATTTCCTTTATGATGTGCAAAGTTTAATCCAATTATAATAAAACAGACGCCGAAGCTCATCTTCAGCGTCCGTCAATGCCATTGGATTCAAGTCTTGGGAACTGTGAAGAAATAAATTTTAAGGAAACGACGAATAAGTCAATTCGAAGCCACGCCGAGGGATTTTTAGCTTTGCATAAGCGACCGCTAAGCGTCTGCTTATCGTCAGGCAAGGAAGATACCGCGAAGGCGTAGCATCGCTACGTCGAACGGCATCTGACGCAGCATGGCGGAGAAAGACCCGGCGTGGGCCGAAGGGACTTGTTCGGCGTTTCCTTAATACCGTTCATTCTCATACATGCGATAATGATTCGCGCCTCTGGCGATTGCCTCGTTCAGCGCCTGCTCTGCCGCCGAAACCAGTTCCTGCGCCGAAGAATGTCCGCTTCCCGTAACGGCAATCCCGATTGTGCAGCAAGCCGCTATCGTCGAATCGAGCGCGCGGCGAGAAAATTCATCGAGGAAATGCTGCGCGCGGCGTTCCACGACATCAATGGGGAGCTCGCCCCGGAAAAAGACGAGATAGCGCGTCTCCGAAATCCGGCCGAAAATATCTCTTCCGCGAAATTCCGCCCGGATCGTCTGCTCCAGGAGGTCAATAAACGCTTGCTCCTGCGCCGCTTTCGAGGACACGACGCGCCCGGCTTTTGTGGCCTCCATCGCGAACAGCACACCTTTTTCCCTTCCGCGCAACAGCACCAAATCGGCGCCCATCCGCGCAAAAAGCGCCTCGGCATCAATCGTCTGCGCATCGCCCCCAACACCGGAGGCAAGCGCCTCGGCAAAGCCGACCACATCGCCGCCCTTGCCTGCCCGAAGATAGGTCAGGCGAAATCCCATATCGTCCCGCCAAGGCGTTTTACGCACATCGACGAAGCCGGAAGCCGCTTTTCCCCATAAGAAGCTCCAAGCCTCAGATTCTTTTTCGGCTTGGAAGCCCCGCACACGAAAAAAAGTCGTTTCGCTCGGCAGGCAATACACCAGGCAATCCTCTTCCGCATCGTATTCCCATGCGACGACGCCCGCCCGACGCGCCAAGAGCCCAATGAGTTCTTTTTGGTCGACCATGATTCTTATGCCTCCCGTCGCTTTGAGCGGCCCCGGCCAACAAGAATATCCCCGCTACTTGACCACCATGACCGCGCATTTCGCGTTTTCCACGACGTACTGGCTCACGCTGCCGAGAAATACACCCTTGACAAGGCCAAGCCCGCGGCTTCCCATCACGATGAGATCCGCTCCGATCTCCTCCGCCACGTCGACAATCGTCGGCGCCGGCGACCCCGTTTCCAAAACCCGCTCCGTCTCCACGCCCTCCGGCGCGTTTTCCTCGGCGTGCGTGAGGATTACATCGCCCGCCTTGTTCACCGCTTCCAAAAGCTCCGACGACAGGCACGAATGAACCGCGAGCTGATTGACATTCGCCACATACAGGAACACCAGCTTCGATTTCATCGCCGCCGCCAATTCCACTGCTTTGGCGCACGCCCTCTCCGAAATCTCCGAGCCGTCCAGCGAAACCAATATCTTGTTCATGGAACCATTTCCCCTTTCAAACTGATTTGCTATATTTTTTATTCGCCTTTCGCCCAAAAAATCCTGCCGCACGGGCAATATTTTCTTGTCCTTGCGTTTCCCGCCAAATTGCGATAAACCTTATCCACTACGCAGGAAAGGAAGCTAAAACGCATGACAGACAAAAAAAAACAACTGGAAGCTTTAGATGCCGCCTCCGTCGTGGAGCAAACGACCGTCGCCGACATTTTCCGCGCGGCGTATTATCTCGATAACGTCGCTGTCAAGACGAAACTGATTGAGAGCCCGTTCTTTTCCGGCCTCAGCGGTAACACCGTGCTCCTGAAGCCGGAAAATTTGCAAGTCACCGGCTCCTTCAAGCTGCGCGGCGCATACAATAAAATCAGCCAGTTGCCTGAGGATGAACGTCGGCTGGGCGTCATTACCGCCTCGGCGGGCAACCACGCGCAAGGTGTCGCCTTCGCCGCGCAAAAGCTCGGCGTCAAGGCCGTCATCTGCATGCCCGCGACCACCCCAATTTTGAAAGTGGAGGCCACGCGAGCCTATGGCGCGGAAATCGTACTGCACGGCGATACCTTCGACGACGCTTACGCGAAATCTTTGGAACTGCAAAAGGAAAAAGGCTACGTTTACGTCCACCCGTTCAACGATCTCAACGTGCTGCTCGGACAGGGCACGACGGCCAAGGAAATCATCGACGACTGCAAGGACGTCGACGCGATCCTTGTCCCAATCGGCGGCGGAGGCTTTGCCAGCGGCGTCGCCATGGCAGCGAAGCTTGTCAATCCGCACGTCAAGGTCATCGGCGTCGAGCCGGCGGGCGCGGCTTGTATGGAAGCGGCGTTCAAGGCCGGCGGTGTCACGACGCTTCCCTCTGTCGATACCGTGGCCGACGGCTGCGCGGTCAAAACGCCCGGGGAACTGACCTACGCCTTCTGCAGGAAATATCTCGACGGCATTGTCACCGTATCCGAAATGGAAATCATGAGCGCCTTGCTCTCGCTGATCGAGAAACACAAGCTCGTTGCTGAAGGCGCGGGGGTTCTGTCTCTCGCCGCGCTGCCCAAGTTGAAAATGAAAAACAAAAAAGTCGTCCCGATCATCAGCGGCGGCAATATCGACATTTCCACCATTTCCGCGCTGATCGACAAAGCGCTGATCGACCGCGGGCGCGTCTTCTGCTTCGGTGTCATGCTGCCGGACAAGCCGGGCCAGCTCCTCGCCGTCGCCCAGATTCTCGCCGACACACACGCCAACGTCACAAAGCTCGAACACAACCAAGCGGGCGTCACCGACAGCTTCAAAAAAGTGCAGCTTGAAGTCACCTGCGAAACCCATGGCGAAGAGCATATCCGCTCCATCATCTCCGCATTGGAAAAGGCGGGGTATGACGTTTCACGGGTTTATTAAGAAACTGTGCGAAAATAACTCATGCATTATGCGCAGGATAAATTTTCATGTGCGAGGCGGAGGAGGGAGTCGCAGCGGTGCTACGGCGACCGACGACAACGACGCACACGGGAATTCAGATAAGCAGAATGCACGAGTGATTGATGCACCGTTCCTAAGGAAACACCGAAAGAAGGAAAACAAATGGATCCCGACACATTGCAAGACATCCCGCCCCATGAGCACTGCCTGAAAAAGTTAGCCGCGACGGACGACCTTACCAGCCGGCGCCTCGCCGAGGTTTTCAAGATTCTCGGCGATGCCACGCGCATCAAGCTGCTCGCGCTTTTGACCTCGGACGAAATGCGCGTCAGCGACATCGCGGAAACGCTGAACATGGGGCAATCCGCGATTTCGCATCAGCTTCGTGTGCTGCGGGACGCGCGGCTCGTAAAATTCCGCAAGGACGGAAAGGAAGCATGGTATACCCTCGACGATGACCACGTCGTCAAGCTGATGCGCCAAGGACTTGACCATGTTTCGCACGGATGACGGAAAGGAGTGTCCCCCATGCGCAGGCTGCAACCTGTTTTCCCTATTCTTTTGGCGCTTGCCCTCGCCCTGCTCATCCCGGGCCAGGCATTCGCCGCGCCGATTTTGAAGCAGGGCTCCGAAGGACACGATGTTCTCGTCCTCCAACAAAACTTGAAAACGCTCGGGTACGAAGTGGAACCGAACGGCGTTTTCGGCGACACGACCTATCGCGCCGTCCTCGCGTTCCAACGGGACGAAAAGCTGGAGATCAACGGCAAGGTTGACCGCGAGACTTGGCGGGCTCTCAAAAAGCGCGTCTCCGGCAAAAAAGCGAAGCCGGAGGAAAAAAAGGATGCCTCCAAAAAGGGGGCGTCCCAAAAAGAGACTCCCCCAAAGGACACCCCAAAAAATGAACCGCCCGCCGCGAAGGTTCCCGACAGTACGCCGTTCCTTCCGAAACAAAAAGTCGGCGCGATTCTCAAGACGGCGAAAAAATACATGGGGACACGATACATTTTCGGCGGCACAACGCCGAAAGGCTTCGATTGCTCCGGCTTTGTCCAGTACGTATTCAAGCAAAACGGCTTCGCCTTGCCCCGCGCAGCTGACGAGCAATATAGCCTCGGCAAGCGTGTCAAGAAACGCGCCGAACTGGAGCCCGGCGATCTCGTCTTCTTTTCCACCTATGAACAAGGCGCGTCGCACTGCGGAATTTACCTTGGAAAAAACCAGTTCATTCACGTTTCCTCCAGCAAGGGCGTCCGCGTCGACAATCTCGACGATTCCTACTGGAAGCCCCATTGGTATGGCGGAAAACATATCGTAAAATCATAAGACAAGGAAAAGCCGCAGGATGTTTGTCCCGCGGCTTTTTCTTGTCTTTCCTATGTGATTTGCGTTATACTGCTCTCTATTAAGATGTTTAAATCTCTACAGAAAGTGCAAATGCCGCCTGCGTATATTGCTTCGGCCATTGGAAATCGCGATTGTTTCTTGCAGAAACCGTGTTATGTCATACTAGGCCTTGTTTAAAAAATGAGATTGTGCGTCATGGCGAGATATTTTTTCGTCTATCAAGGAAGCGAAAGCGAAGGCGTAGCATCGCTACGTCGAGTTTTCGCTGACGCAGAGAGACGGAAAAAGAGCCGCCATG
>JAFVAI010000078.1 GCA_017480545.1 Schwartzia sp. (in: firmicutes) | reverse complement strand
TTTCTTCATAACAGAACTCCTCCTCAAAAAATATAAATACAGTTCCGGCGGGCAAATCCCGCCCCGGCAGCCTTCGTCCGCCGCGAGGAGTCCGCATGAGTGTCCACGTTTCCTCTTGTGTCTTCCTCTTGGGGATTTCGGCTAAGAGGGATTATACCACAAGTGTCCCCCCCCCACAAGACATTTTTCGGGAGAATTTGAAAAAATTTTAAAAAATTTTTTCAAACCCTCCGCAAAAAATGTCTTCCCGCCGCAAAGCGGCGGGAACTGGGAAGGGTTCGGGGCGGGAAAGATTTCATCCATAGATATACATAAAATACGCGACGCCCGCCAAAAAACTTGCCGCATTCGTGAAAAGCAGTACGCGAAAAAGCCTCGCCCCGCTCTTTTCCTTCACCGCGTACCCGCAAAGCGCGTACTCCAACAGCAGGACGAAAATTTCCCCGAGCGGCACGGCGGCAAAATACGGAAGCGTCCCCGCCGTCGCGTCAAGGAATTCGTTCAAAAGCAGATTGCTGATAATATTGACGACGGCAAACCAAAGCCACTCCGCCCGCCGCCGATAGCCAAAGAGCCAAAAGAGCGGCGTCTCGACAGCCGCCGTCGCCAGCGCCGCGTCCAGAAGCCACGGCGCCGAGAAAACGCCGCCCGGCAGCGCAAGCGTCGCGTCCGCCGCGACCGGGACAATCATCGCGTCCTCGCCTCCCGTCCTTCCCCATCGAAAACGCGCCCGGCGAAGCACAGGCACAAAAATTGCAACACGATCATCGCCGAGGCGGGGACGAACACCGCGCCCGGATAAAACGCGCCGGGCAAAAGACAGCCCGCCGCCAGCCCGAACATCAGCCCCGGACGCGAGGGGCTGCACCGATGGGCGAGACGCAGGGTCAGCGGCATCGTCAAGTTGAACGCGAAAGCGAGGAGCAACGCGAAAATCAATCCCTCACCCTGCAACGCGAAAAATCCCAACAGGAAAATGGCGAGGATCGTTTTCCGATACCCGAAGCGGTCGCAAAGGACGCCGCCCGCCGCCTTGCCCAGCGCAAACACGCAGGGGAACAAGAGCGCGGGGGCGTCTGCCGCGCCGCCCCCGCCGAAGCCGCGAAGCGTCACGCAAAGGAGCAGCGCCGCCGCGCAACCGAGCGCCGTCCCCACCGAAAGCGGAACCGTGTTCCCGGCAGAGACGAAGCCGTTGTCCCCCGGCGTGCGGCGAAGCTTTCGGACGACAAAGGCCGCCGACGCGAGAAAAAGAAGGAAAAACATCCACGCCGGACAAAAGCCGCCAAGCCCAAGCCCGAGCCCCACCGCGCCGCCGGAAACGAAAATCCCCGGCGCGCCGAAATTTTTATGCCGCCGGAGCACAAGCGCGCCCGCCGCCGCGTGAAACACGCAGTTCCCGATGCCGAGGCAGGAGACCCAAAGGCCGACGGGAAGCGGAGCCAAAAGGCCGATGCCGAGAAAAGCCGCCGCCACGAAAAGAGCGGGCAACAGGAAACGCGGCCTCTCGTCGAAAAGCCAGCCCGCGCACCATTGCCCGCCGAACGCTATGAGATTGTAAAGCCCGAAATAATAAACGATCGGCTCCAGATACGGCTCGCCGAAAGCATAAGCCGCCAGCGCCGCGCCGCAGACGCCGTCCACGCAAAAATGCGCGAGCGCCAGCGCAAGGAGAACGTCCGCCCGATGCTGTCGGCTCATTCGGCGTCCTTCCCGCTTTCCTTGGAAACGCGGACGACGCAGCTGTCCTCGTCCCGTTCCGCGACAATATAGCGCACGATTTTTTGCGTGTACGTCTCGGCGCTTTGCTTTTCGCCGAATTTCGTCATTGCCCGTTTGTGAAGGACGAAATCGACCTCCACCCGATACTGTTTGGAGTCCCCGTCCCGAAGCGCGGGCAGGAGGAACTGCACGCCCGCCGCGCCGGGACCGTATCCCTCATAGCTGTCGCCGCCCTCGTCCACAAAAACTTGGCCGTCCTGCCGCATCTCATGGACGGAGAAATGATACGTCCCCGTATTCGGGAATTCCACGGAAAGCATGATCTGCGGACAGTCATCCGCCATGCCGAGATACGTGACCTCCGCCGTCGCCTTCGGCTGTTCCTCCGCTACGGGAATCTCCACGGGCGGGCGCGGCGGGCGCCGATACGGCTCCCCCGGAAACGCGACGTCCGCGTACGCGGGGGATGCCGCGCAGGCTGCGAGCAAGCAGGCGGCCAACAGCACTTTCGTTTTCATAATCGTTTCTCCTCTCCGGCAAGAAGTTCCGATATTTTGTCCTGCACCGTCCGCACCGGAATCGACGCGAGACAGTCGATGCCTTTCGGGCAGGCCCGTTTCCAGCACCAACGGCAGGGGCGCTCGACCTCGATCGCGTGCTGCGGCTGGCCGTAGGGGCCGTTGCGGTTCGCGTCCGTCGGCCCCATCAGCATGACCGTCGGCGCCCCAAGCCCGGCCGCCAGATGCACCGGCCCCGTATCGCCGCCGAGGGCAAAACGGGCGCCGCGCAAAACGGCGGCCAGCTGCTTCAAGGATGTCTTGCCGATCAGATCCACGGGCGGGATCTCCGTGTTCGACAGGATATCGGCGGCAATCCCCTCGTCCACCGCGCCGCCGCCCACCAGCACGGGTATGATCTTCCGCCCATACAGCCAGTCGGAAAGCGCGGCATAGGACGAAGCGGGCCATCGCTTGTTCGGCCAGTTCGCTCCCACGGCCAACACGGCGTACGCCGCGCCCTCCGGCACACCGCCGCGCGCCAGCAAGTCCCGGGCGATTCTCCCATCCTTCTCCGAAACGGCCAACGGGAATCTCACCGTCTCGACGCGGCAGCCGACGGCCCGCGCCACATCTAGGTACCGCTAGACGATATGGCCTTCCGCGTGCGGCCCCCGGACGGGCGTACTGATTTTGTCGCTCAGCTCCCGCATATTGCAGGTGCCGAGCCGACGCGGCGCGCCGGAAAACCAGGCGATGGCGGCGGACTTTCCTAGCCCTTGCAAATCCAACGCTACGTCAAAACGTCCCGCGCGGAGTTTTTGGCGAAACGGGCCGAAATTTTCGATAAAGCCGCCGAAGGATTTGAATTTCTTCTTCTCGAACAGCAAAATTTCGTCAATATAAGGATTATCCACGAGCAGCTCCCGCGCCGGAGGCTCCACCGCCCACGTCACCCGCGCCTCGGGAAACGTCTCCTTGATCGCGTAGGACACCGGCAGCGCGTGGATCACGTCGCCGATGGCGCTGAGCTTGACAATCAGGACGTTCATGATCCGCTCTTGATCCTTTCAATCACAGTTGTCGTCGACCGCCCCTCGACGAAGGGAATAAGCTCGACGCGCCCGCCCGCCGCTTGGACAATCTTTGCCTCCGGCAGCGCATCCAGCGAATAGTCGCCGCCCTTGGCATAAACGTCGGGGCGCACCAACCGAACCAGTTCTTCCGCCGTCGGCTCATCGAAAACCGTCACGATGTCCACCGCCCGGAGCGCGTCCAACACCTCGGCACGGTCCGCCTCGGGCATGATTGGGCGCCCCTCGCCCTTCAGGCGGCGCACCGACGCGTCGCTGTTCAGCCCGATGACGAGAAAATCCCCCATCTCCGCCGCCGCCGTCAAATAGCGCACATGACCCGTGTGCAGGATATCGAAGCAGCCGTTCGTGAACACGATGGTCGCCCCGTCCGCCCGCACCGTATCGCAAGCTTCCCGAATATATTCGCGTGGAATAATCATAGAAACGCGCCCCCCTGTTTTTCCGCCGCCGCCCGAAGTTCCTCCGCGCTGACCGTCGCCGTTCCCATTTTCCGCACCGCGACGCCCGACGCGATATTCGAAAGACGCGCCGCGTCCTCCGGCGACGCGCCCGCCGCGATGGCGAGAATGAAAGCCGCGACGCAGGTGTCGCCCGCGCCGGACACGTCGAAAACCTCGCTCTTGTCCAGCACGGGGATATCCACGGCGCGCCCGCCCGCAAGGCAAAGCGTCATGCCCTTCTCGCCCCGCGTCACCAAAACGCCCTTGGCCGAAAGCTCCGCCCGAAGCTTTTCGCCCGCCGCGCGGAGCGTTTCCTCGTCGGCCAGTTCCACGCCCATGGCGTCGGCCAGCTCCGCGTCGTTCTGCTTCACATAATCGACGCCCACGAAACGGCGGATGGAGTACCGGGAATCGACAATCGTGGGTACGCCTCTCTCCTTGCAGGCCGCAAGGACTTCCTTCGCCAACGCGTCCGGCGCCGCCGCCCCGCCGTAATCCGAAAGCACCGCGCCCGCCGCAGTCTTCACCGCCGAAAGCGCGCGCTCCCGCAACTCCGCGAGTACCTCCGCCGAAAGCGGCGACCGATCCTCCTTGTCAATCCGCACAATCTGTTGGCTGACCGTCGCGCGCCCTCCGGCGATGACCCGCGTCTTCGCCGTCGTAGGCCGCGCCGCGTCCGTCACGAGGCCAGAAATGTCGACGCCCTTGCCCGACAAGATTTCCCGCAGCCCTTCCGCCGCCCCGTCGTCCCCGACGACGCCGAGAGCGACAGCGGCGCCGCCCAGCGTCGCCGCGTTGTGCACCACATTCGCCGCGCCGCCGGGCACCACGCGCTCCCCTTGATGCTCAAGCACCAGCACCGGGGCCTCCCGCGAAATTCGCGCGATTTTTCCCGTCAGGTACACGTCGGCAATCATATCGCCGAGAATCGCGACGCGCTTGCCGCGCATCCCGTCCAATACATCGGAAATCCGTTTGTCCATTTTCCCCGCCTCACCAAGGCGTAAATTCGCAGCTCACGTGCCACGAATCGCGTTTCGCCCGATACCGCAGAATCATCTGCGCGCAATGCATATCGTGGAACCAATAATAATCAATATCCTTCACCGTATGCTTCTCCACGTCCATCGCCTGCCCGAACACAAAACGGTCGCGGTCCGTCACCGCCAGGCTTACGCCGTAGTCGAACCGACGGGAGTAATCGTCGGCATTATAGGCGAACAGCGTCCGCCCCTTCGTGTTCGTCGAGTACCGATACCCGACATAGGCCGTCACGGCGGGGCTGAAATCATAGGACATCGAGGCGGCGTAGCTCGTGCCGCGGATCGACGAATGGTCATAACTCTCCCGCGTGATGCCGTAGCTCGCCCGCGCGTTGATCCGCAGTTTGTCGTTGGCCAGCTTGATCGTATGGGGCCAGACCGAAAGGCCGTAATAGGTGTGCGTCGAGTCAATGCCCCCGTGGGACCAACGGCCGCCCTCGAAATTCAGCCCGTAGGACAGCGGCAGCTTCCCGATTTGATGGCGGTAGCTGTAGACAAAGGTCGGCTGCTTTTCGATCCAGTTGTCGTCGCTGTCCTCGTAATAGCCGTACTCCACCGCCGCGCGGCTGCCCGCGTTCATCCATTCGATCCCGTACACGTTGCGGAACTGGTGCTTCGTGTAATACTTGAGGTCCGCGAAAACGTCGAGCCGCTTGGCAAGGTCATAGGCGAGGCGGTACCGTATCCAGACGCCGTCGCTGTTGTTGTAGCCCACACGGGGCATTTGCATCTCGTTCTTCGCGTCGGGGCTGATATCGGCGCGGTAAAAATCCCGCGAATACACGACCTTGTTCTTGATCCAGTATTTCGCTTGGTAAATCAAAATCTCATGCTCGGGATAAATCTCGATCACGTCGCCCGATATGCGGTAATCCGGCGTCTTCGCGCCGCACTTCGTCTGCCAGCCGTCGTAAATCAGGATTTTGCCGGGATACAGCTCGATGCGGCGGCCATAGACATAATAATTGCCCACTTTCCCCTTGACGTCCTCGATCCTGCCCGTCTGCTTCCCGTAATGATAGACGACACGGTAGCCGTCCAGCGTCGCATGCATCTGCCCCTCGGTCATCTGGAGCATATGCGCCTTGCCGGGGATTTCCACGTCCTCGCTTTTAAGGTTGCCCTTCGCTTCCTCCGTCTCGAAGCGCCGCGCGTCCAACGAAGTCACGCGCACATTGCCGCGCGCGTACACGTCGCCCGTCGCCTCGTCGTAAAAGAGATCATCGCCCTCCAAAGCCATCGGCACGACCTTCCCCTTTTCGACGGGCCGACGGAGCTTCGCCGTCATCTCCTTCGCGTCCTGCATCAGCTGGAACTGTTCCTCCGACAAACGGTTCTCCCGCATCCGCCGCCGCTCGTTCTCAATATAGTCCACCGCTTCCGCGCCCGTATCCGTATCGGCGTGATAGCTCGCCGCCGAAGCGGGCGCCGGAGCGAAAAACGCGGCAGCCATCCAAGCCGCGGCAAGAAATCCCCATTGTTTTCGCATGCTGCTTCCCCTGTTCCCAAGATTTCATTTCAATCTGACCTTTATAATATAACATCAAAGCCCGTCGCGCAACAAATAAATCCCGAAAGTTTCACGACCTGCGGAAGGGAAATTTCTCGGGCAATACGCGCACATAAAAATTTTGAGGTAAGAAATTCTTACCTCAAAATTTTTATGGTGGAAATGGAATAAAAGAAATCCCTTGCAAGACAAGGATCCCATCACCCGACGAAACTCACCCGGTTACAAAAAAAGCTTTCGCAGAAAGAAAACTTCTTCTGCGAAAGCTTCGTATTCATTTCGCGGCTTCTTCCGTCGGCTTCTCCGCTTCCAATCCGTACATCGTCATCGGCGCGGCGGTCTGGATGTATAGCTCCGTGCCCGCCGGGAGGTCGATGTTCTTTCCCTTGACGAAAGCGCCGCCGATGATGCCGATGGGGCCGAGGAGCGCGATGCCGGCGATGCTCGCGCCCGCCGCGAAAGCCATCGACTGCATTTTCTGCTTCGATTCCTCGCCGAGCATCATGGAGGCGTCGGTGCCGTCCATGGTGCGGAGTATCTTGAAGTCAATCTGCACCTCGGCGTCGCGGCCGAAGTTGCCCGCCTGCTTGACTTTCGTGACCTCGCCGTAGCCGGGAGCGCCCTTGACGAAGAGCAACCGCCCGTTCTCCACCACATCCTCGTCGGACCGGATCTCGATGCGGTCGCCGACCTTGATATTTTTCGCGTTCACCGGCGTCACGAGGCTGACCTTGGCCAGCGTGTTCGCCGGAACCTCCGTCCGGGCCAGCGGGATTTCCTTGGTGCCGAAGGCGTAACCGGCCAACGTATCAATGCGCGCGCGGTAGGTGCCTTCCGAAGTCGCGCCCGTCATGGCGATTTCCATGTCGCTGACGCGTTTCTGGATCGAGTTCATGCTGACCGCCTGCGTGACGGCCCACTCGATGGCGTTCAGGCGCGTGACCAAAGACGGCCCGGTCTCGTTCTTGAACATCGCCCCGTAGAGAGAATCGACGCGCTGCATGACGCTGTCGTTCGGCGCGTGCGTCCCCTCGAAATCCTTTTCCAGCTTGTTGACGCGGTCGAGAAGCGCGCCCGTCTGCGGCTCGCCATAGGCCGTGCGCTCGATCTCCGCCAGCTTGTCGGCCATCGTCGTCGGCGCGGCGGCCATCGCCAGCCCCATCGTCTCCAGAAGCAGCACCGCCGTGAGCAATACGCCCAAAAGTTTTCGTCCCAAAAGTTTCATACGCAACCCCTCCCTGTCTTTTCCTGCACATCCTCACTATACCAACCGATTCTTAGAATCGGCTTAAAAGTTTCCTTAATTTTCCCGCATCTGCTTCACCGGAATGGGGCCGCGCGAAAGCGCGATCGCGCCCGTCCGGGCGATTTCCACAATCTCGTACTCGGAAAGAACCTCGCAAATCGCGTTGATTTTCGATTCCTCGCCGGTCAGCTCGATGACGACGTTTTCCTTCGACACATCGACAATCTTCGCGCGGAAAATATTCACGATGTTGATGAGGTCGGCCCGGGCCTCCGCCGTGGCGCGCACCTTAATCAGCACCAGTTCGCGGGTGATGCTCGCCACCTCGGTCAGGTTCACGATTTTCACCACGTCGATGAGCTTGGAAAGCTGGTGCTTGACCTGCTCCAGCTCCCGCTCGCTGTCCACCGACACGACGATATTGATGCGGGTCACCGACTCCTCCTCGGTGTAGCCCGCGTTGATGCTTTCGATGTTGAACGCGCGGCGGCTGATCAGGCCCGCCACATGGGTCAGGACACCCGGCTTGTTGTCCACGAGGATTGCCAGCAGAAATTTTTTCATTTCTCCGCCTCCCTTTCCAAAATCATGTCGTCGAGCCGCTTGCCGCCCGGCACCATCGGCAGCACGTCCGCGTCCTCCGGCACCATCACGTCGATCAGTGTCGCGCCCTCGCGGGAAAGCGCGTCGGAAAGCGCCGTTTCCAAAGTTTCCGGCTGCTCGATGCGAACGCCCGCGATCCCCATCGCCTCCGCCAGCTTCACGAGATCGGTGCGCCCGTTGAGCTGCGACTCGGAATAATGATGCTCGTAGAACATCCGCTGCCACTGGGCGACCATGCCGAGCAAATGGTTGTGCAGGACGACGATTTTCACGTCCACGCCGTAATCCGACGCCGTGGCCATTTCCTGGCAGTTCATCATGATGCTGCCGTCGCCGGTGAACAGCACCACCTTCTGTTTCGGCCTGCCGATTTTCGCGCCGATGGCCGCCGGAAGCCCGTAGCCCATCGTGCCGAGGCCGCCCGAGGTCAGGAACCGGCGCGGCTCGGAAACCGGGCAGAACTGCGCCGCCCACATCTGGTGCTGCCCCACATCGGTGACGAAAATCGTGTCGTCGCCCGAAAGCCGCGCCACGGTCTCGATCACCTGCTGGGGCATGATGGCGTCGTCCCGCTTCCGATACGAGAAAGGATGCTCCGTGTGCATTTCCTTGGCTTTCTCGCGCCACGGCGCGAAGCGGACAGGGAAATCCCCGCCTTGGGCCGCCAGCTTTTTCGCGAAAAGCGGCAACGACCAGTTCAAATCGCCGAGCACGGGAAAATCGACGCGCACATTCTTGTTCAGCTCCGCCGCGTCGATGTCGAAATGGACGATTTTCGCCCCCGGCGCGAATTCCTTGACAATCCCGGTCACGCGGTCATCAAACCGTACGCCGATGCCGAGCAGGAGGTCGCAGCCCATGATGGCCATATTCGCGGCGTAAGAGCCGTGCATGCCCGCCATGCCGAGATACGCCTCCGTATCGGGCGGTACGCAGCCCAGCCCCATCAGCGTCGAGCAGACGGGCGCACCCGCTTTTCCCAAGACCTCGCGGAGATCCTCCGCCTCATCCGCCAGCGTCACGCCGCCGCCGACGAAAAACAGGGGACGCTCCGCTTTGGACAGCGCCTCCACCACCGCGCCGACGGCGCTCTCCTCGCCCTTGACAAGACCCGAATAGCCCTTCAGATGCACTTCCTCCGGATAATCGAAGTCCATCTCCGCACGGAAAACGTCGGTGGCAATATCCACGACCACCGGGCCGGGGCGGCCGGTCCGCGCGATGAAGAACGCTTCCTTGATGGTCCGGAGCAAATCCTCGGGACGCTTCACGAGATAATTGTGCTTCGTGATTGGCGTGGTGATGCCGCAAATGTCCGCTTCCTGGAACGAATCCTTGCCGATGACGGAGGTCGCCACCTGCCCGGTAAAGCAGACCAGCGGGATGGAATCCATATACGCCGTCGCGATACCCGTCACGAGATTCGTGCAGCCCGGCCCCGAAGTCGCCAGGCAGACGCCCACCTCGCCCGTGGCCCGCGCATACCCGTCCGCCGCCAGCGCCGCGCCCTGTTCGTGGCGCACAAGGATATGCGGAAACTTCATCTTGTATATTTCGTCGTACAGAGGCAAAACGACGCCGCCCGGATAGCCGAAAATGACATCCACACCTTCCTGTTTCAGGCTTTCCAGAACCGCCTGCGCTCCATTGATCCGCAATGTTATTTCCCCCTAACATACAATAATCTTTTTTATTGTAGCACAATTCCCCGCAAATGCACCAGTTTTTCTTTTGATGCACAGAAAAAAACGCCCCGCTGTCCCGAACATGGAAACAGCAAAGCGTTTTCCTTTATCCTTTATCCCTTATCCTTTTTTCTTCCGCAAAATCTTCCAAAGCACCTTGTAAACCGTGTCCGGCTCCACGGGCTTGGTCAGGTACTCGTCCATGCCGATGTCGCGGGCATGCTGTATGTCCTCCTCGAACGCGTTGGCGGTCATGGCGACAATCGGAACGTTCTTCGCGTCGGGATGGCCGGCCATCGCGCGGATGGTTTCCGTCGCCTCAAAGCCGTCCATGAACGGCATACGGATATCCATCAGGATGACATCGTAAGCCCCCGGGCCGCCCTCGCGGAACTTCGCGACCGCTTCCTCGCCGTCCGTCACCGGAGTCACGGCAAAGCCCTTGTCCTCCAAAATCGCCATGGCGATTTCCCGATTGATTTCGTTGTCCTCCGCCAAAAGCGCTTTCATGCCGGAAAAGTCCATCTCTTCCCCGTTGTCCGTCCCGATGTCCTCCGCCAGCGATGCGACGGGCAGCGTAACCGAGACAGTGAACGTCGACCCCGCGCCTTTTTCGCTCTCGACGCGAATCGAGCCGCCCATCAGGTCGATGATATTCTTGGAAATGGCGAGCCCCAGCCCCGTGCCGCCGTAGCGCGTCGTGTTGCCCGCGCTCTCCTGCTCGAACGCATTGAAGAGGCGCGGCAAAAATTCCCGGTCGATGCCGATGCCCGTGTCCCTGATCGCAAACCGAAGTGTCGCCCAGTCGTCGTTCACGCCCAACGCCTCTGTGACAAATTCCACCGATCCGTCCCTCGGCGTAAACTTGACCGCGTTCGACAGAATGTTGACCAATACCTGTTTGAGCTTTAGCGCGTCAAACACGCAGGCGATCGGCAGTTCCCCCTCTGTCCTCCGCTCATAGCGGATGCCGCCCTGCATCGCGCGGGCACGGATGATGACGTCGATCCCCTCCAAAAACTCCCTCATATCGTGGGGCGTATTGTCGAGCTGCATCTTGCCGCGCTCGATGCGGGAAATGTCGAGCACATCGTTGATGAGCTCCAACAGGAAATGCGCCGCCGAGTCCATCTTCGACAGGCTTTCCGAGATGTAGTTCTTGTCTTCTGTGCGCCCCTTCGCCAGCGCCGTCAGCCCGATGATCGCGTTCATCGGTGTGCGGATCTCATGGGACATCCTGGAAAGGAAATCGCTCTTGGCGCGGCTCGCCGCCTCCGCGTCGACGAGCGCCTTGCGAAGCGTTTCGCGCTGCTTCTCCGCTTCGATATAAAGATCGGTGATATCGCGCTGGATGCTGACAACCAGTGATTTCCCCGCGTCGAGATAAAACGTGCGCAGTTCCTTCCGGCGGCGCGCGCCGTGCGTCTCCAGCCAGCAGCTGAACGTGACGACGGGCGTTTCCTCCAATTCTTCCACGAGATTTTTCACCGTGTACCGCGCAAGGAGATCCTGCCGCTCCGCGGGGTTCGGCAGGAGCAGCGCCGAGCGCTGTGTGCTTGCCTCGAAATCGAAATACTCGTCCAGCCCGTCCAGCGGAAGCGCCGCCTCGGAAGGCTTCCGGACAAAGCGCGCTTTTCCGGAGGCGACATCGAGGCAAGTGATGTAATCGAGCACGCCTTCCGTGACCTTGGCGAAGGCAATCTCGTCCACCTTGGCCTCGTGGATGTCGCGCATATAGGCGAACAGCATCCAGTCCCCGGTTCCCGGGTTTTCCATCAGGTTGGCGTACCAACGCACCCAGCGCAGCTCGCCGTTTTCAAACCGGCGCAAGTATTCGATGGATTTGTTCAGTTCCCCCGCGCGAATGGCGCGGCTGAGCCCATGAAGCTCGCAAAACGCCCGGAACGCCTGCCGATCCTTTTCCCCGGGGATGCAGGTCCTCTCACGCTCCACGATCAACGCAAAGGACCGGCCAACCACGTCTTGGGCCGTCCCTCCTCCTTCCGCATATTCCAACACCGTGTCCCGGGTGATGTTGACGGCGACCGTCGCGACCACGTCGTTTTCCAGCGGCTGGCGACGCATCAGGGCTTCCCGGTAGCGCGACTCGCGCCGGATCTGCTCGGTCACGTCCATGCGCGTCGTCATGGCGCGGAACGGGCGCCCGTCCCGGTCGGGAATCGCGTTCACGATGTAATGGAACCAACGGAACGCCGCGCCGCCGCCCGAAACAAAACGCACCAGCCCGCCCGCGGAAGGCTCGCCCTCCGCGATGCGGCGGAAAAACGAGCGGTACTTTTCCACATCGTCGGGATGGATGATCCCCTGCGCGATGACATCGTCCGGCCCGTTTTCAAACACAGTCTGCCGGTCATGGAAGGAAGTCTCGTACCGGCCGGTCCGGAGGTCGTAAATGCCGACGGTGATGCCCGTCTGGCGTATCGTCGCCCGGAATTTCTCCTCCAAGGCTTTGTACGCGTCCATGTTCGCCGACGTCCCCAACACACGGACGGCGTGGCCGTCCAAGTCCCGAAGGCGCGTGTACCGCATCCTTTCCCAGCGATACACGCCGCCGGGAGAACGGCGGCGCACCACCGCCGTCGCCTCCTGCGCGCCTTCCTCGACCCGGCGGTGCAGCTCAAGAAACACCTCGACATCGTCCGGGTGGATGAAGCCCCGCTTCAGCATCTCGTTCGGGTAATCCTCCACCGCGTAATCGTCAGAGTCTTTTTCGGGCACGGCAATTTCCCGTGCCCGCCGTGTCCCGGGATCGTAAGCCCATGCCTGCAAACCGGAGTGGGTCAGCGCCGTATGCATCATCGCTTGGCTCTCGCGGAGCGCCCGATGCGCCTGCACCAAAGAATCGCTGTCATGAAACGCGCCGTAATAAGTCTTGCGATTGCCGTGGCGCTCGACGAGACGGACGTGCAGGCTGATCCACCGGTATTTCCCCGCGCCGTCCAACAACCGGAAAACGCCTTCATAATCCCGCTCTTCCATCATGTCCTTTTGGATTTCCGCCATGACCGTCGAAAGGTCGTCCGGATGCACGAACTGCATGAATTCCTTGCGCTCCGCCCTGCGCTTCTCCTTGTCCACGCCCAACATATCATAATAGCCCTGGTTCAGGTACGCGCTTTTCAGGATGCCGTCTTCAAAGACGTAAATGCCGATGCCCGCAGGAATATCCTCCACCAATTTCGCGAGCCGCTGTTCCTCCTGCTGCAAATCGCGGAGCTCTTGATCGCGCCGCACCTTGTCCATCCAAAGCGCCGCCAGCGCGCCAACGAAAACCGCCGCGAGGGGCACTTCCGCCAAAGGCTCCCACCCCGAACGAAGGGCAAAGAAAAGGAGCAGGCCGCTTGCCGTGACGCCTGCCCACAACCAACGATTGCTCCAAATCTTCATCTGCGTTCCGCCTCCCGCCAAACGAACGCGTTATTCTTCCTGACGCTCTTCCCGCGCTTTCTTCTCGCGCTTCTCTTTTTCCTTGCGCGCCTTTTCCTTCTCTTTCTCCTTCTTCTTCAATTCCTTCGCGTGCTTTTTCTCTTCCTTCTCGAAGCGTTCCTTGTCCTCGTCCGTCAGCGTTCCCTTCGTATGGGCGAGCACCTCCGGCCGATGTTCCTTTTCATAGGCGAGAATCGCGCGGTAGAAGATGCCGTCCCGGCTCTTCTCCGTCAAATCGCCGATCACGATCTCCCGCTTCGGCTCCGTGCGCTCGAGTGTCCAGAAATGCGAGTCGATCAGCTCCACCGCGCTCACCGTCACCACGCCGCGCGGGATCTGGAACACCAGATAGTTCGCCTCGCCCGCCAGGTCCTCCAGCCCGTCCGTCGGCTCCATGCGCCACGCCCGCTTCATGCGGACATCCTCGATCTGCACGGCGTCGTATGTCTTGATGACGGGGACAATCAGCGTGTCGAGGTCGACGTGCCCTTTGTCGTCCAAACCGTAGCAAATCTGTTCCTTGTTGAAGAAATAATTCATGCGCTCCGACGACTGCACCCACTGATAGACATCCTCCGGCACCTTCGGCGGCACATACGTGGCCTCCGCCGTCCCGAAATGCAGCGCCGCCGCCAGCGCGAGCGCGCATACCCATTGCTTTTTCATTCTTGCCTCCCAAAATCAAAACTTTCCAGTTCCCCGGTTCTTGATCCGTTCCAGTTCGTAGGGGGTTTCCTGATACACATAGTAATTGAGCCAGTTCGCGAACATCAGGTTCGCCACGCTGCGCCAGCGGACGACCGGCTGCTTCGCGGGGTCGTCGTCCGGGTAATAATTGCACGGCACGGCGATATCAAGCCCCGCCGCCGCGTCCCGGTCATACTCACTTTTCAGCGTCAGCGGATCGTATTCCGCGTGGCCCGTGATGAAAAACTGGCTGTTTTCCAAGTCGGCGACGCAATAGACCCCGGCGGGGGCCTCCGCCTCCGCCATGACGGTCAGCTCCGGTACGCGCTCGATATCCGCGCGCCGTATCTCGGTATGCCTCGAATGGGGCACGTAAAATTCGTCGTCAAAGCCCCGGAACAGCTTCTCGTTCTGCACACAGAGATGGTGGCGGAACACGCCGAAAACCTTCGGCGCCACCGGGTATTTTTTCACGCCGTAATGGTAATACAGCCCGGCCTGCGCGCCCCAGCAGATATGGAACGACGAAAACGCGTGGGTCTTCGACCACTCCATGATCTCGCAAAGCTCGTCCCAGTAAGCGACCTCCTCGAAAGGCATCTGCTCGACGGGGGCGCCCGTCATCAAAAAGCCGTCGTACTTCCTGTTCCGCACCTCGGGAAATGTCCCGTAGAACTCGCCGAGGTAATCCGCCGACGTGTGCTGCGGCAGATACGATTCCGTATAGATGAAGTCCGCTTCCACCTGCAGCGGCGTATTGCCGAGAAGCCGGAGAAGCTGCGTCTCCGTCACCGACTTCGTGGGCATCAAATTCAGGATCAGGAGCCGCAGCGGGCGAATGTCCTGCCCATAGGCGCGGTCGGCGTCCATGAAAAAAATATTTTCCCGTTCCAGCACAGAAGCGGCCGGAAGGTTGTTCGGTATCTTGATTGGCATCGAATCCCAATGCCTCCATTCTTGCGGGCTATTTCCCCGTCTTTTTTGCGTTTGCCGTCTGCGGCAAGTCGGTGCGGTAGCGGTTCAGCCAATACTGGTAGCCCTTGATGATGGCGCGCAACCGTTCCAGCCCCGGATAGGCGGCACTGCCCTTTGGGATTGTCTCGTACCGCCCGTCCGTCTCCATCGGCTGCCAACCCGCCGCCGAGGTCCACAGGTCGGCCTTGACGATTTTTTCCGTCCCTTGGTCCGGATTCAGGGCCTTCTTCATGAACTTGATTTCCAGCACTTGGCCGCTCTTGTCCTTTGTTTCCTGCCATTCCCAGTAAATCAGGTTGCTGCCCGCGAGGCGCATCGTCGTCGTGTCCGCCATCGATTCCGTCGTCACGCCGCCCGCGCCCTCGGAAATCCAGAGCCGCTTCCAACGATCCTCCGCGTCCTTGCGCGCACGCTCCCCGTGGTGGAAGACCTGATCCACCAACGCGACGTAATAATCCTCTTCAAAGGACTGGTGGTTGACCTCGTATTCCTTCGGCGGCTCGTAAACCTTGGACCAAACGACCTTGCCGTCGGCGCCGTAAAAATTTTCCTGCACATAGGAAATCATCCGCTCCTGCGGACGCACCTCCACCAACGCCAAGCTGTACGACAGGGCGCGCGGATCGGGAATGCTGGACTCGATGCCGTAATTTTCGATGACCTCTTGCGCCCCGTCCGCCGTGTACGTGGTCTTGATCCATGCCGAGATGCAGGTGGCGACGCCGTTCAGCGAACTCCTGACCTGCACATTCGACGGCGCGAAAAATTTTCCGTATTTTTGATCCGACGCAATCCAGGTCCAGTTTACGGCAGCCGCCTCCGCCCTGGGAACAACGAACGTCGGCAAGGCCTCCGGCGGCCCGCCCGCCGCGAAAACGGCTGCCGCCGCCAAGAGAAGCGCGGAGCGCCCGATTCGTTTCATAACGATTCCCTCCCTGTCCGGAGCTTTTCGATACTGTCTTATGGGTATTATATCATGCCGGCCGCCCGTGTACCACTGAAATTATTTCTCCCGCGCAACGCCCGGTGTCCCCGCCCGTTCTTCCCGTGCCGCCGGCGCCGCGATTTTTTCGCAGGCCCGGTACAGAATGTACCCAAGGACTGCGCCCAAGGTATTGTGAAAAATGTCGTCAAACTCGAACCAGCCGCGCTTCGCCAAAAGCTGCGCTCCCTCGATGACAGCAGAAAGTGCCGCCCCCGCCGCCAAGACGTGACGAAGCCCCGCCCGTTTCCAGACGACCGGAAGCAAAAAGCCGACGGGCAAGAGCAGGAAGACATTCAGGATCACTTCGGCCATCAGATATTTTTTGCCGGAAGCAATGGCCGCATAGGACCAAAAAAGCGTCAGCTTGTACACCGCTTTTTTCATCACAGTCCTCGCCAGCACCGTCGATGTCAGCACGAGGGCGCACCACGCGGCGAGGCAGGGGCAGGCCAGCGCCTGCGCGAAAGACAATTTTCCCCGGCGGTACGCCCAAAAACAGGCCGCAGCCAACGCCGCGGCCATCGCCAACGTCCAAGCGCGATAAGGCATGGCCACCGCCAGCTCCGCGGAATTTAAAAAATAACGGACGAAAGCCTTCCATACGCGCTGATCCGCAAACAGTTCCATTCCCTGTGTTCCCTCTTGGCCCTGTCAGCCTTCCGGCAACGCGACGCGCCCCAAGATGCCCTTCAGCGACGCGATCAGGATGCCGTAGTTCGTCATCGGGACGCCCGCCGCCCGGGCCGCCGCCACGCGGGAAAGCACAAGGCGGCGGTTGAACATGCACGCGCCGCAATGGACAATCAAATCGTAGCCGGAAAGCGCCGAGGGAAAATCCGCGCCGCCCACGACCTCGATCCGGATTTTGTCGCCGAGCTTCTTTCGGAGCATCGCCGGAATCTTCACGCGGCCAATATCGGCGTCGAGAGCGTTGTGTGTGCAGGCCTCGGCAATCAGTACCTTCGCGTCGGGGGGCAAATCCTTCACGCGCTCCGCCGACTCCCGGAAATAGCCGATGTCGCCCTTGTACGCCGCGAACAACACCGAAAACGAAGTCAGGCGGCTTCCCGGCGGCGTTTTCGCGTGAACCTCGGAAAACGCCTGCGAGTCCGTAACGATCAACGCGGGCGGTTGTTTCAAAGCGGCCAGCGCCGCGTCCATCGTCTGCGGTGTGCAGCCGACGACAACGCAGGCCGTGTCCAGGAGTTCGCGGATGGTTTGCACCTGCGGCTGAATCAGGCGCCCTTTCGGCGCCTCCGCGTCCTGCGGCATGACGAGCAGGACCGTGTCGCCCGCCTCGGCAAGCCCCGAGAACAGCCGCCGCTCGTCGCCGCCCCTCCGGATCTCACGGACGAGAGCTTCCCTGAGCGCGTCCACGCCTTCGCCCGTTTCCGCGCTGACGCGAAAGACAGTTGCGCCAAGGCAGGCTTCCGCCGCCGCCGCCAACGCCGCGCCGCCGTCCGGCCGCAAATCGATCCTGGACACCACGGGCAGCACCGCCGTTCCCGCCGCCAGCAATCTTGAGGCCCAGTGCAAAGCACCGTCCTCCGCGCCGGACAAATCCTCATCTTCAAAAAGCACCAACGCGACATCCGTCCGCGCCGCCGTTTCCCGCGTCCGATCGACGCGCATCTCGCCCAATGCTCCCGCGTCGTCGAAACCCGCCGTGTCGATGAACACGACCGCCCCCGCCCCGTGAAGCTCCATCGGCTGCCGGACGGGGTCGGTCGTCGTGCCCGCCACCTCGGACACCAGTGCCGAACGCTGCCCGGTCAACGCGTTCAAAAGCGACGACTTGCCCGCGTTCCGCCGTCCGAAAACGCCGATATGCACACGCTCGCCGCGCGCCGCCTGCGCCATGGTCATGCCTCCGCTTCTTCCAAAATTTTTTCCATCCTATCAATTTTCCGTGAAATTTTCTGGGAAGCGTCGGTTTTTCCCATGCCCTGCCGCGTGAACGCACCACAAAAAACGGAGCTGCCACAAGAAGATGGTTTCTTCCTGTGACAGCCCCGTTTTTTGTAACTTGGAAATTTGGCCAGCGTTTTCTCGCGGTCCGACCCGAGTATAAAATGCTGAGGCAAGAAATTCTTGCCTCAGCATTTTTCCGCGCGGCCATTTCGCCGGAATTTCGGCAAAAAACGCAAATGGTTTCGCCGAAAAGGCTCTCTATTATTGCTCCTCCTGCGCGCCCGGCTGGATCAGGCCGTAATTTCCATCGGCGCGGCGATAGACGACGCTGACCTCCTCGGTCTTCGCGTCACGAAAAACATAGAAATCATGGTTTACCATGTTCATCTGCATGATCGCTTCCTGGGCGTCCATCGGCTTAATGGAGAAGTGCTTGGTGCGGACGATGGTGTACTCGCCCGTGTCTTCCTTCTCGTCGGCGCGCGCCTGCGCGGCCTTGCTTTCCTCCGCCGCCAGTTCCGCCTTGAAGCCGCCCTCGCGGAAACGGCGCTGGAGTTTCGTCTTGTGCTTGTGGATCTGGCGCTCCAACTTCTCGACCACGAGGTCGATGGACGTGTACATATCCATCGTCGCTTCCTCGCCACGAAGCATTACGCCCTTGTCGATCGGCACCGTGACCTCGACGGTGTGGCGTCCCTTGGAAACGGTCAGGAGCACCGTGATTTCCCCGACCTTGTCAAAATACTTCGCAATCTTCCCGACACGTTTCTCGACGTAATCCTTCAGCGCCGGGGTAACCTCCATATTTCTTCCTCTTACCGTGAATGTTGCCATCAGACACATCCTCCTTCTCTGTTCGAACGGGCAAATCCATCCGTTCTGCATACTGTACTTATTATTTCTGCATTTCGGCTGAAAATCCTTCTTTTTTCAAAAAATCTCTATTTCTCCCAAAATCCGCGCCGCTCGGCCTCCTCGCAATAGGCATCGTAAAGCGCCAATGTTTCCTCATGGTGCCCGCGGATGTACGCAAGCTGTTTTTCCTTCTCGCCCGCCTCTCCGTCGAGATACGCGTGCCCCGCCATTTCCAGCGCCTTCGCCGCTTCCGACAGCTTCACACCGCCCACGGAGAGCGCTGTGGATTTCAGCGCGTGGACATGGGTCGTGTAATCCTCCCAGTTCCCATCGTCGTAGGCGCCGCGAATTTTCTCGAAGGTTTCCTCCTTGCGCTCGCAGAACATCTTGACGAACTCCCGGAACATTTCCTCCATGTCGCCGCAATACTGCATCCCGACTTCCTTATCAATCTGCGTGCCGCCGTCGTCCGTCGCCGCGCCGCCCGCGCTCTCCGCCGCCTGCCCGCCCGCCACGGATGCCTCGGCGGCTTCCGGCTCCGTTTCCACTGTCGGTTCCGCTTTCGCTTGCGGTTCCGCTGTCGGCGCCTCCGTCCGGTTCGCGTCCGCTTCTTCCGGGGGCAGGATTTTGTTCTCCGGCAGATAATCCTGAATCATGCGTTCCAGCAGCTTGCTGTTGATCGGCTTCGAGAGGTAATCGTTGAATCCCTTTTCGAGGAACATTTCCCGCGCGCCCGCGATGGCGTTCGCGGTCAGCGCGATGAACGGAACGCCGTGGCACCGGCTTTCCTTCATCGCCTTGGCCCGCGCCAGCGTCTCGATGCCGTCCATGTCCGGCATCATATGGTCGAGGAAGACGATGTCGAACCGCTGCTTCGCGATTTGTTCGAGGCACTCCATGCCGCTCTTCGCCATCGTGATCTTGATTTTCGTCGATTTCAAGAGGCTCTCGAACACAAAGAGGTTCATGCTGTTGTCGTCCACCACGAGCACTTCGGCCTCCGGCGCGATGAAGCTTTCCCGGTACGCCTGCTCGCCCTTGATGAATGTCTCCACCCGCTTCTCAAAGTCGCCGATGGGCGCGGGGTCGTCCACCCGTTGCGGCAGCGTGATGGTGAAGGTAGAGCCTTCGCCGTAGACGCTTTCCACGTCGATTTTGCCCTTCATCATCTCGACAAGCCGGAGGGTGATGGAAAGGCCCAAGCCCGTCCCTTCGACGTTGCGGTTCTTCTCCACGTCGAGCCGCTGGAACTTCGAGAACAGCTTGCCCTTGTCCTCTTCCTTGATGCCCATGCCCGTGTCGATGGACGCCACGCGGAGCAAAATGCCGTCTTCCGTTTTTTCTCCCTGCACATCGAAAGTCACGCTGCCCTTCGGCGTGTACTTGACCGCGTTGTTCAGGATGTTCACGATGACCTGACGGATTCGGACCTCGTCGCCGATCAGGCTGTCCGGGATGGTCTCGTCCACCTTGATGAAAAAGTCCAGCCCCTTTTGCTCCGCCTTGTAGCGGATCATGTTCACCACGTCGTTCAAAAGGGAACTGAGCTGGTACGTCGTCTCGACGATTTCCATCTTGCCCGACTCGATCTTTGAGAAGTCGAGGATGTCGTTGATCAGGGAAAGGAGCGTTTCGCTTGCGCTCTTGATGTTCCACGAATACTTGCGGATTTGCTCGCCCTCCGCCTCGCGCCGGATCATTTCGTTCATGCCCAGCACCGCGTTGATCGGCGTACGGATCTCGTGGCTCATGTTCGCGAGGAACGCGCTCTTCGCTTGGTTCGCCCGCTCCGCTTCCTCCTTCGCTTCTTTCAGTTCCTTGCTTTCCTCTGCCCGCAACGCCGCCGTGAACGAATAGAGCGTAAACACGCTGAACAGGAGAATCAACAGCCCGAAGACCCAAAGCACCAAAAGATGGATGCGCGAAAGCCCGCCCGCGAAAAATTCGCGGTCCGCGTAGCCGACCAGCATGAAATCCCAGTTCTGCACTTCGGCGGCACAAGGGAAATAAGCGCCGTCCAGCGCGTCCGTGACGATGGCGTCGCTGCCGCTTTTTTCGATGCCTTTCAACAATTTGTCGATGGCAAGCGGCGTTATCCCGTCGTCCGCAAAGAAACGCCCGGCTTCCTCTTTCCCGCCGTAGTCGGCGACAACGCGCCCCGTGGCGCGCTCACAGAGGAAAATGTGCCCCATGCCGACGCGGGATGCCATTGGGAACCGTTCCGACACCTGATCGCTGCGGTAAAACTTATACAGCACATAACGGATATTCTCGCCTTTCAGCACGGGCACGGTCACGAGCACGCCCCGTCCCGGATAGCTGCGGATTGCCCGCGCCCCTCGGGAACTGAAGCCGATCTGCTCGCTCATCTCTTTCGGAAGCGGCATCCCCGCCACCACTACGCCGCCGTACTCGGCAAGACCGATAGTAGCGGACGGGTCGCGAGCCGCCAGCGCATCGAGAAACGCGGCCGGACGCAGATTTTCCCGCATGAAAAGATCGCCCGCGTCCTCCAGTTCCCGCGCCACGCTGTCCAACTGGAGCGTCAGGTCGTTCGCCGCGTCCTCCGTCTTGTCCCGCACGAAATGCCCCGCCTCATAATCGATCAGCACGTCCATTTTCCAATGGACGATCATGCCTATGCTCACGATGATTACGACAAACGCGGCAAAGGAAAAGACGAGCCGGGCGGCAAAGCTGAACAGCTTTTTCTCTTTTTGGGCTCTCTCCGCCTCCTTACTCAACCTGCTCGACCCCCTTTACCAGCCAGTTCATCTGCTCCCTGAGATATTCGTTGCTCAATATTTCCTTCTCATCGCACCGTTTCACGCCGTTCGTGTCATATATTTCCCCACCGTAAATCAGGTGCTCCCCTTTCGCCCGGTCCCGGACAGAACGGGCGATGGCTTCCCGCGCCCGAAGCGACACCCATTCGCTGAGAGGCGCGACGGACACGATATGATGCAGGAATCCCTGCCAATAATAATTGTTCACGTTTGCCATGCGGCCATGACGGACATGCTTTCGAAGCAGGTTGTGATAGACCGCCTTCCAGTCCGACTGCACGGCAGTCAGGCAATGCCTGTGCTCCGGATGCGGCTGGTGCGCGTCAATGTAATCGATGCCCATCTTTTCGGCGGCGTCGGCAACCGTGCGCCCGTCCTGCTGATAGGAAAGCACGTCCACATTCTCCATCGCGAGCGATTCCACCGCCGCCCGCTCCCGGTCCGGCGTATCCCAGTCGCTGGTCCAGGCCACCTTGACATGGGCGGCGGGATTCACGCGCTTCACGCCGATAGTAAACGCGTTCAGGCCCCGATTCACCTCCACACACTGGAACGGCGCCACATAGCCGACAATGCCTGTCTCCGTCTGATAGCCGGCAATCATCCCCGCCAAATATTGCACCTCGAAGAGCCGGGTCGAGCAGGACAGCATATTCTCCTCGGAGAACTCCGTCGTTTGCAAAATGAACTCCATATCCGGGTACTGCCGGAAAAGCTCCCGCAGCTCCGGCGGATAGCGGTGCCATGTGACGACGACGCGCTGCACGCCCTGCGCGGCAAAACTCTTCAGGATTTGCCGGTATTCGCTGATTGTGCCCAGGGCGTGCTCCTTCACGATGACATCCATGCCCAGTTCCTTCGCGGCGTCCCGAAGCCCCTGGTACTGGACCTTGTTCCAGCCGTCCTCGTCCTTCGTGCCGCGCATGATCATGCCGATTTTCGGGCGCAGCGCCTTCGGCGCGGTGCGAAACTCCGCCACCGAGACCACAATGCAAAGAAGCAGCACGATGGCAATGCCCAAGATAAATGCCCCCAAATGCGATCCCTGCTTTTCCTCATCCACCGGCTTCACGGCGTGTCCCCCTTCCCCTCCCGAGACTTGTCCATGCGGTTCGCCACGATGATGAACGGCGCATAAATGAAAATATCGAGAATAAAGACGACCACTTGGAGCACCCCGCCCATCAAAGAGCCCGTGCTCAAGACACCGCTCAGGATGAACGGCACCGTGTCCGCCGTAACAAACTGGAACGTCGGCACAACCCCCCAAGAAATCGCCGCCCACGCCACCACGGTATTCGCCAGCGGCGCGATGAGATACGGCAAGAGGAACACGGGATTCATCACCACGGGCAAACAGAAAAGAATCGGCGCGTGCATATTGAAGATGAGCGGCAGCAGCAAAAAGCCCGTGACACGCCGCCAGTGTTCGTTATTGGAAAACGCGAGCACCGCCACCGCCAGCGCCAGCACATGGCCATTGGGCGTATGGAAAAACTCGGTCGTGAAGACAAAGCCCTGCACGAAACCGCCCTCGTTCTGAAATAAGGAAGTCGCCGCCAATGCTTGGTTCGCAAGCTGCGCGGGCCAATAGGCAAAATCGGCGATAATCGACGTGACCCCATACCCGAAAAGACCGCACCACCACAAAAGCCAAACCGCGCACTGGTACGCCAGCGCAAAAGGAAGCGTCTGCGCAGCAGGCCGGACGGCAGACTGGACAAAGCCGTCGATTTCCCTGTAATAGGACACAAAAAGTTGCGTCACCGCCATAGAAAACAGCAGGAACGCGAGCAGCGTCAGCCCCGCGGGAACAATGCGCACCAGCGGCTGGGCCAATCGCTCGGGCAGCCCCGGCGGCACACGCAGCCGGAGGCGCGGGAAACGCTCCATCCACGCGAGCATCCACGCTGACAGCGCGCCGAACAGGAGCGCCGACAGCGCCCGCAGCGGCGGATGCCCGACAGGCACAGTGCCATCTCCCGCATACCCGGACTCCATCTGCGTAAAGATAAAAAGACCCCCGAGCGCGCAAAAAGCCGCCAGGGACTTGTCCCCGCCCCAAATCTTCGTAAGCTGGATGGCGAGCGTCATCGTCAAGAAAAAAAGCAGCAATATATCGCTGAGACCCAGCGCGCGCGCAAATGTGCGGCCCAACTGGTAAAACCCCGTCGCCTGGTACTCCTCGCCGTACAGCCCGCCCGTCAGGAGCGCGCCGATGCCCATCCCGTTCTCGCCCATGACAGGCCCCTCCGGGTTGAGGAACATCCACTGCACCACGCGGAAAAACGCCAGCACAATCCAAAGCGGGATGGTGCGGTAAAACGTGTCGCGAATCGCCGTCACATATTTGTTGTTGGAGAAGCGCCCCGCCCACGGGATAAACGACCGTTCCACCCAGTCAAAGAACTGTTCCACGTTCTATCGCCCCCTTCCGCCGAGAATTTCCCCAAGTGTCACGCCTTCTTGCCCAGCAAGTCCGCGAGCAGCGGGTTGTCCAGCGCCTTGTACAGAAGCGCCTTGTTCACCCGCTCCACGAGGTCCTTCGGCATGAACGGCTTCTTGATGTAATCGGCGACGCCCATCAGGCCCGCTTTCACCACCGTGTCGCGGTCCGAGGACGCCGTCAGGAAAATCACGGGGATATCCTTCAAGTCCTCGCGCTTTCGGATCAGTTCCAAAGTTTTCAACCCGTTCATCACCGGCATCTGGAAATCCAGAAGCACCAAATCGACCTTTTCCCGCTGCAAAATATCAATGGCCTTCATGCCCGTATCGGCCAGCAGCACCTCAATCTCCTTCATATCCTTTTTCAGGATAAACTCCGCCATTTTGAGATTCATGTCGTCGTCGTCCACGACCAATATCCGTTGCATCTCGCCTTCCTCCGTTTCCTGCGCAAACTTCCGCATAAAAAATAATTCGCCGCACACCTTCGTTTTCCTGCCGACGCGAAAAATTTTGCGTACAAAAAAGCCCGGCCTTTCACGAGACCGGGCTCCTGTATGCAACTATAAACGCTTATTTCTTGATGACGTTCGCCGCCTGCGGGCCGCGCGCGCCCTCGACAATCTCGAACTCTACCTCCTGGCCTTCCGTCAAAGTCTTGTACCCCTCATCCTGAATCGCGGAAAAATGGACAAACACATCGCCGCCATCTTCACGCTCAATGAAACCGTACCCTTTTTCCCCGCTGAACCATTTAACTTTACCAACCATAACTGAAACTCTCCTCCTAAAGTGTATGAACTGGCCTTCCTTTCTAGCCGACACTTATTATAGGCTTGTTTTATGGCGGTGTCAAATAAATTGACAAAATGTTGCAGCAATCACATTTTTAAGAAAACTATACGTGGGAAAATCCACCTATATCGGTCGCCAATCCTTTTTCTTTCGGAAAACCGTCACAGAATCTTGGACAAAAATTCCTGCGTCCGCGCTTCTTTCGGATGGCTGAAAATCTCCTCCGGCGTTCCCTGCTCCAAAATCAGGCCTTGGTCGACAAACAGCACACGGTCGCCCACCTCGCGGGCAAATCCCATTTCGTGGGTCACCACGGCCATCGTCATGCCCTCGCGGGCCAGCTCCTTCATGACCTCCAGCACCTCATTGACCATTTCCGGATCGAGCGCCGAAGTCGGCTCGTCGAACAGCATCACCTTCGGCTTCATCGCCAGTGCCCGCGCGATCGCGACGCGCTGCTGTTGGCCGCCGGAAAGCTGCTCCGGGTACGCCGCCGCGCGGTCGGCCAGTCCGACCTTCGCCAGCAGCCGAAGCGCGTCGCCCTCCGCCTCTTCCTTCAAAACGCCGCGCACCTTCATCGGCGCCAACGTGATATTCTCCATCGCCGTCATGTGCGGGAACAAATTGAACCGTTGGAACACCATGCCGACCTCCGCGCGAACCTTGTTGATGTCCGTGTTGTCCAGCGCCATGCCGTCCACGATGATCTCGCCGCCCGTCGGCTGTTCGAGATAATTCAGGCACCGAAGGAGCGTCGACTTGCCGCTGCCCGACGGGCCGATAATCACGACGACTTCCCTCTCCTCGATTTCGAGATTCACGTCCTTCAACACCTCGACGGCGCCGAAGGATTTTTTCAAATGCTTAACGCTGATCATCGATCTTGCACCTCCGTTCGAGCCATGCGACGAGCCGCGAAATCGAAACCGTCATCACGAGGTAAATGATCGCGACGCAAATCCAGATTTCCAGAGACGCGTAAGTCCGCGCGATAATAAGCTGGCCGCGGCGCGTCAGCTCCTCGAAGCCGATGACCGACACCAGCGATGAATCCTTCAACAGCGCGATGAACTCATTGCCCAACGGCGGGATCACGCGCCGCGCCGCCTGCGGTATGATGATATAACGCATCGTCTGCATCCACGTCATGCCGAGGGAACGCCCGGCCTCCATCTGCCCCGCGTCGATGGACTGAATCCCCGCGCGGAAAATCTCGGCCACATACGCGCTGCTGTTGATGCTGCAAGCAGCGATGGCCGCGATGAACGGATCAATCCGCTGCCCGGTCACCACGGGGAGCGCGAAATACACGAGAAAAATCTGCACGAGAAGCGGCGTCCCCCGCAAAAAATCGACGTACACCGCCGCCAAAAGATTCACAGCCCGGTACGTCGAAATCCGCGCGACACCGACAAAAAGCCCGATCAAAATGCCAAGCAGCACAGACAGCGCGGTAATCTGCACCGTCACCGCCGCCCCCGTCAAAAGAAGCGGCACCGCCTGCGCCATCAGCTCAAAATCCATATCCAACCCTTTCACCTACTTCGGACAAATTCAAAGCAACCATATTTATTATATTTCAACCGCCCCAAATGCGCAACAAAAAAACCGCGCACAACGCGCGGTTTTCCGAAAACAATTCCATGCAGGAAAACATCCAGCCCTCAATGCGCGAGCTGCAACCCCCGCACTTTGTCCTCCGTCCAGCCGGAAGCCTTGCAGATGTACTCCATGGGCGTATTTGCCAGCAAAAGATTCCGTATCATCGACACACGCTCTTCTTCCCGCCCGCGCTCCATGCCGCGCTCCATGCCGCGCTCCATGCCCTGCTCCATGCCCTGCTCGTAATACGATTTTCTCGCGTCCGCTTCGTTCCACTTCAAGCTCACCATGGAAAAGACCTCCTCCCAATGCTGTTCCAAATAGGATTTCATCACATCCCGGCCGATGCATTCCCGCATCGCCTCTTCAATGGCATCTTCCTTTCCCATGCCCCGTGCCTCGTTTTCCCGTATCCGATGAACGAAAAAACTGTAATCGTGCATCGGGCGGCAATCGCGGAGCAGTTTGGATGTTTCCGTATAATTGACGTTGTATATGGTCACGGCCAAATCCATGTCCGATTTCGAGCCCGAACGGAACGCATCGCTGAGCCGCATCGTCGTTTTCTCCGGGATTTCCTTGGTTCCGTTGTAAAAGCCAAAAAAACGAGGCGCCGGGACGGAAAACGGCTTTTCCCGGTAAATCAAATCCGCCGGCACAATCCCTTTGTAAAGCTCCGCCAGATAAAACAACAGGCGTATCGGCAGATTGCCGTTCCAAGTGCTCTGGTGCTCAAAAAAGACCAGGCTTGCCTTGCCAATGATATACGATATGTCGTTCCGCAAGCGGTTGAACAGAACATTCTCGACCGTGTTCTCCCTCGCCTCGTCGGGATCAAAGGCTTCTCCCGTGACGGCGGCGGCAAGGGAAAGAAAATTCTCCTTTTCCCGAAAGAACGACCGAAATACGCCATCCTTATAAGAACGCTTCGCTTTCGTCATGCGCCCCTCCTCTTGCTTTCATTATACAATACTCGGGCAGACGATGGCAAGCGGAAGAAAACGGTCGTTTATTGCAGCAAGCTCAGCACCGACGAACTGTTCTGGTTCGCCTGCGCCAACATGGACTGGGCACCTTGCAACAAGATGTTGTTCTTCGTATATTCTGCCATTTCCCTTGCCATATCCGCGTCACGAATTGTCGACTCGCTCGACTGCGTGTTTTCGCTGTTCAGCACGAGATTGCTCGACGTGTATTCCAGACGGCTTTCCAACGCACCAATCGTCGTCTGTTGGTCAAGAGCCTTTGTAATCGCTTGGTCGATGACATGGATTGCGTTCGTTGCTGCTTGCCGTGTCGCAACAGACAACGTCTTGCCGTTCTTGTCTTTCAAGCCAAGCCCTTCCGCGCGCATATCGGAAAAGCCAACTTTGATGGCCTGATTCGCTTTCGTGCCGACTTGAAACGTAACCGTTTTCGGCGCGTACTGCCACGGCGACGGCCAAATGACTTCCAGCCCCTCAACATAAGACGACCGCGAATTGGGAAAATACCAAAAGAGCGTCGAACCCGCTTCCGGGACAACACTTTCAGGTGTCTTAACTTGGTCGCCGCCCGCGTCCTTTCCTGTCAACGCACCCGTATCCAGATTCGTTAAATCGATGCCGCAATAATCTTTCAAAAAAATCGTACCGCCGCCGCTCGCGCTCAGATCACTCATAAACGCCGCTGTCAAGTCAGCAAGCGTACCATATTTCCCGCCCGTTGCCGCCTTGACCGACTGATCGATCCCCGCCGCCGTACCGCCTTTTTCACTCAGTTCTTCCACGAAACGTTTGACAGTGCCATGCCCTGCCTGCTTGTCCATATAACGAAGCAACATATAGCCGCCCGCGTAAACATCGGCATCGCCCGAAACGCCACCGGTAGTGAAAATAGTTTGAAGCGTCGACGCGCCGCTCGTCGCGAGATTTGAAATGCGCGTCCTCCGTTCGTCGTCAATGCCGTGTACAACCTCCGCCATACCTTCAATGATGTAAAGCGGCATTTGAGAAAAATAGTCGATATTCGCAGCCATGACCGCATGGGTGAATTCATGCGCCAACGTACGGTCAAGATAAGCGCCGGTAGCCGCCGCGCTACCGTTTACATCGTCCAAGTTCAGGGAATTGTAATAATCCATATTGATATGAAGCTCCAGTTGACGCGCCTGCAACGGGTTCCCGCTTGCCAACGTCGAGACATAGGCCAGTGTGCCGTTTTGCCCCGAACCCGTATCCAACACCACGGTAATCTGATTGACCGTAGCATCTGGATCACGAAATTTCAGGCCGATAGAATCCTCAATCAACAGCAGACTGTTTTCAATCCACTCCGTATTCAGCGCCTTGACAATCGTTTGTTCCACGTTGCTCGGAAGCGTCATAGAACCATCCAGCATCCGTTTTCCATTGAATGTAACTGCCGCGTTTTCGTCCAGCTGGTCGATGGCCTTGTCCAACTGCTTTTGAATAGTGGCGCGATCCACGTCCGTGTTCGTATCGTTCGCCGCGTCCAACGCCTTTTCCTTCAGTGTGCGTAAAATCTCCACAGAAGAGGCGACTGCCCCCTCCGCCACACGCATCATGCTCTGACCGTTTTGGGTATTGCGATTGGCCTGATCGAGAGCACGCACCTGTACGCGCATCCTTTCTGAAATCGCGTACCCCGACGCATCGTCCGCCGCGCCGTTAATCCGCATACCGGAGGAAACCTTTTGCAAGTTTTTTTGCAACGCGCTTGCATTCTTGTTGAGAGAATTCAGCGTATTGACCGCCGACTCGTTGTTTTTGATAACCATTGCCATGATAGATGAACTCCTTAAAAGGTTATTGCAATAAGTCAAGCACACCGCCAAGCGCCTGATTCGCTTGTGCAAGCATGGATTGCGCCGACTGCGCGAGCACATTCGCCTTTGTATAGCCCGTCATTTCCTTCGCCATATCCGCATCGCGTACCGTACTCTCCGCGCTCTGTGTATTCTCTTCATTCATCACGATATTACCATCCATCGCGTCCATGCGCTGCATCTGTGCACCAAGCGTCGTACCACAATGCAACAAATATTTGAGAGCCTGATCAATATCCTCGCAAAATTTTTGCGCCTTTTCGCGCGTCCGAACGCAACTTCCGCTGACTACCGCGCCTTTGCGCGGATACGGCCATATTTCGTCGCGCCACTTTTCGCGGCGGATTTCGTCGTCGTCAGTACAACCATATTTTGTGCTGTAATAAATACGATCCTGCGTACTAAGTGTGCGAAGCTCGTCGGGCCATGGATTTGGGATATCGTCGGCAGTCGGATCAATCATCCACTCCGATTTCTCCGAAGGGAACAGCATATCGAGCGTCGTGTTCGGGAACTCCAAACGAGTATTCTGCGAACCGCGCGTATCCCCCTGGATGAAAAAATCCTGCCATGGCTTGCGCCCACCCTGTATCTCCAATGTTCCTTGGAAGCCATTATAAAAACAAAACTCCGGTCCGTCTTTCGTTATATAATATGAAACATTCCCGCTGGCATCTGTATATTTATTAATTGCAATATTATGCCTCAATGCCAATTGCAGCGTTTCCAACGTGCCTCCGTTGAGCGTCGATATTCCGCTGTTCGCTGTCGTTCCAGCGGCGTTTTGCAACCCGTCCCACAGTGCCGCCAACACATCATCTGCTGTAGCCGCACCGCCAATCCCAATCATATAGGCTTCGGATTGATTGCCCGGATCTTGCGCGTACATACCCGTCCCGCTCGGCTTGTTCGCGTCAAATTTGACACTGATGAATTGGTCACACGCCGCGCACATAATCGTAAAACCTTGATCATTCAAGCCAGCGGGAAACGTAATCGGGTTACCGCCCGATGTGACATTGGAAAAATCCAATTTGTAGTCGGACATGCTGCCCCAACCGTCGACAATCTGATTCCCCGCAAAATCTTCCCGCACCGTTTTTGCATTGGCCGCTAACTCCGTTGCGCTCCGAAGTACGCTGTCTCCCGTATTGACAGGGCTTTTTTGCGGATGCGCATAGGGCGTAAAGCCCGTCGCCGGATTACCATTGCTGTCTTGTCCTCCAATGACAATCGGCTGCAAATTTCCGCCAATGTTCACCGACAAACAATTGTTGTTGCTCGGATCCGTCGTGACAGAATACCTAGTATTGCCTGTGCTATCAAGAACTGTCTGCCCGGAAGACGGGAAACTGGACATGGGATCGAGTTGCGTCGAATCATAAACAATGGAGGGCAAAGCCCCATACTGTCCAGGACCATACCCCGTAATTCCTCTGCCCCCGCCATCCGTCACGCCGTTCGGCATGGGTACGACACCGTCCACCGTGTTGTCCGTCATGCCGCCACCAGAATTGAACGACGATGATATCTCTCCCATATAAATACTCCCATTTAACAACTGCTTGTCATTGTAATTCGTTTCATACGAAATCGCATTGAGTTGCATGGCAAGCTGCGTCGTCTCGTTCTGGAGCACATCACGATCCACTTGAGCATACGTGCCGTCTGATGCCTTCATCGCTATCTCGCGCATTTTACCCAAAATCTGAATTTGCTGATCTACCGCTCCAGCGGCAATCTGGAGCATGCTTTTTCCCGTGGACGTATTATCGCTGCACTGGGAAAGAGCGCGAATTTGAACACGCATGCGCTCCGAAATCGAGTAGCCTGATGCATCATCGTTCGCACCATTGATTTGCATGCCAGAAGAAACTTTCTTCAATTGTTTCTTCAAATCCGAATTGTTGCGCCCCAGTTGATTCAACGCTGATAAAGCTGACGCATTATTTTTTACTGTCATAGCCATTGGGCATCCATCCTTTCACGGCCATAATGAATGTTATATTCATATTATCGCACATTCTGCGGAAAAACTTAAGCGAAACGGGGGGGGGGTAATTTGTCCTATTTGCTTGTGCTTGAAATACAAAGCGCATCGAAAAAACTTCTTCCGTCACACCTGCTGTGTGCCACCTCCCAAAAAGAGGGAGGCCAGAAATTCGCCATGCAGGGATCTGACGGGGATTCGAAAATTCGCATTCGCAGTTGCCAAAAATCGTTTCAAAAATTTCCCATCCAAAAAATTGCCGCCGCTTTTCTTTTTATCATATATTTTTCAGGTTATGTTCGTTTGTTTCACGTGAAACATTTTTTCGTTTTTCAAATTCGATTCCGCGCATACAAAAACCGCCGCGCAAAATGCGCGGCGGCCGTGTTTGCGGTCATCAGCCGTTGCCGAACCACTTCTTGAAAATCTTGTCGTATTCGCCGCTGTCGTGCAATTTTTTCAGCGCGGCGTCAATCTGTTTCTTCATTTCCGGCTTTTTCTTCGAGGAAGCAATGCCGTAGTCCTCGGAGGTCAGAAGCTCTTCGAGGCGGCGGACATCGGTGACGCCGCTCTTCATGATGTAGTAGTCGTTGACCGGGCGGTCGTTGACGACGGCATCGACGCCGCCGGCTTTCAGCTCGAGGAACGTGTCGGCGGAGCTGTTGAACTCCTTGACTTCCGCGCCCTCGATCTTCTTGACCTCCATCGCGCTGGTGGTGCCGATCTGCACGGCAACCTTCTTGCCCTTCAGGTCGGAGAATTTGTTGATGGAAGTGTCGTCCTTCTTCACGATGATGGAAAGGCCGGACTTGTAATACGGATCGGAGAAGTCAACTTTTTTCTTGCGCTCGTCGTTGATCGTCATGCCCGAGATGATGACGTCGAGGTTGTCGGCCTCCAGCGCCGGGATCAGGCCGTCGAAATTCAGGTTCTGGATTTCCGCCTTGTAGCCCATTTCCTTCGCCACGGCGCGAATCAGGTCCATATCGAAGCCTTGGTACTCCTTGCCGCTGACATCCTGGAACTCAAACGGCGCGAAATCCGCGTTGCACCCGATGCGAAGCACCTTTTCCGCCTTCGGGTCTCCCTTGGCGTCCTTCTTGTCGCCGCCCCCGCCGCAACCGGCGGCCAGCGTGGCCAACGCGAGAAGCGCCACCAAACAAAGCGTCATAAACTTTTTCATTTCTTTCACCATTTCCTTTCCTTTTGCTATTGGATATCCTTTTGTGACGGAACGAAAGCGACCGCCCCATCATAAAGACAGCCCGGACACGCCGGGCTGCTTTGCACATTTTGCAGTTCTTATTCAAAACGTCAGGCACGTGCCCGCCTTTGTCCGCGTCTTACCGGCGATGCTTGCTGAAGCAGTCGCGGCAGTAGACCGGACGGTCATCCTTCGGCTCGAACGGAACCTGCGTCTCCTTGCCGCAATCCGCGCAGACCACCGTAAACATCTGGCGTTCCTCGCCATTGTCACGGCTGCGGCGGCGCTTGTCGCGGCAATCGCGGCAGCGGGCGGGCTTGTTCTCAAAACCCTTCTCCGCATAAAATTCCTGTTCGCCCGCGGTGAAGATAAATTCTTTGCCGCAGTCTTTGCACGTGAGCGTCTCGTCTTCAAAAGCCATGAAAAAAATCCCCTTACCTTTCGTCTTGCATATCTCCGTTGCCAGTTCCGCCCGGCAACAGAAATCAAGCCATAATATCTACCGCCGCTCCAAGATCGGGATCGGGGCTCACGGGGACGCTCTCCAAAAGCTCCGCCACAGCCTCGCCGCTCGTTTCCATCGCTTCCTTGAGTATGGAAATCCCCAACTGCTGTTGCGTGCGTCCCTGCGCCATATCGACGCTGAGCGCCGCGATGCTCATGTCCATGTCCACGCTTTCTCGCTCCTTTTCCGTCGCGGTGATATTTCCTGTATTATAGCGAATAGAAAAAGAAAGTGCAAGTGTTTTCACGAAATAAACCGAGAGCCTTATAGGAAACGACGAATACGTCAATTCGAGGCCACGCCGAGGGATTTTTCCGTCAGGCAAGGAGGATGCAGCGAAAGCGTAGCATCGCTACGTCGAACGGCATCTGATGCCGCATGACGGAAAAAGACCCGGCGTGGCCCGAAGGGACTTGTTCGGCGTTGCCTATACGCCGTGGAAAAACTGCCTGCCTTTGGAAGCCCATTTCTCCCCGCCCGTGCAATAGTCCTGCCAAATCGACCGATACAGCGCTTCCACGCTTTTCATGTAGCCTTTCGCGTCCATCAGGCGCGAGCCGCGCATGACCTCGCGAAGGCCGCCATGAAATTTGACGAGAATCGGAAGCGACCCGGCGATGCGCGCCGCCTTTCTCACATATTCCGTCCCGTTCGACGCGACAAGCTCCGGCAGTCCCGCGTTTTCCAAAATGCTCGTGCCGATGCGCGCGGCATGGGTCGAGCCTTTCAACGAAACCACGGGGACGCCCATGACGAGCGCCTCGCAAGTGGTCAACCCTCCGGTGAACGGCGTCGTGTCCAGGGCAATGTCGATGTCGCGGTATTGCTCCAAATAATCGGGACTGTACGGACGAAGATCGACCCGCGCAAGGTCGATGCCGACCCCGGCCAGCCGCGCCGTCGCTTCCTCCTCGCCGTCCGGCACCGACGCGATTTTCCCTTTGATGACAAGCCGCGACCGAGGAACGGCTTCGAGCACGGAACGCCAGAGCACCAGCGTTTCCCGGCTCGCCTTGGCGAAATTGTTGAAGCTTCCGAAGGTCACATATCCGTTTCGCTGCGCGGGCGGCTCCGCCCCCGGCTCCGGCAGCGGGCGCAGGATGGTCGGGTCATAGCACAAATGGCAATCCGGGACCCGTGCCAGCCGCTCGGTGAATTCCGGCGTGGGGCGATCGGGCGGCGAACAGTAGCCGTCGGAAAGGAAGTAATCGATCTCCCGAAGGCCCGTGGAGCCCACGTCGCCGATGGCGGTCATCTGAATCGGCGCGGGACGGTAAGCGAGCGTTGCCAAGCTCGAGCCCTGCGAATGGCCCGCGAAATCCACGAGAATATCCACATGGTCGCGATAAATGCGGCGCGCCGCCTCCTGCGGGGAAAGTCCCTGAAGCTCGCGCCAGTTCACCGCGCTCCGCTTGAAGCGTTGGGTGATGTTGTCCGGCGTGCCCGTCATATAGCAGAACACATTAAAATCCAGCTTCGCGAAATTCCGGAAAAACGGCGAGAGAAAATTCGCGACGGCGTGCTCGCGCAGATCGGGCGAGATGTAACCGATCCGCATTTTCCGGTCCGGCACCGAGGCCGGGCGCGTGTGCGGCATCGTGACCTTCGCGCCGAAGAAGCCGTTGATGCCTTCCCGGCGCGTCCGGTTCTGCTGCCCCTCCAAGCGATAATTGGAAAGGAACAGCGCCTTGCTGTAAAGCTCCTCTTTCGTCTGCAAGTCCTGAATGATGCCGACGAGCTCGAAAAGATATTCCGCCGCCTCGTCGGGGCGCGCCAGAAGATAGCAGGCGTCGGTCAAAAGCCGCCCCGCGCGTTCCATGATCGCCATGTCGTAAGGCGCCACCGCCCCCGTCCGTGCCTGCCCCAGCGTCCATAGCCGTTTCAAAACGTCGATGGCCTGCCGCATTTCAAACCGCAGCGCGTGAAGCTCGCCCGCCACCAAAAGCAGCCGCCAGTGGCGGGGCGCAGTGTCCCAAAGACGGCGCACGACACTTTCCGCCGTCTCTTCCTCGCCCAGGTAGAGAGATGCCTGCGCGAAAAGCGCCTGCCCGTCCACGTCGTCGAAATCATGGGCGAGGATTTCCCGGGCGCAGGCGCGCATTCCCTTGAAATCGCCCTCATGGCAAAAGCGCGCGGCCGCCGCCAGCCATTCCTCTTTATCTGTCTTTTTTTCCTCGCCGATCCGATCTTCCATACTGTCCTCCACACTGTGCCGCCGTTTTTGAATATTATTATGAAAAATATTCGCCACGCCGACAAAATTTCCTCTTTGCCCGAAAAATTTCGCGCGGAAAAATTTCATTGCAATCCACCGCCGTTCGCATTATAATTAAGGCAAGTACGAATTGTCTGACAAGACGGGCGGCGATCCGCCGCGTTTTTCGGGCAAGGGAAGGGAGGCGGCGTTTCCGAACCGTGAGAAGCCGCGCAAATTTCCGGCTTCTTCGGAGCGCGTGCGGAGCGCGTTTCCCGCAAATGATTTCATTAAATAAGGAGTGGAATGTATGAAGAAAAGAGCACTCGCGTTATTCATGGTTCTGTGCGTGGCACTGACGACGGCCCTCGTCGCCGGCTGCGGCGGCGGCCCGAAGCCCCAGTCGTCGGGTTCCGGCTCCGGCGCGGCGGGCGCGAAAAACAAACTCGTGATTTACACTTCGATGAAGGAGGCGCTGATCAGCGGCATCGTCGAAGGCTTCAAGAAGAAGAACCCCGGCATCGAGGTCGATTATCAGTCCGCCGGCGCGGGCAAGCTGATGGCGAAAATCGCCGCCGAGAAACAGAGCGGCCATATCCTCGCCGATGTCATCTGGACCAGCGAGGTTCCGGACTTCTATCAGATGAAGGCCCAGAATATGCTGGAAGTTTACAAGACCCCGATTTTCAACGAGCTCCTGAACCCGTTCGACGATTATGACGGCAGCTTCACGGCGGCCCGCCTCGGCACCCTCGGCATCGTCTACAACACGGACAAGATCAAAACGGCCCCGGCCCAGTGGTCCGACCTCCTGAAGCCGGAATACAACAAGGGCTTCGGCATTGCCGACCCGGCGCTCTCCGGCACGTCCTACATGAGCGTCGCGCTCCTTGAGAAGCAGTTCGGCTGGGATTATTTCAACAAGCTGCATGACAACGGCGCGCGCATCGGCAAAGGCTCCGGCCAGGTCGTTGACGACACCTCCTCCGGCGAGCTCGTCGCCTGCCTCGGCGTCGACTACATCACCAACAGCAAGATTGCGAAGGGCGCGCACCTGAAGATGGCGTATCCACCGGAACTCCTGATGGTTCCGAGCCCGGTGGCGATCTTCAAAGGCTCGAACAACGTCGAAGCCGCGAAGAAATTCGTCGATTACCTGCTCAGCCAGGAAGCCCAGCAGAAGGTCGCCGAAGCCGGCACCGTCCCCGTCCGCAAGGATGTCAAGATTCCCGAGAAGTACAATCTCCCGCAGCCGGAAGCCGCCCTGAAGAACGGCATCAAGGTCAGCTACACGGAGATTCTCCCGAAGAAGGAAGAAACGATCAAGAAGTTCACGGAGATCATCAAGAAGTAAGCGATAAAAAAGTGGCGGAACGCGAACAGCGTTCCGCCTTTTTTATCCGAAATGCTCCTGCATCAACGCCGCCCGCTTTTCTTTCCTGTTCCTTCTATGTATACAAGCCGCGCAAATTGCCCTGTGCGGGAATCTGTGCTATCATAATGCGCATAGCATCTGCCGGAGACGGGCGCGCCGGGAAAGAAGCGGCGTCGCGGACGATGGGGCGAGTATTGTATTTGCGGGAGGCGTTTTGCATGAAGAAATCTCTTGTTTCCGCGCTGGCGACGGCTCTCGTCGTGGGCGCAGCGCAGGCGGCGTTCGCCGCGGCGAATCCGTTCGAGGATGTTCCTGCCGCCCATTGGGCATACGACGCCATTGCTCAGCTCGCTGCGGATGGCGTGATTGAGGGCTACGGCGACGGCACCTATCGCGGCGGCCAGGAAATCACCCGCTACGAGATGGCGCAGATGATTGCCCGCGCCATGGCGAAAGGCGGCAACGGCGCGGACAAGGCGCTGCTCGACAAGCTGGCGGCCGAGTTCGCCGACGAACTGCAGAGCCTCGGCGTCCGCGTTGCCGCGCTCGAGAAAAAAGTGGACAACGTGAAGTGGACCGGCGCGGTGCGTTATCGCTACGCCAATGTACGTCTGCACTCCAATCCGGCCGAAAACAAACCCATTCAGACCAACGCCCAGTATGTGACGCTTCGCCTCGAACCGGAAATAGCCATCAACAAGAACTGGACCGCCCATGCCCGCCTCGACTACAGCACGGACATGAACAGCGCGAAAAACGCGTCCAACGGCAAGATTGCGGAGAATGACGCCGACGATGAGTTCGTCATGGAGCACGTCTGGGTGCAGGGCGACTACAAGAACTTCCAGCTCCTGCTCGGCAAGCTGCCCTATATGAGCAACAGTGACAACGGTATGCTGTTCGATGACAATGTGGCCGGCGGCCAGATTACGGTCGGCAGCAAGATCAAAGGAACGATTACCGTTGGCCGCGCAAGCGCCGAAGCGGTGGGCCGCCCGGGGTGGCCTCGGCAAACGAATCCAGACGACCCCGCAACGGCATACACCGGTGCAACCGCCAGCTATCAGGGCATTGAGATTTACAACAACTCCGAGGACAAAATCAATTGGGGCGTCGGCTACCATCATTTTGCAAACAAGGCTGTCCTTCGTGAGTTGTATGCCGGCAATGACAAGGAAGCCATGAACCTTTGGGATGTCGGCCTTGGTTGGCAGTTTGGGAAGAACTTCAACCTGAACGGCGCTTATGCTTGGAACACTTCGGCGAAGGACACCGACGAGACCGGCCAGGACTCCAAGCGCGCCTGGACGGTCCAGCTCGACTACAAGGGCGCCGACCCTGCGGACAAGGGCTCGTGGGGCGCGTTCGTCGCCTACCGCAGCCTCGGCCAGGAAGCCGTCTGGGCGCCGACCTATGATGCCATCAGTGCCGGACAGAAGGGCGTCGAGATTGGCTTTGAGATGATCCCGATGAAGAACTTCTCGGCGTCTTTCAAGTATTTCATCGGCAAGGACAAGATCAACAAGGCCGCCGGACAGGACGACGACGCCAGCATGTTCTTCACCGAACTGAACTTCTTCTTCTGATTTCCCGCAGCAAAACAAAAAGCCCAGGGAAATTGCACCGACCGGATGGAGTGAACCTTGTGAAATTGAACATCAAGAACCGTGTGCTGCTTTGGGGGTTGTTTGCCTCCCTGCTGATTTTCCTTTTGGCGGGCGCGATTTTCCTTTACTCGGTGGCGGACATAAGAGATTCGCTTGTCCGCCATGAATCTGCCCTCGGGGACAGTGTCGCGGAGTCCGTGGGACGCCTCTCCGAGCGGAACGCCAAGGAACGCCTGCGGGAATCCGCCGCCCTCAAAGCCCGGCACATCGACCGTGAAATTGCCATCTTCGGCGAAGACGTGGACTATATGGCGGACCGGATGACGAAGCTTTTGTCCGCGCCGGAACATCGTCTTCCCCGCGCACTCCCCAGCACACGGGACAACGCAAGCCTCCTTTCCGGGATGCCCTATATCCATTACAGCCAGGAGCTCTCGGCGACGGACATCGACGGCATGGCGGAAGAACTCGGGATCGTGTCGAATTTCGTCGATACATTGGTATTGATGAGCAAATCCTACGCGGGGTACAGGACGTATTTTTACGCGGCATCCCGCGAAGGATATATGCTTTGCCTGGACATCACTCCGGACGGAGAGGGGCACGTGCTGCCGGACGGAGAGGCACGGGCCGAGATGCTTTCCGGCTTCGACCCCAGGGAGCGCGCGTGGTACAAAAAAGGGGCGCAAGCGAAAGACGCGGTCTACTCCGCGCCGTATCTGGGCATCGACGGTTCCCAGAATATCGATTGCGTCGCCCCGTATTTTGACGGGGAAGAATTCGCGGGCGTCGTGGGCATAGGCTTTCCCGTGGAGGAAATTTACCGCCAGATTGCCGACGCTTTGGATGACAATTCGAGAACCAATTTCGTTCTCGACAGCGGCGGCGACGTGGTGTTTTCGTCCCAATCCTCCGGCGTCCTGGCGGCAACCCCCGCCCTCGTCGATATCCGCGAGGCGGGCGAGGAGACGCTTGCGGACGCGGCGCGACGCATGACGGCGGGAGAAAGCGGCGTCGCGCCCGTGTCCGTGGACGGGGAGATGTATTACCTGGCTTATGCCCCGATGAAGTCCACCGGCTGGAGCTTCGGAACGCTGATCAAGCTGGATGTGGTCGCGGCTCCCGCCATCGAGGCGCGGGAAAATGTATTCGCCGCCATGGCCGGTTTTCGGGCGACGCTTCAGGATATTTTCGGGAACGCCAAGCGAAACGCCGCGTTTTCCCTGCTCATTGCCGCACCGCTTCTTTTGCTTGTCGGCAGAAAGCTGGCGGAGCGCATCACGAAGCCCATCCTCACGCTGACCGACGGTGTGCGGGAGATTTCGGCGGGCCATCTGGAACACAAAATCGATGTCAAGACGGGCGACGAGATCGAGCTCTTGGCCGAGGGCTTCAACAAAATGACGGGCGAGCTTTCGACGTACATGGAAAATATGGCGCGCACCGCCGCCGAAAAGGAACACATCAAGACGGAGCTGGATCTCGCGCGAAACATTCAGGAGGGCATGCTGCCGAAAGACTTCCCGCGTCAGCAGGAATTTTCGCTGAGCGCGGCGATGCACCCCGCCAAGGATGTCGGCGGCGACTTTTACGATTTCTATTTCCTCGACGAGGACCATCTCGCGGTGACGGTGGCCGACGTTTCCGGCAACGGAATTCCCGCGGCGCTCTTCATGGTCATCGCGAAAACCCTGCTGAAAGACAGCACCATCGGGGCAAAACATCCGGAAAAGCTCTCGGAAGCCGTGGAGCAGGCGAACGACGCCCTCATCGACAGCAACCAGGCCGGAATGTTCGTCACAGCCTTCTGCGGCGTCCTCGACCTCAAGACGGGGGAATTCCACTATGCGAACGCGGGCCACAATCCGCCCCTTCTCCGCCACGGCACCGACTTTTCCTTTATCCCGAAGGCAAAAAGCTTGGTGCTCGGCGTCATGGAAGGAGAGGCATACCCGACGGAAACGATTCCCCTCGCCCCCGGAGACGCGATTTTCCTTTACACCGACGGCGTCACCGAGGCGATGAACGAAAACGGCGAAATGTTCCGGGAAAACCGCCTGCAAGCTACGTTGAAGAGTACGCCGCCCACGGCGGACGCCGGAGCGCTGACAAGCGCGGTACAGGAAGCGCTCCAAGCCTACGTCGGCGACGCGGAGCAGTCGGACGACATCACCATGCTCGCGCTCGTCTATTACGGCAACGGGCAAAGATGAATACGGGAAACTGCGTCGCACACACAAAAAGACGGCTACGGGAAGCATACAATTCCCGCAGCCGTCTTTCTTTTCTTCCTTATTCGATTGTGCGCCGATCCTCGCCGTCGGTGATGACTTTTTTCCAGCCGTAATACTGCGCATACATGAGGTTATGGCTGCCTTCGGGGCGCGGCTCCAGATCGCAGCCCCAGGCCAGTATCTCCGTGTTCCAAGTGAAACAGGACTGGAAAACGACAGCCATGACATCGGCGATTGGCGGAACGTCGATTTGATGGACAACAACCAAATCCTGATCCTGATGGGCGTTGACGTAGTCGATGCGGTTCATCCACTGGGTCCGCACATCCCATTCCACATAGAGCATGATGGCCGTTGTTGTGAGCCACAGGGCCGCGCAGAGAGCAAAGGCGGCACGGAAGAGTCCCCGATGCTTCCGATAGAGGATGTCCCGCTTGGGCATGAGTTCACGGAGAGCCGACAGGGAAGCCGTGATGACGGCTGCGGTGGAGAAAAAACCGGCTCTCGCCGGAGCCATCGGCACGAAAAGCATGACAACCATGACGCTCAAAGCGCCCGCGATGAACACCGCCTGAAACTTCGTCACGGGATTCCAACGCGTTCCCCGGGGAAGCTGTCGGACGTAATACAGTATCAACAGCAACGGAGGAATCCACATCCGCACCACCGGCCAAAAGCATTCGGTGAACGTGATGGAAAACATCAAGGGGGTCCAGTACATCTCCGGCGGCAGCTCGGGATTGTACTCGAATTGTCGTTGGAGCTCCAACCGCACCATTTCGCCGGGGGCTTGGATCAGCATGAGGCCGCCGAGACAGAGGAACAAGAATCCTGCGCTCATCCAAGGCTGCAGGCATCCCTGCTTCCGAAAATGCCATAGCGCAAAAAAGGCGATGAACCCCGTGGCCGCCGCGCCCGTCTCCACAGACCAGCCCGCGCAAATGCCGGCGAGCGCCATGAGGGGGACGCTCCAGGCGGGAGGCTTCTCCCAAAACGACGGCCTCCAGTATTTGAGCGCGAAGGGCAGCAAAAACAAAAACTCCAACAAGCTCATCCACAGAAAAACGCAGCTCCCGCACATCCAAAGCGTCGTCAAAAACGGATCCGGCAACAAAAACCAAAATGCCATCAAAACCCAGAGGATATAGGTCTTGTTCATGGAGCGGAGGGACGCCCCTGTCCCAATGCGAAATATCAGCAGGGCCAGCCCCATGAAGACCAGCGTGTTCAGAACGTTGAACAACGCCTTGCCTTCCCATGCGAAAAGCTGCGTCAGCCCGATGCCCAAAATTCTGCCGCCCCAAGTAAAGTAATGGGACCACTGGCTTTTTACGATATCCCCGAAGGAGGTGATGCGCACCCTCGGCCCCACCCCGTCCAAGAGGTTCCCCTTGTCCGCCCCGTCCCATATAAACGCATAGGGAATATCGTCCGATACCATGGGCAGCATCAGGTTGCGAATGAGGAATACCCCCATGAAAACGCACAGGATGAACTGCCACGGAACGCGATCCCAACAGGTTTTTTCTTTCGATACAGCCGTCACGTTTCTCTCTCCCTTAAAATTTTTCCCAGTTCCTCTCCTTGTCGATGCAGATGGGGCCGATACCGTAGTACCGGGCGAACATCAGGGAGCGGTTGTCCGTGGGCTTCGACTCCAAATCGGCGCCGTAGATCAGATGAAACTCCGTCATGGATCTCGGCCCCGCAATCTGCCACCATCCCTCCGGCACTTGGAGCGCGGGCACCACCAAGAGCGGCTCCTTTGGCTTTGATTGGATGAGACGGATACGGTCGTCGAACTGCCGCCGAATGGATGCCTCGATGCAAACCGCCTCCGCCATGGTGACCGCACCGTAGCAAAGGCAGAGCAGTATAACCGCAACGGTTGCTCTCCGCCAGAAGGCTTTGCGACAAAGTTCTTTCATGCGGGGCGCGATTTCCCGCACGGCCATCGCCGACGCGATTGTGAAGAACACGGTGGAGTGGAAGCCCGTCCGAAGCCCGAATGACGGCGCGAACATCATGGCGCACAGCACCAAAAGCCCCGCCGCCGCGAACATCGAAACAAGACGCGCGGTTTTGTCCCATCCCCGCAAATTTTTGAAATAGAGCAGAAGGGGAACATACAGGAAACTTTGCCACAAGAAGATGGGCAGAAAGCCTTCCGTGAAGTTGTCCCAAAACATCTCCGCCGACCAGAGCTTGTCCATCGGCAGGACGTACTCCGGATTGTACTGCAGCATAAACTTTTCCCGCATGATAGAGCCGGGGCAAAAGAGGAGCAGAGCGAAGCCCAACAGGAAGAATCCCGCACCCGCCACCATCCAAGGCCGGAGCCGCCCCTCCCGGCGAGCCGAGACCAGGAACATCGCCAGCAGGAAAAGAGCGGCGATGCCCCCTCCCTCCTCCGACCATCCGGCACAGAGTCCCGCTGCCGCCATCAGGACTGCTTGCAAGCGGGAAGCCCGTTTCCAAAAATCCGCCCGCCGATACGCCAACGCGTAAGGCAGGAGAAAGGCACATTCCCAAAAGCCGGTCCACAGATAGACACAAGCGCCCGTCATCCAAAGCATCGTCGAGATATAGTCCAGAACGCCGAACTGCAGGCCCAGCAGCCCCCACAAAAAGCATCCCTTATAACGCGCGGGCGACGCGACACGCCCGGCCGCAGTCCAGTAAATCACCAGCCCCAACAACAAATACACGACGGTATTGCACAGGTCGAACCAAATCTTTCCCTGCCACGCGAAAAACTGGAGGAACAGCATGGAGATCGTGCGCCCGCCCCAGCTGAAATAATGCTCCCATTGGGAGGCAAGAATATCGGACAGGGACGCGATGCGGATCCGCTCCCCGATGTCGTCCATGAGGTTCCCTCCGTGCTCGGGGTCCCAAATGAACGCATAGGCGTAATCGTCGCCCGCCATGGGAAGCAGAAGATTCCTGAGCAGAAAGAGCCCCACGAACGTCAGCAGTATCGTCTGCCAAGGCAGACGCTCCCAAGCGTCCGTAATCCGGCGGTACGCCCCATCTGTCCTGTCTCCCGCTTTTCCCATCCTGTCATCGCCTTTCATATAAATACGCATAATCAAACTCTTTTGGGATTTTCCAGCCCACGGTTTCGCAAACGCAGCGACCGCAGTCCCCTCTGCTCATTATACAAGATAACGCCGCAAAAAGTGTTGCTCCTTAGAAATTTTTTTGAAATTTTTGGATGCGCAAATTTTTATGGCATTTCAACGCAAACTATCCTATAATCCATATATGATAGCACCGACAGACTTTAAGGAAAAGCACAAAACGGAGGTATATTCATGGACATCACCATCACGAAGACAAGGGACGGGGACAAACTTACGCTTTGCCTCGCGGGACGGCTCGACAAGCTCACCGGGTCGGCTTTCGACGCGGAATTTCGTGCCGCTGCTGAGGGCGCCAAGGAAGCGGTCTTGGATTTTTCCAAGCTGGACTATCTTTCCTCGGCAGGCATCCGCTCCCTGATCATGGCCAACAACCAAATGAAGAAACAGGGCGGCACGCTCACGGTCAAAAATCCGACTGCCGACGTGATGGACGTGTTCGAGATGACGAACCTCGGTCGCCTCCTCCATATCGTGAAAGACGGGGACACGGAGGAAACAAACGCGCCGGAATATTACCCGCTGCGCCCGATCCAGCGTTGGCTGGTCGATACCCATCTCCAAAAGGCAAACTCGACGATGATGAACATCGGCGCGCTGATGCGGCTTGACCCGTCCGTGGACATGGAGCGGATGGCCGAGGCGGTGAACGACATCCTGTCGACCTACGACATTTTCCGCTGCCGCCTGCTTTTCCATCCCGAGACCGGGGAGGTCTGCCAGCGGTTTGACGGGGAGGTGGCGCGGGTCTATGTGGAAACCCTTTCGGACGAGGCTTTCGAAAAGCGCAAGCGCGACCTCATGGAGCCTTACACGCTCATCGACCGTCCGCTCTATCGCGTCCATCTCATGAAGACCGCTTCGGGGCAATATCTTTACGCCGACTTTTACCATGCCATCATGGACGGGGTGGCGACCGCGCTGCTCTTTAGGCGGGAGCTCGACAAGCGGTATGTCAGGGGCGCGGGGAATGCCGCGGCGCGAAAGGCGCCAAGCTACGCCGAGTACGTCCTCGCGGAGTCCAGGATCGCCCCGGCGACCTTGGCGGAAGGGCACACGTACTGGCAAAAGATGCTGGAAGGATTCGACGAGAAAAAGCACCTGCCTCCCGCCGATGTCGAGGGCGTCGGGGCGTGGACGAAAAACGAATTGGAAATGCCGTTGGAAAGCGTCGTCCCCCAGGATTTTTTCAAGGGCGCGGATTTTACGGAAAATACTTTTTTCATGGCGGCAACGATGCTGGCCATGGCGAAGTCGGCGGGCGCCAAGGAATCCATCATGAGCTGGGTTCACAACGGGCGCATGAATTCCGTGGAGCACCGGATGCTGGGCCTCATGCTGAACCAGATTCCCATCCGTTGGGATTTCGAGGAGGGGATTTCCGTCGGCGCGTTCCTGCGCGGGCTGGAAGCGCGGATCGCGGAGGGCATGAAATACATCAAGAGCCTCGATGTAGTCTATGACGAAGGACTTGAGAACAACTGCGCCACCTTCATCCTGCAAAAAGGGCTCACCAGCAGGCGCGGCGGGGCGCGGCTGGGCGGCGCGGAGGCCGAGATCGTGCAGATGCCGGAGAACGGGAGATCCGCGGCGGAAAATACGTTGGACATCGATTGCAACGCCCATGCGGACGGGACGCATTCGCTGGTGCTGAACTATGACGCCAGCCGCTATTCCGTGGAGGCCATGCGCCGCTTTGCCCGGACAGTGGATGAGATGATCGGCGCGCTGACGGACGAGAAGCGGCAGGTGGCAGAGCTTTTGGAATCATGAAAACGGAATCGTCGCTTTCCGCGTATTTTACCCGGAAAATGTTCCTGCGGGCCGTGCTGCCCGCTCCCTTCGCCGGCATCGGGATGGCGCTGGCGGAGATGGGGGACACGATCTTGGTCGGCCACGCCATCGGCATGGACGGGATTGCCGCCATCGGGTACGTCTCCCCGTTGTTCCTTCTGTCTTCCTTCTTTGCCTTCGGCCTCTCCACGGGCGGCGCGGTGGTTTTCGCGAACCTCATGCACAAAGGGGAACAGCAGCGGGCGCTCGGCATCTTCAATTTTTTCCTGCGCTTCTCCTGCGCCGTCGGCTTCGGCATCATGGCGGCGGGGCTCCTGTTGGGGGACGGGCTCCTCGCTTTTCTCGGCGCGGCGCCGGAAGAGGGCGCCGTGTTCGCCATGGCGAAAAGCTATATGTTTTACATCCTGTTGGGAATCCCCTTTCAGATTCTCATGGAACTGGTAACCTTCTATCTTCGTAACGACAACGTCGACGCGCTGGCCGTCGCGCTCCAGGCGTCGGCGGGCGTCGGCAATCTCATCGTCAGCGCGATCCTGCTGTTCTTTTTCGATTGGGGCATCGCGGGATGCAGCTTTGGCTTCCTCGCCTCGAATGCGGCGACGTTCCTGATCGGGTTCCTCTATCTTCTGGGGCGGCAAGGGGCGCTCAAAGTCCAGCGGCAGGCCGCTTCCTTCCCGGAGGCGATAAAGCCCCTGCGGCTCGGATTCGCGACCTCCTTCGAGTACATCTTCGGCGCGGTCTTCGCCCTCGTGTCCATCCATCTCCTGACGGAGCTTTCGGGAACGGAAGGCGTCGCGATTTTCAACATCGTCGAAAACCTGGCCCTGCTTTTCGTCTTTATCTACGAGCTCATCGGCAAAATGGCGCAGCCTATCTTTTCCGCGTTTTTCGCGGAATGCAACTTCAAAGAGCTGCACCGGATTTTCCGCTACTGCCTCCTCTATTCGCTGGCTCTGGGCGGTCTCGCCACTGCCGCCATGATCGTTTGCCCGGAACTCGCGGGGCTTCTCTTCGGGCTGGACGGCATCGAGAACACGGCGGCAGTCTATCACGCGATACGGATCTTCTGCGTCGGCGCGGTTTTCATGGGCGTATGCCTTTTGCTGCAAAACTATTTCCAGTCCGAGGAGGACGAGCAGGGCGCGTTTCTCGTCGTATTCCTGCGCCGCGCGGGCGTGGGAATCGCTTTGGCGTACCTCCTTTCCCGCTTCGGCAGCGGCATCTTTTGGCTAGTGTACCCCCTTTCCGAGCTTTTGACCCTTCTCATCGTTTACGTCTATAAACGATACCGAAGCGAACGGAAAAACATCGACCCGGCGCGGGTGTACGCCTCCGCCTTTTACGGCAGCATCGGAGCCGTGGCGGAGCAGCTCAACGCCATCGAATCTTTCGCGGCGAAATGGGGCGCGGACGAGCGCAAGCGCTACCTATTGCGCATGGCGTTGGAGGAAATCTCGGGCGTCGTAAGCGAGCGGGCCGCCCGGCGCGCCGATGCGCACGTCCTGTGGCAGCTCACGCTGATTGCAAGGGAAACGCCCGACGAAAAAATCTCCGGACCCGGCTCGCCCACATTTGAAATCCATCTCCGGGACGACGCTGAGGAGTTCGACCCCTTCCGCCTCCCCGGCGGCCCGATTGCCGCCATGCCGGAGCGGGCGGAGGATGTGGACTACAGAGCCTTGGGTATGTACGTCGTCCGAAGCCGCGCCCAGACTTTTTTCTTCCGCAACTATCAGGGATTCAATACAACCATGATGGTGATATAGAGCAAAATTTCTGTAGCTTTTGCGATGAAACTGTCCTATAATGAAGCAGGATAGAACTCGAAAATTGGAAATTGCCAATAGGAGTGATGCAATTTGGACATTATCCGTGTGGAAAATGTGAGCAAAGGGTATCCGGGGCATCCTGTGCTTCAAAACCTTTCGCTCACGCTGGAAAAGGGCGAGTGCTTTACGCTGCTCGGGCCTTCCGGCTGCGGGAAAACCGTGCTCTTGCGGCTGCTCGCCGGGTTTGAGTCCGCCGACGCTGGGAAAATCTACATCGGCGACACGCTGGTGAACGACCCGGAGGCGCGGATTGCCGTGCCTCCGGAAAATCGCGGGCTGGGCGTGGTATTTCAGGATTACGCGGTCTGGCCGCACATGACCGTGTTCGAGAACGTCGCGTACCCCTTGAAAATCGCCAAACGGCCGAAGGACGAGATCCATGAGCGCGTGATGCGCATGATTGACATCGTCGGCATGAACGGCCTTGACAAACGCCTGCCTTCGGAACTTTCCGGAGGTCAGCAGCAGCGCGTCGCCCTCGCCCGCGCCCTCGTCGCCGACCCGGCGCTCCTGCTCCTTGACGAGCCGCTGTCGAACCTCGACGCGAACCTGCGCGAGGAAATGCGCTTCGAGATCAAGGAACTGCAAAAGAAGCTGGGCGTCACGGTGCTCTATGTCACCCATGACCAAGAAATCGGCCTCGCCATCTCCGACCGTGTGGCCATCATGAACGCCGAAGGCGCGATCCAGCAAATCGGAACGCCTTGGGAAATCTTCGAGAAGCCCGTGAATCCCTTCGTGTTCAACTTCATGGGCATCGCGAACTTCATCGACGTGCGGCGGGACGGCGGCGCGTTCCTCGTCGGCAACGGCAGCCAACCGATGCCTTGGGAAACGCCCGCAGGCGACGCCACCGAATGGGTCGCGGCCTTCCGCCCGTCGGATGTGCGCATCGCGCGGGGCGGCGACGGGCTGCACGGCGTGATTCGCCGCGCAAATTTCCTCGGCGCAATGATGGATTATTTGATAGAGATTGACGGCACACACCTTCGGACGAGCCTCGAAACCCATCACGCCATCGCGCAGAATTTGATGTTCAATGCCGGGGATGAATGTTCGCTGTCGTTTTTGAGCCTGCATTGGTTTGAAAAGGAAGCCTTGAAGGGGGTGCTTGAGGCATGAACACGAAAAGCTCCTTCGGCGTGGCACAGGTCATTTTGTTCCTGTCCATCGCCATCCTCGTTGTCGTGGTCGCGTTCCCGGTGCTCCTGATCCTGTTCAACGCGTTCTGGGTGGAGGACCATTTCAATTTCTCCGGCGCGATCGAGATTCTGAAAGAACCGGAAACTTTCAAGGCATTGATGAACTCTCTGATCATCGCCGGTATGTCCACCATCGGCTCCACGATTGTCGGCACGTTCTTCGCGTGGCTTGTCACGCGAACGGATATGCCGCACAAACGGTTCATGAAGAGCATGTTCCTCGTGCCGTTCATGCTGCCGTCCTTCATCGGCGCCATGGCGTGGAAGATGCTGCTGTCGCCGAACGCGGGCTTCATCAACCGTTTCTTCATGGACAACCTCGGCTTTGACGGCCCGATTTTCAACCTTTACAGTTATTATGGCATTTCCGCCGTCGAAGTCATGTATCTCTTCCCGTTCGTCTTCATCCAAGTCTGCGGCGCGTTGGAGCGCATGGACCCGACGCTGGAGGAATCGGCGCGCATTTCGGGCGCGGGGCTCTTCACCATCACGCGGAAAATCACGATCCCGTTGGTGCTGCCCTCGATTTTGTCCGGCGCGCTCCTGATTATGCTGTACTCCATGGCGCATTTCGGCACCGTCGCCGTCCTCGGCATCGAAAACGGCATCTACAACATCCCGGTGCTGATTTACGAGCGCATCCACCAGTCGGGCGGCTCTTTCGAGTCCATCCGCACGGGCACCGTGCTCGCCACCGTGCTGGTCATCAGCGCGGCCTGCATCATCTGGCTGCAACGGAAGATTCTCGGCTCCGGCCATTACCAGATCATCGGCGGCAAGAGCTTTCGCCCGATGGAGCTGAAACTTCGCGGGCTCAAGTACCCGTTGATGTTCTTCTGCTTCGCGTACATCGCGTTCACCATCGTCTTGCCCACCGTCGTGATTTTCCTCGTGGGCGGCCTTTCCACCTACGGCCTGTCGTTCTCGCCGGAAAACCTGTCGCTGGACAACTTCAAGTTCATCCTGTTCGAGTACGACGTGACCCGCGACGCAATCTTCAACAGCGTCACGCTGGGCCTGACCGCCGCGATCATTACCATGTTCGCCGGCGTCATGATTTCCTACGTCATCGTCAAGATGGACGTAAAGGGCAAAGGCATCCTCGAATTCCTCGGCATGCTGCCGTTCTCCGTCCCGGGCTCGGTCATCGCCCTCGGCGTGATCCTCGCTTGGAGCGGGCAGTTCGGCATCAACCTTTACAACACGGTCTGGATTATCCTCGTCGCCTACATCGCGCGCTATATGGCGTTCTCGCTGAAAGCGAACAGCGCGGCCCTCGAGCAAGTGCATGATTCGTTGGTCGAAGCCTCTCGCGCTTGCGGCGCGACGATGTGGCAATCCCTGAAGGACATCGTGCTGCCGCTAGTGAAGCCGGGCATGTTCGCGGCGTTCTTCCTGATCTTCCTGCCGTCGCTCCGCGAGCTGACCGTCTCGATCATGCTCTACGCGCCGACGACGCGCACCATCGGCGTCGCCATCTACACGCTGAACGAGGACGGCGAAACCGTCATCTCCTGCGCATTGGCGGCCATCGCGCTGATCATCATCATCGTCGGGCAGACGGTCATCAACCATTTCACGAAAAAGGAGAGTGAGTGACGATGGCAGGCTTTGTGCGTCTTATCGGCGTGACGAAACGGTTTGGCGACGTCACCGCCGTCAACAATCTGAACTATGAAATCGGCAAGGGCGAGTGCTTCTCGATGCTCGGCCCCTCCGGCTGCGGCAAGACCACGACGCTCCGCATGGTGGCGGGCTTCGAGGATTTGTCCGACGGCGAAGTCTGGGTCGGCGACCAGCTTTTTTCCTCGCCGAAAAAGAACCACTACACGCCGCCCGAGAAACGGAATTTCGGCATGGTGTTCCAGGCTTTCGCCGTCTGGCCTCACCTTTCCGTTTATGAGAACGTAGCGTTCCCGCTCCGCATCCGGAAGCTGCCGGAGAGCGAAATCGACCGGCGCACGATGGACGCTTTGCGCGCGACGAACCTCGTCGCGGCGAAAGACCAGAGCCCGGACTACCTCTCCGGCGGCGGCAAGCAGCGCGTGGCCCTCGCCCGCGCCCTCGCCATCAATCCGGACGTCATGCTCCTCGACGAGCCGCTTTCCTCCCTCGATCCTCACCTCCGCGAGGAAATGCGCTTCGAGATCAAGGATTTGCAAATGAAATACGGCTTCTCGATCATCTACGTCACGCATGACCAGTCCGAAGCGATGGCGCTGTCCGACCGCATCCTCGTCATGAAGCTCGGCGTCGTCCAGCAAATCGACACGCCGCTGAACATCTACAACAACCCAGCAAACAAGTTCGTGTTCAGCTTCATCGGCCTGTCGAACTTCCTTGCGGTAAACTGTGACGGCGGCAGCGCGCAGTTGCCGGGCGGCGTTCCGCTTCCGGCGGGCGTCAGTGTGCCGGAGCGTCTCGCGGGCGAAAGCGTCGTCTCCTGGGCCAGCCGCCCGTCGGAAATCGACTTCCTCCCCTCGGACGACCCGGCCGGTCTCCACGGCGTAGTGAACCGCAAAGCGTTCCTCGGCGAGATCATCGACTACCAGATCCAAGTCGGCGAGCAAACGCTCCGTGTGCAGAAAGGCCGCCGCGACCCCGGCCCCGAGCCGGGCGAGACCTGCGCGCTCCGCTTCCTTCGTCCTTTCTGGTACAGGGAAAAAGAGTGAACTTCTTGAAATATCAGCATTTTATGAGATTTTTGTCATACTAATCGCAGTTAGGATTTTTAAATCCTTACTGCGATTGCATGAGACGTCAGCCGCGCTTTGGCGCGGCTGTAGCCTGCGAAGCAGGCGCATCTCAGGTCAAAATTTTATTTATTCGCCGCCGCGAATTTATGCGCGAATATTTCCGCATGGTGCAGAATGAAACCCGCGAAAATACGGCGATTTATAAAACATTTCCCGAAATAAATCCGCATAAAATATTATATCACATTTTAGCCGCTCCCGTACCCTATGGCGGCAAAATGACGGCAAGAAACCCGGCGCGCGTTGGCGCGCCTTTTTTCTTTTCCCTTCCATTCTATGCACGGGAAGGCGCATGATCCGCCGTGGCGTTTTCCCTCATATAAAGAAAAAGGGCGACAAGGAAAGCCCCCTGTCGCCCTTTATTTGTTGGCAATGCGCTTTTGTGCTATTTTATAGTATTCTTCCATTTTCTCAATTCCGATATACCGCCGCCCGCGCCGCTTCGCCGCGAGGCACGTTGTACCGCTCCCCACGAATGGGTCAAGCACGATCCCGCCTTCCGGCACGATTTCCACGAGTTCCTCCATAAGCGGCGTCGGCTTCCCGGCAATGTGGAATTTATCTGTTTGGCAAACATGATATTCAAAGCAACCGGGGAAAGGCCCGTTTTCTTTCGGTATGCACGGCCCCTTTGTTCCCCACACAATAAATTCGCATTGGTGGCGAAAATATCCCTTGTGCGGGGCGCGGCTGCCAAGCCCCTTATTCCATGAAATGATCCCGCGCCACGATATACCGCCTATTTGTATTGCGTCCGTCGCCGTCGGAAGCTGCCGCCAGTCGCAAAAGGAAAGGAAGTAGCCGCCCGGTTTCAATACTCTTTCACATTCAGCGATCCAAAGGCCGCACCACATCATCCATGATCGGCTGTCTTTTGCGTCGCCGACAAAATCCGGCCTCCCTTGATAGTCGTTTTCATACTTCCTTGTGGTTTGCTGCTGCTTTTGGCTGATCGATCGCCCCCCGCTACAATATGGCGGATCAGTTATAACCGCGTCGATCGTGTTTGATGGAATATCTTTCAAAACGGAAAGGCTGTCACCTTTTACGATTCGATTCAGATACTTTTCCAACATGGAGCCGCCCCTCCTACGAAAAGGCCAGGCCGACGCCCAAAAGCGCGGCGACGATCTGCCAAGCCGTGATTTTATTCCTCAAAGCGGCTTCCGTTTTTTCGTGTTCGCGTTCCCGCGCTTGAAATTCAAGGCGCGTATTTTGCAAGTATTCGTTCGCTTTCGCTATTGAGTTTTCGGCTGTCTGCGATTCCGCTTCCAGCGCTTGCAATCGCTCCTTCAGCTTCGCTGTTTCTTGCTGCTGCTGCTGCAATTCGATCATCAATGCGGCTGTTTCGCTCTCCGATCCCGTCAAGGCCGTTTGCAAGGCTGCTATTTGCGTCTTCGATTCTCTCAACTCTTGCCGCGCTTTCATCAAGTCCGCGTTCGATTCGTTCAACGCTTTCCCGGCTGCTTTCAATGCCGCCTCGGATTGTTTCAAGGCTTCGCCCTGCTTCCGATTGCTCTCTTGCAACGCTTTCAAATCCGTTTTCGACATTATCACGGTTTCCACTTCCGCTTTCGGGGACGCGCAACAGATACCATGCAACGCCGACAAAAAGCAGAAACAGGCAAGCGCAAGCAATATAACACCCTTTTTTGCTTTCATTCATCTTTCCTCTCCTTCCTTTCATACCTCCATAGGTTGCGGCTGCGGGATCGGGCAATGGTCGAATAGATCATCTTCTATTTTCTTGATTTCTTCGGCGTATAAGCCGCGTTTTTCGGCTTGCGCCTGAAACGCGGCAAACGCCATATAAAGTTCGATCCATTCAAGGCTTGTCATTTTCCGCCGCCCGCTTTCAGTCATACAGGCCCGCCCGGTCATGGATCACGAAAACGCGGAGCATATCATGCGACAGGTCGAGGCTTTTCCCGTCGCCGGAAAGCAGCTTCTTGGCTATCATCTTTTCGATGGTCGGCCTTGCCCAGTCCGGCATTTCGTCCAGTGTATTGTAACGCTTTGCCCCGTCCATCTCTTTCTGGATGGCTTCCATATCCTTTTCCCAAGCGGCTTCTTTTTGCTCCGCCTTCTTCGCTTCCTGCGCGTACCATATCGCCTTGCCCCGGATGACGTTGCCGCCCGTGATGGGGTCGCTGTGGTCTTTCGTGAAGCGCGGGCTTTCCGCTGTCCCGAGGAACTGCAAGTCCCACCGCTCGCAGTCGTTGTTCGGGCCGTACAGGTCTTCCTCGTCGTAAAGTTCCTCGTTGTCCGCCGCCTCGCCGTGGGTGAGAACGTTTTCCTCGCTGATGTCCATGTCCAGCGCTTCGCACAGCACGGCGACAATTTGCGCCATGATGTTGATCTGCTTCTCGGTCGGCGGGTTTTCCCCGAGGTGGCTTGACGTCGCCCCGGCACAGCAGCAGAGCGATACGCCGACTGTTCCCGTGTTCAGCTTCCATGTGTGCGGGAGCGTTTCCGCAAGATTTTCCTTATTCAGCCATATCCTGCCGTCGCCCGTGATGTTGATATGGTAGTCCTTATGCGGCTGATCCCACCACCCCGCGCTCCAATGCAGGATGATTTTCGGCGTATCGAGGCCGACGCTTCGCGCGTCGTCCCATAAATCTTTTGCGCTGTCCTCCGCAATCTTTTTCAGTTCGTCAAGGTCAACCGCTCGCATCTTGCCCGCCCTCCTTTGTTTCCGTCGCTTTTTCCTTTTTCTTGGCTTCGTCGTTCGACACGACCTGCCCCAAGTAGCCGCCCAGCCCCGCGGATATGCCGATGGTGATTTCCGTCGCCGATCCGAAAATGACGGCGAGAATCAGAGCGACGGACATTCCCATGGCGATAATCAAGTCCGGCGTGATTTCCATTTTCTTCATGCCGCACCTCCGATCTGCTCATTGGGGTAAACTTCTGCATCCGGCTTGATGTGGATTTTCAAAAACTCTTCATAGATCCCATCCATGACGCCGTTCTTTCCAAGTGCATGATATGCCTCGTACATATTCTTGTAGTTCATGGCCTCGCCATACGTCACCATGCCGCGACGCTTGAAGAAGTGGAACCCCTGCAAGAGCCTGTCGCGCAGGAGGGCTTGCGTTCCTTTGTTGTTGGCTTTCCGCATTTCCTCGACACGTTTCCGCTCTTCCGCAAGCTCGGCCTGCATTTCTTTTTCCGCTTCCTCGGCATGTTCAAGCCTCCTTTGGATATGCCAAAGCATAAAGCTGAGGATTGAAACCGCCACCGCCTCGACGATGATTCTCACAAACTCCACGCTGTCCATTCCCTCATCCTCCCGATAGAAATATAC
>JAFVAI010000077.1 GCA_017480545.1 Schwartzia sp. (in: firmicutes) | reverse complement strand
GCCGATTTTCGCACAAAAACAGCCTGTCCCAAAAGTTACACCTTTAGATACACTTAGAGATTGTTTCTCAATCAAAAACGACCGCGTTCCGGCGAAAGGGCGCGGTCGTTTTTTGATTGCGTGGTTGCGAAAAAAATTTTCCTGCGGACAAAACATTTTGAGGCAAGAAATTCGTACTTCAAAATGTTTTGCTAGAAAGAAGCCGCAGGAAATCACTTGCAATACAAGGGGTTCAACGCCCAACAGAAAACAAAAAGGGCTGCCGCAGGAAGAACTCTTTCCCGCAGCAGCCTTTTTGTTTTCTGTTATTTCTGCATCTCGTGCAGCTGTTCGTACTTCTTTTTCTCGAAAAAGTCCTCCAACGATTTCAGCAGTGTCGCTTTGTCCGTCGATTTCAGGAGATACCCGTCCGGCTTCAGCGCGAGAACCTTCATCACGCTTTCCCGGTCGCCCTTGCCCGTCAGGAAGATGACCGGGATAGCGCCGACCTTGGTCTCGCTTCGGATCATTTCCAGTACCTGCGGGCCGCTGGTCACGGGCATTTCGTAATCCAACAGGATCAGGTCCGGCGTGTTGTCGGCGATGTACATCAGCGCCTGCGCGCCGGAGGTGACGATGGTGACCCGGTAGGTCCCCGACAGCCAGCCCTTGACGGTTTTCAAGAAGGTGTTGTCGTCGTCCACCAAGAGTATCGTTTTCTTGCGCGCGTTTTCATCGTTGACCTGCACAAGATGGTCCAGCTCGTCGATCAGCTTTTTGATGTCCAGCGGGCGCTCGAACCGAGCCGCGACCAACGCGGCGGGAATCGTTTCCTCCACGGTCGCCAGTTCCGCCGGATTGCCGAGCAGAATCAAAAGCTTGTCCTCTTCGGTGCAAAGGTCTTTCAAATACACGAGAAGCTCGGAAGCCTCCGAAATAAATTCCCCGAGGTAACAAATGAGAATGTCGGTTTCCCTGCGCTTCGCGTTCACGGCGGCGACGGTCGCGTCCACCGGCAGGATCGCGTACCCGGCCTCCTCCAAATTCTTCTGGATGGCGTTCACCATGAACGACGCGCCGTTCCGGATCATCATCGCTTTCTTTTCCACGTTCGGCTCCTCCCCGCCGGGGCCATTTCTTCTCTTCCGCCCCGCAATCTGCTAGGAACTGTGAAGAAATAAATTTTAAGTTATCGCGCAGGATAAATTTTTCTGTGCAAGGCGGAGGAAGGAGGCGTAGCGGGGCTACGCCGACTGACGACAACGACACACAGGGAAATTTAGACAAGCGAGAATTAAAATTTATTTTTGAACAGTTCCTTACTGCTATTTTACCAAAAACACGGGCAGCAATGCAACCATGCGCGGCACAGCCGTCATTGTATGCAATCGTCCGCCGGAACATGGTACAGGCGCTTGCGCCTTATCTTTTCCTCGCCATCCCGTAGCCGAGAATCGCGTACAGCCCGAAGATGCCGACAAGGACCAGCAGGAAAGCGGCGGAGGGCAGCTTCGTCGCCGCCGTGCCGAAGACGTGTTTCATCATCAGCCGGTCGCCGATACGGTGCAGAAAGGAACCGGCCACGCCGAGGACGAAAACGGCAAAAACCGCGAGCCGCGAGCCCAGCCGATACCGACGCGAGGAAACGTCCCAGCCGCGCCAACGGACAAACCGAGTCCACAGCGCCGTCCAATGCAGCCCCAAATGAAACCCCGAAAAAATCAGCAGCCAATAGGACGAAGCCACATGGGCCTGATGGGCGACAATGCTCTTTTGCCACGCGAGGCCGAACACGCCGGGAAACAGGCGGTTCGCGATGGCCAGCCCGCTGACGAGCGCCACGGCCAACGACACGATCAGCGCCACGTTGACGAAAACCGAAGCCGCCCGCCGCACATTCCACGTCCCCCGCCGCAACGAGGAAAACCAAGCGCCGTTCCAGACGAGGTGCAACGCCGCGGGAACCGCCACGAGAACGCCCAACGCTTCATGGAGCGGCTTCGGCAAAACATGGAATCCCATCAAAAGCACAAGCAGCACAAAGAGCAGCCCGTCCACAATCATCCGTTTCATATCGTCCCCCCGCATTTGTTTCTATGTTCTTCACAGCTTTGCTTCATTATAAAGCGGTTGCTGCCCGGAATCAAATACCTGCGGCCTATATCCCGCCATACGGAAAAGGAATAGATGCGCGAACGAAGCGCGAGGGGAACCCCATAAAAGAAAGGGAATCGCGCCCCCCTGAAAAATTTTGAGGTAAGAAATTCTTACCTCAAAATTTTTCAGGGCGAGCCGAGCCCGAAAGAATCGCCCGCAGATCAAATTTTGTCTTCAGGACGGAACGTTCCATGTTCGCAAACAAGGGGCTGCCTCGGGAAGAACCTGTCTCCCTGCGGCAGCCCCTGCGGTTCCCTGTCACGTTTTCGCCCGTCAGTCGGAAATATCCACGTCCGGCAGCTCGAGATGCACGGAGGCGAGGTTCGTGTCACGAGCACTTCGTCCCCTGCTTGACGCCGAAGGACTCGCCTTTCTTGTTCACAGCAACAATGTCCCGGTTCTTCTTGATCAGCATGATCGGCTCGGGAAACCCGTCCCACATACAATGAAATGCGCGGATGATTTCTTCGTCGGTCATAACGCGACACCTTGCCTTTCTTTACAAAATGACCTCCTTGTTCTCCAAAATCGCGCGTCCTGGCGTGCAGGCGGGGCAGTCGCACCAGATTTCCCCGGCATCGACCAGTTCCTTGAAATGCTTCGCCATCTTTGCCGCGAATTCCTCGCCCATCGCTTTCCGTCCGGCTTCCGAATCGAAAAAGCGGAGGCAGTCCGCCGCTTTCTGCACGTCCTTTTCCAGCTCGGCGATAAGCTTTTTGCTCATTTCCTTTTCGTTCGCCGTGCCTTCCGCTTTCAGCCATTCCTCCGCCAACGCTTTCAGCGGCGCGCAACAGCTCGGCGCCGCAATCAGGTCTTTTACTTTTTCGATGATTTCCGCTTTTGTCATTTTGATTTCCTCCTGTTGAAAAAATAAGTGTATTTTTAGAAAATCCCGAAACTCGTCTTTCACCTCCCTCCGTCAGCTTCGCTGACACCCCCCTCAAAGAGGGGGGCTTATATTGCGATATTTCAGCCTCCCTCTTTGGGCGTGACATGTCGCTTGGCACGCCGCAGGCGTGACGGAGGGAGTTTTAGCGATTTCGTCGGTCGTTTCCTCTCCTACGCTTTCAGCTTGAACACTTTTTTCTGCATGCCGCAGATCGGGCAGACGTAATCTTCCGGCTCGGCGTCGAGGTCGCCGATGTACTCGAAGCCGCAGCAGCCGCAGACGTAAATCTTCTTGCCGGACACATCGAGAGCTTCCGGCTTATACTTTTTCAGAAGCCCTTCCAACATCTCGCCGTGGTGCCCCTCCTGCTTCGCGAAAATTTCCATCTCGTCGGCGGCCTCTTTCAGCCCCGCCGCGCGGAATTTGTCCGCCAGCTCCTTGATTGCCGTATCGCCGTGATACTCGGCGGCCATCAGCCCGCGCACCAGTCCCCAGAAATCCTGCGGATATTTCGCGTTCAGCGTCGCGTAGAAGCCCGCGTGAACCGCCTCCTGGTTCGCCGCCTCGATGAAGGTCTTCGACGCGTCCTCCAAGCCCTGCTCCTTCGCGAGCCGCGCCAGCGCGTAGTACATCATGGTGCCGTTGGCCTCGCCTTTCGCCATCATTTCCGCGATGGGCTCCAACGGGGTTCCCTTCGTGATTCCATGCAAACTCATTTCGTTCTCTCCCTTCGAATATCCCTGCGGACAGGTTCATGAAGTAGATCGGCGCGCCCAAGATCAAAGCGTCCGCCGCCTTCACGCGCTCGATGACCGGGAACAAATCGTCCTTCACGGCGCAGACGCCGTGCTCCACATCCTTCCGCTTGCAGTAGAAACAGCTCAGGCAGCCTTTGAAATCCAGGCTGTAGAGATGGACAAGCTCCGTCTCCGCCCCCGTTTCCTCCGCGCCGCGGAGCGCGTGTTGCAGGAGCTCCGCCGTGTTTCCGTTCCTGCGCGGGCTGCCGTTGATCGCGATGATTTTTTCATTCCATCCCCCCAGAATCAGACTGTGCCGCTCTATGTGCGGACCAGGATTTTCCTCTGTCCCCATTATCGCACATCATGAATTTTTCCACAATAAAAAGAATGCAGGGATTGATTTGATACGTGTTGTCCGTCGCTTCCTTAATTTTTTAGTCCAAAAGTACGACATATATGATATAATAAGAAGCAATGGCTTTGATGATTGCAACCCAACCAGCACACAAGAACCATGTACCGGGGGAGGGAGATCCTTTATGTTGCAATTTTCTTCTATGATCCGCAGCACTGATGACGTTGCCGTCTGCATTCGCCGGGCCCGAGAGCAGCTGCCGGAAACTTGCACGGGGCTCTTGATTTCCATTTTTACAGTGGAATCGGATCCGAAAAAAATTCTCGGCCTCGCCCGTCAGCTCGGCAAAGCGTTTCCTGCCGCCGCCATCGTGGGCAGCATGACCACGGACGTGATCTACAACGGCGGCGTCCGGGTCAACGCGGCTGTCGTCGGCTTTTCCGCGTTCCAGTCCAGCGAAGTCCGCGTGGCCGCCTTTGACAAGCTCGATACGCTGTCCGAGGACGGGAAAAATTTCTGCGCGCAGGCAAAGCGCCTGAAGCATTTGGCCGCCGTCGGCATTTTCGGTACGCTGCACGCCCTCGATATCCAGCCATTCCTCGACCGGCTCGCGCCGCTGGATGAAAACGTCGTCATTTTCGGCGGCGGCGCAAACACACTGCAAAACGCCCCTGCCTGTGTCTTCACGAAAGACAAGGTCATCAAGGAGGGCTTGGTGGCAGTCCTGTTCTCCGGCCCCGATCTGCACGTGCACGCGAGCCTGAACTTCGGCTGGAAGCCTTTGGGCCGCGAATTTGTCATCACGAAAATGGAGGGCGAGCATGTGGTGACGGAAATCGACCACCAGCCCGCCGCCCGCATTTATGAGAAATATCTCGGCGTTCCCGCGGACAAGCATTTCTCCCGGGACACGCTCGCGTTTCCCGTGTTCGTCCGTCGCGGCAACAGCTACGTCGCGCGCCACACCGTCGACTGCCGGGAGGACGGCGCGCTGCTTTTCATCGCCGACCTGCACGAGGGCGAGACCATCCGCCTGTCCTACGGCAATCCGGGGGAGATGGTCAAGGACGCCAAAGTCGGCTACACCGACATGGCGGCGTTCCGCCCCGAAGGGCTTCTCGTTTTGAGCTGCTACGCGCATCGGATGTTCCTGCACGGCGACGTGAAATTTGAACTGGCGCACGCGCGGGAAATCGCGCCGTCCTTCGGTTTTTACACCTACGGCGAAATTTTCCGCTTCGCCGAGAATATCGGCATCCACAATATGATGCTGCTGACCGTGGGATTCCGCGAAGGGGAAAAGCCCGCCAAGCCGCTGCCCGTGCGCGGCGAAATGCCGACACGCCTGAAGGATTCCCTGCTGATCGTGGAGCGCCTCGTGCGCTTTGTCAGCGCGACGACGGCAGAACTGGAAGCCGCGAACGTGGAGCTGGACCGCATGGCGCGCACGGATCGCCTGACGAAAATCGCGAACCGGGGCGAGACCGAGTCGGTGCTCAAGCAAGCCATCACTTTCGCCCAGACGAACCGCAGGCCGGTGTCGGTTCTCATGCTGGACATCGACAATTTCAAGAGAATCAACGACACGTACGGGCATGACGTCGGCGACCATGTGCTGACAGCGACTTCGGGAGTGCTCCGCGCCCATGTCCGGCTGGGCGACACCGTCGGGCGATGGGGCGGCGAGGAATTTCTGCTGATCCTGCTGGAAGCGGACGAGAAAACGGCGGCAGAGATCGCCGACTGCATCCGGGAGGACATCGCCGCCCTGCGGGTCCTGCCGGACGGCAAAGGCTTCACGGCGAGCTTCGGCGTCGCGCGCATCGCGCCCGGCGAGTCCTTCGAGGCGTTCTACCAGCGCGTGGACGGCGCGCTTTATCAGGCGAAGCACGGAGGCAAGAACCGCGTCTGCTTGGCAAAAAAATAAAGCGGATTCCATGGAAAAGAGGCTGTGCACGAAGATTTTTCTTCCTGCACAGCCTCTTTTTCTTGCCCAATGCTCATGCCTGCAAAGTCCCCCGCATCTCGCGATACAGGAAAGCCCCCAGCGCGTGCATGATGGCGTTGTATTTCGCCGTTTCCGTAAACATCGAAGCAAAGGTTTCCTGTGACTCCATATAACATTCGTTTGCCGCCGTCCCAAACGCTTTCGGGAAAATGCTCTCCGCGAAAATCTGCGGGTCGCTGCTCCGCGCCATGGTTTTGAGTTTCTCGTCTTGCATGAGCCTTCCTTGAATCAGCGACACCATCACCCGGTCCGCGTCGGTGAACGCACCCTTGTACTGCTCGTTGATTTTTTCGATAATCTCGTCGAGGGGCTGCTTTGCTTCCGGCTTGGCCGCGCCTTTTGCAGAGGCGGGGCCGTAAATCCCCGTTTCTTCCCTGAGCGTAATCGTGCCCTCAAAAGTCTTTTGCAACTTGTAATATTCCAGCCGCAGTTTCCCTTCGAGGTCGATCATTTGCGTCTCTTCCGGCGGAATCAGCCCGAGCAAATACCGGAGAAATACATATTCCCGGTGCAGTTCTTTGTCAAACATCCGCGCCACTTGGGAAATATACCCGTACCACTTGATCATGTTCCTGCACAGGCGGCGGAATTGATAGCGCCCGTCGGGCGCCAGCGTGTTATAGCGGTCGGCGACGGGCTTCAAGATGCTCGTCATGCGGCCCATCGCCCGCTCGTCCTGCTTTCCATAGCTGAAATATTCCTTCGCGAACGCGGCAATTTCCTCGTCCGAATAGACGGCATAGCCCCGCAGTTCTTTTTGTACCTGATAGAGCAAATCGGCGTTGACTTCCTGCTCCAGCATCGTTTCCTGATAAAAGGGCTGGAACGCCTCTTGAATCTCCTCCTTCGTATTGACGAAATCCAGCACGAAAGTGTCCGTCTTGCCGGGAAACGTGCGGTTCAGCCGGGAAAGTGTCTGCACCGCCTTGACGCCCTTGAGCTTCTTGTCCACGATCATCGTGTGGAGCAGCGGCTCGTCAAAGCCCGTCTGGTATTTCTCCGCCACGATCAGCACATGGAAATTCTCATGGAACTCCGCTTTGGTCTGGGCTTCCCCGATATGGCTCCCGTCCGCGCGGACGTTCAGCTTTTGTTCGGTCAGCTCGTCGCCGCCGTCCTTCACCGCGCCGGAAAACGCCACCAAGACGCCGACGTCACGATACCCGTTTTCCTCGATGTACCGCTTGCACGCGCGGTAGTACCGCACCGCCGCCAGCCGCGACGACGTAACCACCATCATCTTGCCGCGCCCGCCGATTTTGTGCCGTGTCGTTTCCATATACGTCTCCACAATAATCTGCGCTTTTTGGCTGATATTGTACGGGTGCAGCTCCTCGAATTTTCGGATTGCTTTCGCGGCACGGCTGCCCGGTACGTCGGGATTGTCCGGGGTGGTCTTGGCAATCTTGAAGCAGGTATCGTAGGTCATATAGTTTTGCAGCACATCGAGAATAAAATTTTCCTCGATCGCCTGCCGCATCGAATACATGTGGAACGGGCGGAAGCCGCCGCCCTCCTGCTCCATGCCGAACATTTCCAGCGTCGTGGGCTTCGGCGTGGCGGTGAACGCGAAAAAGGAAAGATTCCTGTGCCTGCCGTGGGCAATCATTTCCTGCACCAGCTTGTCCGATTCGTCAATCTCCGCCTCGGCTTTGCCCTCGATTTCCGCGTATTCCCGGAGCGCGTCCTCGGTGTCCGCCAGCGCCGTCTTCAGCTTCATCGCGGAGGTGCCCGTCTGGGAGGAATGCGCCTCGTCCACGATGACGGCGTAGTTCTTGCCCTTCGCCCGCTCCACCTCTTGATAAATCACGGGGAACTTTTGCAGCGTCGTGACAATCAGGCGCACGCCGCTATTCAGCGCGTCCAAAAGGTCGCGGCTCGTCTTTCCCTCGCCGATGGTCTCCACCACGCCCAGCGTGTGGTCAAAGCCGGAAATTGTTTCTTGCAGTTGCGCGTCCAGCACCGTCCGGTCCGTCACCACGACCACGCCGGAAAAAATCGCCCGATCCTCCGCGTCATGGAGCGACGCCAGCCGATACGCCGTCCATGCAATCGAATTGGACTTGCCCGAACCGGCGGAATGCTGGATCAGGTAGTTATGCCCCGCGCCGTGCGCCAAGACATGGGCAATCATCTTCCGCACCGCGTCGAGCTGATGATACCGGGGGAAAATCAGCCGCGCCTTTTTGACGACCTTCTCCGTGCCGTCCGGGAGCAGCTTCTTTTCCTCGGTCACTTGCAAATGGATGAACTTCTGCAAAATATCCATCATGCTGTCTTTTTGGAAAACCGTTTCCCAAAGATACGCCGTCGGATAGCCGTGCGGGTTCGCGGGATTGCCCTTGCCGCCGTCGCGCCCCGCGCCGTTCGAGCCTTGATTGAAGGGCAGGAACACCGTATCTTTCCCGCGCAGCTCCGTCGTCATCCATACCTCCGTATGGTCCACGGCGAAATACCCCAAAATCCGCTTGTTGCACTGGAAGCAAATTTCCCGCGGGTCGCGGTCATACATCCATTGCGCCTTCGCGTTGTCCACCGTCTGCCCCGTGTACTGGTTCTTCAGCTCAAAAGCGAATACGGGAATCCCGTTCAGCGCCAGCACCATATCCACGCTCTTTTTCGTGTCGGCGCTGAAATACCATTGGCGATAGCACTCCACGCGATTCTTCGCGTACTGCGCCGCCGACGTCTGGTTCAGGGACGACTCCGGCTTGAAATAGCAGACGCGGAAGGGGATGCCGCGATGCTTGAAGCCGTGCCGCAGAACGGAAACCAGCCCGTCCATATCGCAGGCATTGCTCATCGCCGCGCAGAATTTCCGCACCGTGTCAAGCTTGTTCGCGTTCTCGAACCGCGCCCAAGCCTTCGGCTGCGTCCGCCGCACAAAGTCAACCAACGTATCGACAAAAAGCCCCGCCTTCGCGTCGTAAACGTCCGCGCCCTTCGTATAGCCGCCCGCCGGTGACAAAAGTGCCGCCTCGATGTCGGACTCAAAGCGTTTCTCGTTCGTCACGTCAATAGCCATGATACATTGTCCTTTCTTATGAGGCTATCGGAGAAAGCTCCTGCCGGCTTTCAGGAATACGCAGACGATTTTTCATCGCCTGTTTCAAGACCAAAGTGACACTGGGATTGCTATTTTTGATGGAAATATTGCTCTTTACAAAATTAAAACCATGTTCCGCAATCATAATGCCGAGACATTCATCAGCAAAGGAGCCGGAAATCAAATCTACATCAGAAAAGTCCAGAAAAACTTTTTCCCCTTTATTGATTTCATTGATAATTTCATTACGAATCTCCCGCCCGTCGGAGCGCGTCCCAAGATTCGTCCCTCGTGCGCTCACTTTAACCATTGCCATGACAAGAGCTCTCCTTTCACCATAATCCATTGATAAGATCGTCATATTCGTCTACGGATGTTGGAATTTCATTTCCAAAAATATTTGCAAGGTCCACAGCCACGTCTGCACGCAACTTCATGTAAATTATCGTCCCGTGCCAATAAGGAAGTTCCAGCGTTTTCTGTTCATCGGCATCAATACGAAGGGCATAATGCCCGGAATACAGGCAAAACATACCTTGATTTTCCTGGAGGAACCTTGTTGTATGGAAAAGGCCATTCCCACGTCCGGCATTGCCGCGTGTATAGCCCTGCTTGATGCAACATTCGATAGCTTCTTTTTCCGTAAAAGAGGCATATTGGGGATTTTCCCGCAAGGAATTGAATATTCCACGTCCCGTATCGGCAATTACAATTTCTATTTGCTTGTTTTTGGGATAATACTGGGCAACAGCATATCCGCCAATCGGGGACTTGGCATGTTCGTGAATATTGTCAATCGCTTCCCAAAAACAATAATTGAGACACTGAATGAGATTTTCGGAAAGCGGCATTTGTGCTTCCAGGATTTTTATAATGCGTGTAACAGTTTCATTCGATGTCTCTTCCGTCATGTGGCTGATTTCCACAAATTTCCCGGAGGATTCATGACGAGAGAAACGCTCGCTATGCGCGACTCCCAACTCTTTGAAAAAATTGATACGTTGGAGATACGTATTTTTCGTATCGCAGTCAATCTGCACGGCTCTGCCTTTGCTACGCACTGTATTGATGACGGCAACAATACACAATAAATATGGGAGCTCGTTATAATCTCGAAAATTCAAGCTGATATGGATTGTCTCGTCTTGATTATCCAAAATCTCGGACAGTTCATGAACCAATTCCGATAATTTTCTTGTTTTCCGCAAATCTATCACAAAACGCAAATTGATCCCTCCACAGTCCTTTTCATTGTAGCTCCATGCTGTTCGATATGTCAAAGCACCTCCCGCTTCCCCGTCACAACCTCATAAATCAAAGACTTCTTGCAGCTCTGCATTTCGGCGATGAGCTGCTCTTTTTTTGCAATCAGTCGGTCAATGGCGGCGGTTTTCGCGTCGAGGTAGGCAAGGATTTCTCGTTGCTCGGTGAGTGGAGGCATAACAATACGAATATCTCTGAACTGATCGGAATACGTTCTCCAACGCATTGCCATAATGCCTTTGCCTCTCTTGTAACAATCGCCACTAAATCCACTTGTTCTGAAATAATGGTGATAAAAACGGCTGTCAATTTCTTCTGATGGGATATAGACATCATAAGCCGGACTTGTTACGCCGTCATAATCCGAGCGTCCAATCGCTCCCATCCAACAAAGGATAATATTAACTACTATATCGTTTTGATACACTTTTTTGTAGCCGTCTGCATGAGAGGCTTTATTTCCTGTGGTTTTCTCTATGTCACTATGTTGCATAACGCCTTTGTCCGTATATAGAGAAATCAGGTTGACTTGCTCCAACGGCAAAGAATTTCTTTCATCCCGCAACTGGAAAAGCGTTTTGATTCTTCGTGCTTCCCACTCCTGCGGTATCTCCCCAATCCATGCAATCCCGCTGTCCTTCATCTTCCGCCCTTGGCGCAGTCCCTTCGTGACGGCGCGGGTGATGATGGCTTGTTTCAGCTTCTTGTATTCGTCAATGGAGGCGCGGGTCTTTTCGATAATGGCGTCTATATGCGCACATTTTTCGTCGAGAAAGGCGGCGATGCGGCGTTGCTCGGGGAGAGGGGGCAAAGGGATATAGATATTTCTAATGAAGTCAGCGTTTGCACGCGGCATTTTTGCTCCATACGTTGAAAAATTAACTGTGTCGATGAACCCCGAGGATATAAGCAGATTCCAAAAATAACGAATGTCGTACGTGTCATGGGGACGAATGACGCAAAACTCGCCGGAGCAACAGCCTTGCTCCGTGCATTGGTAAACTTTTGCAAGATACGGGCGTAGCTTCCCAAAAAGAATATCGCCCTTTTGGAATACGAGAGATTGCATTTTGTCATATTGCGATTCTGTTTCTATAAATTTCCCGCTTCCGGAAACTACATTTTCCAAACCAATATAACTCAAATCACCCAAAGCATTATTATATTTTTCTTGGATAAAATCAGTGCAATATTTCAGTTTCCGTGTGTTCCACTCCGCAGGAATCTCCCCAATCCACGCAATCCCGCTGTCCTTCCACTCACTCAATTTCAACATCTCCCACGGCTGCCAAGTCTTCTTCCGTAATTCCAAGCTCATCCATGACTTCTTTTTCCGTATAAACTTTCCCATCTCCCTTCGCTATTCGCCGTGCGGTTTCGCGTTCAATCAAAACATCGGCGAAATAATCCCCAATCTCCCATAATTCTTTCGCGATTTCCTTTTCCAGCACGCCAATCCGCGCCCAAATATCCTCCACGGCCTCCGGCGGCTGGTACTCGTAGAAGTACCGCGTCATGGGAATCTCATAGCCGACTTTCGTTTTCTTCTTGTCAATCCACGCGTCGGGCGCGTAAGGCAAGACCTCCCGCGCAAAATAGGCGTCGATGTCCTCGGTCAGCGGCACGTTTTCCGTGTCGCGGAGCGCGGCGTCGGGGACGGGCTTTTTGTTTTTTCTGACAATCTCGCCCTGCTCGTCCCGCTGGGGACGCTCGACGACAATCTTGTTGTAGCCGAAGGATTCGGTGTCGAAAATCTTGCTTTGGCAATAGACGCCGTCCTTGTCGCCGTAGACCGCGCCGTCTTGGAACTCGCCGTAGGCTTTGACAATCAGCTCACGGCAGCGGTCGGTGATGTCGTTTCGCTTCGTGCCGATGGACTT
>JAFVAI010000076.1 GCA_017480545.1 Schwartzia sp. (in: firmicutes) | reverse complement strand
GAGCCGATTTCTTTCGCGAGCTTTACGGCTTGCACCTTATACTCATGGTCGTATTTTTTTGCGGTTGCCATTTCATCACCTCTGCTATATTTTCTTTTCCTTGCGTATAAGGTGTCAACTATTTTTATACCACATCAATTTAGTGCGCGGTTTTTGTTCCGACGAGAACGAGGCGGCGGCGTTTATCGACGCGCTGAATGAGGCGGCGGGAGAGGAACGGTTCGGCTTTTGCATGGATGTCGGCGCGGCGAGCCTTTGCGGGCAGAATCTTCATGATTTTGTGTTGGGGTTTGGGCATCGGCTGAAAGCGGTGATTCTTTCCGACAGCGACGGAAGCTCTGCGGCGGCGCTTTTGCCGTTTACCGCCGCACGGCAGGGACAGTCTCTGACGGACTGGCTGAATTTGATTCGCGGTTTGCGCGCAGTGCAGTTCGATGGATTGTTGGTCTTGGAGTTTAGCAATACCGCTTCTGCGTTTTCGCCGCTTTTGCGTCCGGAGCTTTTGGCGTTGGCGAAAGCGACGGGAGAGTTTATTGGCTGGCAGGTGGGGATGGAAGCGCTTTTGCGCAAGTATGCATCGCGGGTCCTGTTCGGCGCGGGGAATATGTGCCGCGCTTATATGAAGTGCTACGGGGACGAGTTTCCGCCGCTGTTTACCTGCGACAACAACCCATCGCGTTGGGGCGAGAGCTTTTGCGGGCTGACGGTGGAGCCGCCGGAGCGTCTTCGCGAGCTGTCGCCGGAGACGGTGATTTTTATTTGCAATGTGTATTACCGGGAAATTGATGAGCAGATCAAGAATATGGGGCTTTCCAATCCCGTCGAGTATTTCAACGACGAATATATGCCATCGTTTTATTTTGACCGTCTGGAAGAACAGGAGGGTAAGGATGCTGAAGCTCGGCGTACAGACACAAAACGCAATTCATGACGAAAATCCCCGGCAGGATTTCGAGCGGCTCCGGCGCGCGGGGTTCGACTGCGCGGATTTCAGCTTGCACGGGTATCTTGCCAACAAGGAAATTTACGCGCAGAGCATCAATGCTTTTTTCAACGCCTCCATCGACGAGTTGGAGGATTTTTTCGCGCCGCACAGGGACGCGGCGGAACGGGCGGGTGTCAAAATCCATCAGATGCACATGCCTTATCCGATTTATGTACCGAAAGGCTCCAGGAAGCTGAACGAATATCTTTGGCATGAGGTCGCGCCGAAAAGCATGGAGCTTTGCGCGTTTTTCGGCTGCCAATACATCGTCATCCACGGCTTTAAGCTGGCGCGCTTTCTCGGCTCGGAAGACGCGGAGTGGGAAGAGACGGAACGGTTCATCCGCTCTATCGCGCCGATGGCGAAGGAACACGGCATTACTATCTGCATCGAAAATCTCTATGACGGCATCGGCGGGCACTTGATCGAAGGGCCGTGTTGCAACGCGAAGAAATCGGCGGAACGCATCGACCGCATCAATGAAGAATACGGCGCGGAGGTGCTAGGCTTTTGTTTCGATACGGGGCACGCGAATGTGATTGGCTAGATTTTGAGGCGTTTCTCGGGACGCTGGGGCATCGGCTGAAGGTGCTGCACATCCATGACAACGACGGTGTGAGGGATTTGCACCAGATTCCGTTTACGTTCACGCGGACGCGGGAGAATACGTCCTCTACGGATTGGGACGGATTTATTCGCGGACTGCGCGCCATCCATTTCGACGGCGTCCTGAATTTCGAGACCGGCCCTGCGCTCAACGCGTTTCCATCTTCCTTGCATGAAGATGTGTTACGGTTGATTGCGAAGATCGGCGGGCATTTCGCGCGGCGGATTGCGGAGCCGGACGGGGAGGCGCGGCCATGAAATACGATTTTTTGATTGTCGGGGCGGGGCTTTTTGGCGCGGTTCTGGCGCATGAGCTTCATGCGGCGGGGCGGCGCGTTTTTGTTGTGGAGCGGCGCGGGGCGGTTGGCGGGAATATCCGCTCGGAGGTGCGGGACGGGATTCCCGTGCATCTTTACGGCGCGCATATTTTTCATACGAGCCTCCGCGGGGTCTGGGACTATGTGAACCGGTTCGTGGATTTCCATCCGTTCATCAACAGCCCGGTGGCGAACTACAAGGGCGAGCTTTATAATCTGCCCTTCAATATGAACACGTTTTACCAGATGTGGGGCGTGCGGACGCCTGCGGAGGCGCGGGAGAAAATCGCTTCGCAGCGGAGCGCGGCTTCGGGCGAGCCGCAAAATTTGGAGGAGCAGGCGATTTCGCTGGTGGGGTGCGATATTTATGAAAAATTAATCAAGGGGTACACGGAAAAACAGTGGGGGCGCGACTGCCGCGAGCTTCCGGCGTTCATCATCCGGCGGCTGCCGCTTCGGTTTACCTACGACAACAATTATTTCAACGATCGCTGGCAGGGAATTCCCGACGGCGGGTACAACGGGCTGATCAAGAATCTTTTTGCGGGCATTGAGGTTTCGCTTGGTACGGATTTTTTGCGAAATCGGGAAGAGTTTGCGAGAAACGCGGAGCGTGTAGTTTATACTGGCGCGATTGACGAGTATTTTGATTACGCACTTGGGGAATTGGAATATCGCGGCTTGCGGTTCGAGCATGAGCGCATCGGAACGGCGAATCTGCAAGGCGTCGCGGTGATGAACTTCTCCGCCCGGGAAACGCCCTATACGCGCCGCATCGAGCACAAGCATTTCGAGCCGCAAAACGCGGCGCTGGCGGAGAAGCCTGTGACCGTCGTCACGAAGGAATATCCGGCGGACTGGTGTCGCGGCGACGACGCTTATTATCCGGTGAACGACGAGAAGAATCAGGCGCTCTATGAGAAATACGCGGCGCGGGCCGCGTCGGAGCGCGTGATTTTCGGCGGGCGCCTCGGAGAGTACAAATACTACGATATGGACAAGACGGTGGAACGGGCGCTGGCGCTGGCCAAAACGCTGACGGAGTGAAACGCGAGATGGACGTTCAATATTACAAACTCGAAATTTTCATTCCCGGGACGCATTTTCGCGCGTTGCAGAAAATTTTGCAGGATGTGGACGCGGGGCATATCGGGAATTATGATTCCTGTCTTTCGTACAGCCGGGTGACGGGGACTTGGCGGCCGCTTGCGGGGACGCAGCCTTTTATCGGAACCGAGGGCGAGGTCAGCGAGGAGCCGGAGCTGAAGGTTGAGGTGACGATCCGGGCGGAAACGCTGGACGCGGTGATGCGGGCGGTGAAAGCGGTGCATCCTTACGAGGAGCCGGTCATCAATGTGTTGCCGTTGGTCGCTACCGGGATGGATTGGAGTAAAGCGAAACGTGGAGAAGAATGATAGAAATCCGTTGGATTTGTCCGCGTTGGAACATTGCGCGCTTTGCCCGCGTCAATGCGGTGTGAACCGCTTGGACGGAGTGCGCGGGTACTGCGGGGCGGGGCTGTTGGCGCGTGTTGCGCTGGTTTCGTTGCATCCGTGGGAGGAGCCGTGTCTTGCCGGGAATGTCGGTGCGGGCACGGTGTTTTTTTCGCATTGCAGTTTGCGTTGCGTATTTTGCCAGAATGCCGTTGTCAGCCATGAGGCGGAGGGAATCGACGTTGACGAGGCGCGGCTCACGGAGATTTTTTTGGAGCAGCAGGCGCGGGGGGCGGCGACGCTCGACCTCGTGACGCCGACGCATTTCGCGCCGCAGATTTTGATGGCGCTCCGCGAGGCTCGGCGGCGCGGGCTGACATTGCCCGTGGTTTGGAACAGCAGCGGCTATGAGTTGCCGGAAACGGTTCGTGCCCTTGCCGCGGAAATCGACGTTTTCCTGCCCGACCTCAAATATATCGACGAAAAAAGCGCGGCCGAATGTTCGGACGCGCGGGATTATTTTTCGTTTGCCTCGGCGGCGATTTCAGCGATGGTCGAGGCGAAGGGGGCGCCTGTTTTGGGCGCGGGCGGCTTGATGAAACGCGGCGTTTTGGTGCGCCATTTGATTTTGCCGGGGAAGCGCAAGGAGAGCATGAAAATCCTCGATTGGCTTTGGGAAAATTTCGGCGATCAAATCCTGCTTTCGCTGATGGGGCAGTACACGCCGATGTATGGCGCGGAGAAGGTGAAGGGGATGAACCGCCGCCTCACGACCTTTGAATACCAGTCGGTGGTCGATCACGCGATAGAGCTTGGCATTACGCGGTGCTATGTGCAAGAGCGGGGCGCGGCGTCGGAGGAGTTCGTGCCGAAATTTGACGGCACGGGCGTTTTGCCTTGCAAAAGCCGCTCCGATTCGATAGAATAGACGGGAAATTTCTTGCAAAGGGAGATACGGACATTGAGCAATTTAGAGGTAGGAATCGTAGGCTTGCCGAACGTAGGCAAGAGCACACTGTTCAACGCGATCACGAAAGCCAGGGCGGAGGCCGCGAATTATCCGTTCTGCACCATTGAGCCGAACGTGGGCGTCGTGGATGTGCCGGACGCGCGGCTCGGTGTGCTGCATGAGATGTACCAGTCGAAAAAGACTACGCCGGCTTCGGTGCGCTTCGTCGATATCGCGGGGCTGGTCAAGGGCGCGTCGAAGGGCGAGGGACTGGGCAACCAATTTTTGGAGCACATCCGGCAGGTGGATGCCATCGCCCACGTGGTCCGTTGCTTCGAGGACGCGGACATCACCCACGTGGAAGGCGCGATCGACCCGATTCGTGACATCGACATCATCACGACGGAGCTTTGCCTCGCCGACCTTGACACGGTGGAAAAGCGGCTCGTGAAAGCGCAAAAGCTTTTGAAAAGCGGCAGCAAGGAGGCGAAGGCCGAGGAAGCCGCGCTCTCGAAAATCGCCGCGCTCTTGGGCGACGCGAAGCCCGCGCGGAAGGCGGAACTGGCGGACGAGGAACGGGCGCTGCTCCGCGACCTGAATCTTTTGACGATGAAGCCCGTGCTCTATGTGGCGAACGTGGCAGAGGACGAGGCGGCGACGGCGGACGCGGAAAATCCCTTCGTGCGGAAGGTCAAGGCCCACGCCGCCGAAGAGGGCGCGGAGGTCGTGACGATTTCGGCAAAAGTCGAGTCGGAGATTGCGGAGCTGTCCGGCGACGAGGCGAAGGAATTTTTGGAAACGCTCGGCCTGGAGGAGTCCGGGCTTGACCGGCTCATCAAGGCGGCGTTTTCCCTGCTCGGCCTCCTGACGTTCCTGACGGCGGGGCCGGACGAGTGCCGCGCATGGACCATCACGAAGGGCACGACCGCGCCGAAAGCCGCCGGGAAAATCCACTCCGACATCGAGCGCGGCTTCATCCGCGCCGAGATCGTGAACTACGACGACCTGATTGCCGCGGGCAGCATGAACGCCGCGCGGGAAAAGGGGCAAATCCGCCTCGAAGGAAAAGATTACGTCATGCAGGACGGGGACGTCACGTATTTCCGGTTCAACGTCTGATGCCCATTTTTCATATTGCAATCCTGTAAAATCTGAGAGTTATCGCCTACGGGCGGTAACTCTTTTTCAATGTTAACCTCTACCTAACCCCTACTGAGATTTTTCCATTCAGTTCTTTATTGTACTTTTCTGTTTATTCATATTCGCTTCTCTGTTCATCTAATTCATGCAAAGCATCTATAATGTCTTCAGCTAAATCACTATCCTCTGGTGAATATTCCGGAGCCGGGAAACCGTGAATCCGGCGAAACGGAAACCGCGATTCCGGTAAAAAGGAAACCTTAATTCCGGCGAAACGGAAACCGACTTGCCATATTCCTATAATGTAGACATGCGCGAAGCGCAAATACAT
>JAFVAI010000075.1 GCA_017480545.1 Schwartzia sp. (in: firmicutes) | reverse complement strand
GCGCCGCTCGTCGTCGAGCGGGGGCAGGACGTGGACGCGCGCCGCGCGGCGGTGGAACGCTTCTGGTCGGGCGGCGCGTTGGACGAAAACACGAACGTGCAGTTCGGGGAGGGCGGCGCGGGAACCTTTTCCGACGGGAAGCTGACGGCGCGGGGGGGCGACCCGCTGCAAAGGGATATTCTGGAGGCGTTCGTGCGGGCGGGCGCGCCGGAGGAAATCCTGTATCTGGCAAAGCCCCATATCGGCACCGACCGCCTGCGCGATGTCGTGAAAAATCTCCGCGCCGAGATTTTGCGGCTCGGCGGTGAAGTCCGTTTCGGTGCGCGTGTGGAGGATCTGGAGGTCGGCGCAGAGGGCGTACGGGGGGTTCGGCTGGCGGGAGGCGAGGAGGCGCCGGCGGACGCGGTTTTCCTCGCCATCGGCCATTCCGCGCGGGACACGTATCAAATGCTGTATGAGAGAGGCGTCGCGATGGAGGCGAAGGCCTTTGCCGTGGGCGTCCGCATCGAGCATCCGCAGGACATGCTCAACCGCGCGCAATTCGGAACAGATGCGGGGAATCCGCGCCTCGGCGCGGCGGATTACGCGTTGGCGTTTCAGGACGAGGCCACGGGGCGGGGCGCGTATTCGTTCTGCATGTGCCCCGGCGGGCAGGTGGTCGCGGCGGCCTCGGAGGCCGGGCGCGTGGTGACGAATGGCATGAGCCTTTACGCGCGGGATTCCGGCGTCGCGAATTCCGCGCTTCTCGTGCAGGTGCGGCCCGAGGATTTCGGCGGCGAAGTCTTGGGCGGCATCGCGTTTCAGCGCGAGTACGAGGCGGCGGCGTTCCGCGCGGCGGGCGGGGACTATCGCGCGCCGGTGCAAAGCGTCGGGGATTTTCTGCGCGGCGCGGCGGGCAGCCGGGATTTTTGCGTCACGCCGACTTACCGCCCCGGCATCGCCCCCTGCCGGTTGGACTCGTGCCTGCCGCCTGTCGTCGCGCGGACGCTCCGCGACGCGCTGCCCGCGTTTGATAGAAAAATTCATGGCTTCGCGGCGGTAGACGTGCCGCTGACCGGCGTGGAAATGCGCTCGTCGGCGCCTTGCCGGATTGCGCGGGACAGGGAAAGCTGTGTCTCCGTCTCGACGCCGGGGCTTTACCCCGTCGGCGAGGGCGCGGGTTACGCGGGCGGCATCATGAGCGCGGCGGTGGATGGCCTGAAAGCCGCGCTTGCCTTTTTGCGAAAAACGGGTACAATAGAGCGCAAGAGAAACGTCTGATTAACAATAGATGTGGAGGAGCATGCGAAATGGCGAGAATGTTTGGGACGGACGGTGTGCGCGGCGAGGCCAATCTGGGGCTGACGCCGGAGCTCGCGTATCGGTTGGGACGCGCGGCGGCAATTTATTTTGGCAAAGAGGGAACCGAGAAGCCACAGATTCTGATTGGGCGCGACACGCGAATTTCCGGGGCGATGTTCATTTCCGCGTTGGCGGCCGGTGTCTGCTCGGCGGGCGGTCATGCGGTCATCGTGGGCGTGATTCCGACGCCGGCGATTGCCTATCTTGCGAAAAAGCACGATATGGCGGCGGGCATCGTCGTCTCGGCTTCGCATAACCCCTTCGGCGACAACGGCATCAAATTTTTCGGCGGCGACGGCTACAAGCTGCCGGATGAGGTGGAGGACGAGATTGAGCGGCTGGTGCATAGCATCGAGGGGGAGGATCCGTTTTACCGTCCGTCGGGGTCCTTGGTCGGCACCCTGAAATATCGAAAAGAGTTGCTCGGGGAATACATGGATTACGTGCTTTCCACGACGGACACGCGGCTCGACGGCCTGAAAATCGTCCTCGACTGCGCCAACGGCGCGGCCTATGAAGCTATGCCGGCAATCCTTCGCTCCTTGGGCGCGGATCTTATCGTCATTCATAATGAGCCCAATGGCGTGAATATCAACGACGCCTGCGGCTCCACCCATCTGGACTCCTTGATCCGCGCGGTGCGGGAAAACGGCGCGGACATTGGCGTCGCCCACGACGGGGACGCGGACCGTTGCCTTTGCGTGGATGAGCAGGGGAACGTCATCGACGGCGACCACATGCTGGTGCTTTGCGGGCTTGCGTTGAAAGAAAAAGGCGCGCTGCCGAACGACACCATCGTCACGACGGTCATGGCGAACATCGGCTTCCATAAAGCCGTCAAAGCGGCGGGCGGCCGCGTCGAGGTCACGAAGGTCGGCGACCGCTATGTGCTGGAGGAAATGCGCGCGCATGGCTACGCGCTGGGCGGGGAGCAGTCCGGCCACATTATTTTCAGCGACCTCGCGACGACGGGCGACGGTCTTATCACCGCGCTCCAGGTACTCGGTGTGCTGAAACGGAGCGGCGGCCCGGCGTCAAAGCTGACCGCGATGATGACGAGCTATCCGCAGCTTCTCGTCAACGTGGAAGTGAAATCGAAAGAGGGCTGGGAGGAAAATCCGGCCATACAAAAAGCCATCGCCGCGGAGGAGGCGCTGCTCGGCGACAACGGGCGCATCCTTGTCCGCCCGTCCGGCACCGAGCCTTTGATTCGCGTTATGGCCGAAGGGCCGGAGCAAGGACAGCTCGAGGAAATCTGCCGGCGCATCGCCGACGTTGTCCGCACCGAGCTTGGGTAAAAAATGTTCATCTAATTTTCAGGCTATGTTCGTTTGTTTCACGTGAAACATTTTTTCTGAAATCAAACCGGAAAATGAGAGCGGCAACCCGCGAGGATGGAAAACATTCCCTCGCGGGTTTTTGTTTTGCCGTTGAGCGGACGGGCGATTCTTTCCCGCGCCGGATGTATCGTTTTCGCGTCAACGTTTCTCTTTCCCCGCTCTTCGTCGTGCGCATTTCCTCGCGCAATTATGTGTCGGATGCGGGAAATTTCCGCTTGCAGTTAATTTCGAATAGGAATAATTTTGTAATTCTTTTTGGCATAGCAAATTATTTTTAGAAAGCCATTAAAAACAGTGGATTTGAAATATAGAATAATTATGCTGAATAGAAATCCAGATTTGGGATAACTCCATCATTTCCCGACAGTTAGCGGCTTTCATTAAATTTTCATATTCGGGCGAGAAATGCGGCGCTGTTTGACAGGAGAAACCCTGATGGGGTACGCTTCTCGGCAGTACGGGAGGAGTTTGTCCAAAACGTTTCCGTACGGAAATTGAAGGAAGGCTGGCAGAAGCTTTCCTTTCGGGAAGCGTCGCCCTGTGAGGCGCGCACCCGCAAGGAGGGGCTGCCGACCGGGAAATGCGGCACGCATAGAGAAGGAAACGGGGCGCAAAAGCGTCTTGTCATCCTCGGTGCGGGGCGCGAGGCAATGGAAGCGCCATGTTTTGCGCTTCGCCGTTGGAGCTTTGCGAAGCTCCCCAGTGCCAATACGAGCAGCTTCCCGGTGGCCTTTGTGTTTTTCCGCAAGGAAGGCGCGGAGGCCGGGCCTGTGCGGAACTTGAAGGAGAGGTGGGGCGTCGGCACAGAAAGCGTAACGGTAGACTTCATAGGTGTTTTTGGGAAGGCGGAAAGCCTTCTACAAACGGAATTTTGAGGTGATTATCAAATGCATCAACCGGCAACTACGAACCCGCTGATTATCATGTGCATCAACATGACGATCGTTTTCGCCGTGCTGATCGGTCTTTCGTTCATGATCAAGTTCATTCACATGATTGATCCGACAAAGCCGAAGGAAAAGCCGGCGGAGGCGCCGAAGGCGGCTCCGGCAGCGGCGGCTCCTGCGGCTGCGGCTCCTGCGGCTCCGGCCGTTGACCCGAACCTGAACATCGCGGTCATCGCGGCGGCGGTCGCGGCTTATGGCGGCGACGCGAAGATCGTTGCGATCCGCCCGATCGAAAGTGCGGGCTGGAAGAACGTCGGTCGCGCGAACGGCGTCCAGAACACGGTCTTTTGACCGAGGAACTGCAAAGCTTTTCAAGGCGATTTCCTAAAATATGATCGCCGCGAAAACGAATAAGGAGGAATTATTGGAATGGGCGAATTTGGAACAGCATTTGCCGTCTCGCTCCAGTCGGTATGGAACGACTCCGGCTTTTCGGGGATCACGACAGGTAATATCATCATGATCCTCGTGGGCTGCCTGCTTCTGTACATGGCGTTTGCCAAGGAGTACGAGCCGCTGCTTCTCTCGCCGATCGCTTTCGGCTGCATTCTCGCGAACTTCCCGAAGACGGGGTTCAACGATGAGATGAACGTCATGATGGCGATTGG
>JAFVAI010000074.1 GCA_017480545.1 Schwartzia sp. (in: firmicutes) | reverse complement strand
TCCTACGGCGAGGCCATCGACCAGATGAAGAACGGCCAGTGCGACGTGGCGTTCGTCACCTCCGGCCTCGGCAACGCGACCATCAAGGAACTGGGCACGACGAAGAAGATCGTGTTCGTCCCGGTGGACGGCGAAGCGCTGAAGAAGCTGACGGCGAAATACCCGTTCTACGTCGAGTGGAAAATCCCGAAGGAAACCTATGGCACGGACAACGACACGGTGACGGCGGCGGTCATGAACATCATGCTCGTCTCGAAGAACCTGTCCGACGAGGTCGTCTATGATCTTCTCGGCGGCATTTACTCCGACAAAGGGCTGGAGACCATCGGCGCTTCCCACGCGACGGCGAAACGCGAGATCAAGCTGGACACGGCGCTTCGCGGCATCACCGGCACCAGCGTGAAGCTGCATCCGGGCGCGGAGAAGTTCTACAAGGAAAAAGGCATCCTGAAGTAAGCCGCGTATGAAGAAAAAGACGGCTGCCACATTTTGCGCGGCCGTCGTCCTCGCGGCGGGGCTGTGGGCGCTGAACGAGCTTTCGGCCGAAACCGTGCTTCGGATTTACGACTACGAGACAAAAGAAATCTATGTAGAAGTTCCGGCCAAAGAAGGCGATCAGCTTTTCTTTGGCTGGATTCATTCTTGGGAGAAAATTCCGTGGCACGAGTATTACCACATCGACGCGAACCACGACCTGATTCTCGACATGATCGCTTTTCCCGCCTTCGGCGCGGGCATACCGGAAGCCAAAGGCACCGAGACTTGGATCGACGACGACGGCATGATTTACATGAACAACATCGGGCAAGTTTTTCACGAATTCACATGGATCAACTCGCACTTTGCCACGCGGGACATCGTGCTGAACGACGTCCTGATCGCGAAGGGCGAAACTCTTCCCGAGCATACGCGGGTCAATCTCGTCGTAACGAAAAGGAGATTCTTTGATGGCAAAGGAAACGGAAAACACGCTGCTCCCTAACCAGGAAGCGGAACAGCTGGAAAAAAAATCAGAGGAAATCATACGAAAACTGGACAAGGAGTCGGCGACGCGGAAATTCCAAAACCCGCTGATGAAGAAAATCTTTTTTGTCGCCTGCCTGCTTGTCTCCTGCTATCATCTGTACACGGCGGCCTTCGGTCCCCCGGTCACGCTGGTGCACCGCTCGCTGCACGTCGCGATGATCATGGCGCTGGGCTTTTTGATGTATCCGGCGGGAAAATCGTCGGACATGACGAAGCCTTCCATCCTCGACTGGATTCTCGCGGTGCTGTCGTTTGCCGCGCCGATTTACATCTGGACGGATTATCTTGGCGTAGTGGAGCGCGCGGGCAACCCAAACGACACAGACCTCGCGATGGCGACGCTGCTCGTCGTGCTGGTGTTGGAGTGCTCGCGCCGCGTCACGGGCAACGCGCTGACGATTCTTTCCATCGTATTCATCATATACGGACTCTTCGGGCGAGAGTTCCCCGGAATGTTCATGCACCGGGGCTATGACTGGGCGTCGCTGTCGAACCATTTCTTCGCGAACACCGAGGGCATTTACGGCACGTCGGTCAGCGTCGCGGCCAGCTATATTTTTCTCTTTATCCTGTTCGGCACGGTCATGTCGAAATGCGGCATGGGGCAGTTCTTCAACGATATCGCGCTGGCGCTAGCCGGGCACACGAAGGGCGGCCCCGCAAAGGTGTCGGTCATCGCGTCGGGCTTCCTCGGCTCCATCAACGGCTCGGCGGTGGCGAACGTCGTCACCACGGGCGCGTTCACGATTCCGCTGATGAAAAAGACCGGATACTCGAAGGAATTTGCCGGCGCCGTCGAAGCGGCGGCGTCCGTCGGCGGTCAGCTTTTGCCGCCGATCATGGGCGCGGCGGCTTTCATCATGGCGGAAATGATCAGTGTCCAATACTCGACCATCATCACCTGGGCGGCGATTCCCGCGTTGCTCTATTATCTGAGCATCGTGCTCCAAGTGCATCTGCGCGCGTCGAAGGACGGGCTTGTCGGATTGCCGAAGGATCAGCTCCCGAAGACAAGCGATGTGATGAAGCGGCGCAGCCATCTTTTGCTCCCGGTCATTTTCCTTCTTTATATGCTGTTCTTCTCCGGCACGACGGTCATCTTCTCGGCGGTGCTGACGATCCTCGTCACGATTGTCGTCTCCATGTTCCGCGAGGAGACGCGCATGACCTTTTCGAGCTTCCTCGACGCGCTGGCGGACGGCGCGAAGCAGACCGTCTCGGTGGCGGTAGCCTGCGCCTGCGTCGGCATCATCATCGGCGTCTGCTCGAAGACCGGCTTCGGCCTCACAATGGCGAACACGATCATCGCCCTCGGCTCGACAAGCCTGCTCTTCACGCTGTTCTTCACGATGATTACCTGCATGATCCTCGGCATGGGACTGCCGTCGATTCCCGCGTACATCATCACGGCGACGATTGCCGCCCCGGCGCTGGCGAAGCTCGGCATCCCCGCGGGCGCGGCGCACATGTTCTCGTTCTACTACGCGATGTTCGCAAACCTGACGCCTCCGGTGGCCCTCGCCTCCTTTGCGGCGGCGGGCCTCTCCGGCGGCAACCCGATGAAAACGGGCGTCGCCTCGGTCAAACTGGCCATCGCCGGATTCATCGTCCCCTTCATGTTCGTCTACGCGCCGCAGCTCATGCTGATCAACACCACCTTCGCCGAAGGCGCGTGGGTGGCGACGAGCGCCTGCGTCGGCGTCTTCCTGATCGCCGTCGCCGTCGAGGGCTACCTCTTCGTACCAATGGCGGCATGGCTCCGCATCATCGCGGCGGCAGGCTCTCTGCTCCTCATCAAGCCCGGCGTAGAAACCGACGCGATCGGCCTCGCGGTGCTTGTGCTGATCGTGCTGATGCAAAAGAAAAAAGCGAAAAGCGTCGAAGCGTAATATTTTCGTAATTTGTAAAACGAACCCCACCTTCCGCAAAATTTGGAAGGTGGGTTTTCGTTTGCCGTTATTCCTCCGATTCCCTTTCGTCCCATTCGTCGTCATCCCACTCCGGATCCGAACGATCCATGCGGTCGGGGTCATAGTAATCATCGTAGGACATATCATCATAGTCATGGGTGACCGCGTCATGCAAACGTTCGGAAGAAATTCTGCGCGAAGGCGCGGAGGCAAATGCACTTCCCATATTTCCGTGCAACAAAAACAAGCAACCGAAAAAAATCGCGCCTGCAAAACAACTCCGCATTGGCAAAACCAGTTCAAAATAAGATTTTCTCTCGCTTCCACCCGTCGAACGAGTCATTGTCATAACCCCTTTCCCTCCGAATATTTTCCCTCTCGATTATATCATCTTGCCCTGCCCGAAGCACAATCGAAAAAATGAAAGATAAGCAATTCACACCCAAAAAGCCGTCGTTCACGCCAAAGGTATTAAGAAAACCGGAAAACTTGCGATAAAGAAAATGAGCGGCAAATTTCTACTGCGCAATCATACCGACGGGGAGGTTTTCAAATGAACGGCTTGCTTTTGATGGGCAGTACAGAATATTTTGCCGAAGGCACGGCAAACATCGCCGCGCATAACTCGCGGCAAAAAACGAACAGCCCTCTTTCCTACGATACCGTTTTTCACTCCGCGCAGGCAAAAATGGACGCAAACCGTGCCGCGCCGGAAGCGGGCGATTTCGCGACGCTTTGCTCGGCGTCGTTTGCGCGGCATTTTGGCGCGTGCGCGGGGAAAACGTATGATCACGTCTTGGACGCGGCTCCCATTGCACAACAAAATTGGCGCCACGAGGATTTTCCGTTCGACCAGTTTTTTGCGGACAGCGTGGACGATTCCGTGTTGGACTGGAAACCGGCACGGGCGAATCCTTCGCAGCTCGCCCCGGACATTCAAGCAAAAATCAGCGGAACACTCGGAAAACACGCGATTGTCGTTCCGCCCGCTTTGGACGAAAAAATGAGGCATGATCCCGCGCTTCGTGAGCAAGTGACAAAGAATATCGACCAAATCTACGCGTTTCATACAAGCGGCGGCCCGAGGCTCCCGCTTCCCGGCACGAAGTTTTACGGCACACGCGTTTACAGCTCGGTGGTCATCTTGAACGAGGACGGCGAAGTCGAACATTGCCGCGTATCCAGCGGCGGCGGCATGATCGGCCCTGACGAGGAAACCCTGCGGCAGATCGAACGCGAGCAGAAACGAAAGGCGAAGAGGAAAGAGGCAAACGAGCGTCTCAATGATGAGGCGGCGGCGAAATATTGGGAGGAACACCGCACACTCCTGAAAAGCACCGCCGCAAGCGTGACGTCCCATGCGCTTTGTTAGAAAAAAGCACGCCCAAAATGCCCCTGTCTCCCGAAAATGTGGAAGGCAGGGGAATTTTTCTGTTATGCCCCGAACCGTCATCGTGCCATCCGGCAAATCCATGCCTTCGCCGGACGTGTCATCGTCATATCGCGCGCCCATCCGCATATCGCTTTTTCATTTCCTCCAGCAAAATCGACGCCGCGGGGGAAAACGGGCGGTGCTTCCGCCAGACGACATAGAGCGGGCTGGTCATTTGGGGCGACAGTGTGCGGAAGCAAAGGTCGCTGTCCGCGCCCGTATCGACCAAGCCGCCGATGGAGAGCAAATAGCCAAGCCCCTCCCGCACCATCACAGCGGCATTGTAAACGAGATTGAAGGTGACGGCGGCATCCATCGACGAAAAGGCCGCGCCGAACCATGCCGGATATTCGGCCCCCATCGCTTCCCGCGACACAATCAGCGGCAAGCCCGAAAGATCATCGACGCGCACGTGCTTCTTCTTTGCCAACGGCGCGTCCTTTCGCATGACGACGCCCCATTCGTCCGCGTCGGGCAGTGTCAACGTATCAAACTGTTCCTCGTCCGCCGCCTGCAACGTCAGCACGAAATCAAGCAACCCTTTTTCCAGCCGGTAGTCGAGATCTTCCCGGTTGCCGCTGTAAATATGGAAGCGAATTTTCGGGTGCGCCTCGCGGACAGCCTTCATCGCCCGCGCCACGCAGCGGAAGCCCTCGGACTCCGCGCCGCCGATATGGACGTCGCCTGACACGTCGTTGCCCATCGTCTCGAATTCGTTTTTCGCCTGCCGCACCATGGCAAGAATATCCTCGGCGCGTTGACGGAACAGCATCCCCTCGGCGGTCAGCAGGATATTGTAATTCGTCCGCTTGAAAAGCTTTGTCCCCAACTCGTCCTCCAGCGCCCGGAGCTGCTTCGACATGGCGGGCTGGCTGACATGGAGCGCCGCCGCCGCCCGCGAGATATTCCCCGCCCGCGCCGCCTCCACGAAGTAACGAAGCACCCGAAGTTCCATAGTCTCCCCTCCCATTTCATTATACACCAGTTATAACCGATTCGCAAAAACAGATATAACTTTTGTGTATTGGACATGAAAATGTGCAACATTTTATAATATCGGCAAGAAATCAGAAAGGAACGCCGCACATGAAGAAAAACGAAAACATCCTGCTCCTGATTCTGATGGCGGGCGTCTTCAGCATCATCAATACGGAAATGGGCATCATCGGCGTGCTGCCCGCCGTGTCCGAACGGTACGGCGTCAGCATCGTCGAGGCGGGGCGGCTTATCAGCCTTTTTGCCCTCGGCGTCGCCGTGGCGGGGCCGACGATGCCGCTGCTCTTTTCCGGCTTCAACCGAAAATATGTGATGCTGCTCGTGCTGGGGCTTTTCGCCGTTTGCAACACCGCCGCCGTCTTCGCGGAGGATTTTGATTGGCTGCTTTTGGTGCGCGTATTGCCCGCGTTCTTCCACCCGATCTACTGCTCGATGGCGTTCACGGTGGCGGCGGCGATTGCCGGGCCGAAGGACGCACCGAAAGCGGTGGCGAAAATCAACATCGGCGTATCGGCGGGCATGGTCGTCGGCGTCCCCATCAGCAATTTCCTCGCGGAAACCTTTTCCCTGACGGCCTCGATGGCATTCTTCGCGCTGACGACGCTGGGCGTTTTGATTGCGACGGCGGTCTTCGTGCCCTCCATGCCGGTCAGGGAGCGCATGAGCTACGGCAGCCAACTCGGCGTACTGAAAAAGCCGATGGTGCGCGCGTCGATTCTCGCGGTGATTCTCTTGAACGGCTCGGTCTTCGGCGTGTTCAACTATCTCGCGAAATATCTGTCCGGCGTCACGGGCCTCGCCCCGTCCCTCGTCAGCGTCATGCTGTTCGTCTACGGGCTGTGCAACATCTTCGGCAGCATGGTCGCCGGGAATCTCCTGACGAACGCGCCGCTGCTGACCGTGCGGGCGTTCCCGTTCCTTTTGGCGGCGGTCTATGTTGCGCTCTTCGCGGGCGGCAGCGCGTGGCCCTTCATGGCGCTGCTGACCGTGCTTTGGGGGCTGCTCGGCGGCGTCAACGCGAACATCAACCAGTTCTGGCTCTCGCGCTCCGCGCCGGAAGCGCCGGATTTCGCCAACGGGCTTTTCCTCACGGCGGCGAACCTCGGCACGATGTTCGGCACGTCTTTCAGCGGCGTTTTCATCGACGCTTTCGGCCTGGAGTACGTCATTTTCGGCGGCCTCGCCTTCGGCGCGCTGTCGGCGGCGCTCGTGCTTTACCAATGCGCGCACAAGAATATGAATCCGCTGGCGGCGAAAGGATGATATCATGAAACGAACCACGATAAAACGTACCCTCGGAATAACGGCGCTCTTATGCGCCTCCTTGCTTTCCGGCTGCGGCGGCAAACCTGCGCCAGAAGCCAACGCGGCAATCACGGCGACGCCTGCCCCGGCGCAGGCGACGGAGGAAACGAAAATGAACGTAATCGTCAACGGAAAAACATGCACGGCGGTATTGGAAGCCAACGAGTCCGCCCGCGCTTTCGCGGAACGTCTGCCCTTGTCCGTGAACATGACCGAACTGAACGGCAACGAAAAATATTGCCGCCTGCGCGAACGCCTTCCCTCCAACGACAGCCAACCGAAGGAAATCCATACGGGCGACTTGATGCTTTACGGCGGGGATTGCGTCGTGCTGTTCTACAAGGACTTTTCCACCTCGTACAGCTATACGCGGCTTGGACGGATAGAGAACCCGTCGGGACTCGCCGAAACACTCGGGGCCGACGATGTTCCGATTGCCTTTACAAAATAGGAGGAGGAATCTGCCATGAAAAAAATTCTGTTTATCTCTTCGAGCCTGCGCCCGAAAAGCAATTCCGAGTTCTTGGCGCGGGAGGCGGCGAAGGGCGCGGAGGAAGCGGGATACAGCGTCGAGTTTGTCACGCTGCGGGACAAGACCGTCGGCTTTTGCCGGGGCTGCCTCGCCTGCCAGAAAACATTGTCCTGCGTCATCAAGGACGACGCCAACGAAATCGCCGAAAAAGTCAGGGACGCCGACACATTGGTTTTCGTGACGCCGATTTATTACTACGAATTGAGCGGGCAGCTCAAGACGATGCTCGACCGTTGCAATCCCCTGTACCCGCAGGAATACCGCTTCCGCGACGTGTACCTGATGACAACCTCGGCGGAGGACGGCGAGGAAGTCTATGAAACGGCGGCGAACGGGCTCAAGGGCTGGATCGCCTGCTTCCCGAAGTCTCGCTTCGCCGGTGTGTTCAGCGGCGGCGGCATCAACATGGAGGATATCGCAAAGGACGAGCGCTTCCGAAAAGCACGGGAGGACGCCCGCCAATTCGGGAAAAATTTGTGACGCGGTAAATCGGGCGCATACACTCGACAATTTTTTGTGCTATAATAATCAGGAATTACGATCAACCAATCTGGGAGGTATCTTTATGAGCGAATTGACGAGACGCGATTTCATCAAGCTGGCGGGCGCGACGGCGGCGGCCGTGGCTTTGCCGGGACACGCCGGAGCGGCGGAAAAGAAAGAGGGCGGCAAGATGGCGGAGAAAAAAGCGGGCACGGGCGGCGACAAGTACCTGCCTTATGACAAGCGGACGGGGCCGGAGGCTTTCGTCTATTTCACCCGCGACCTCTCGGCGGCGGGCCTGTTGAAAGTCTTTGACCGCGTGAAGGGCGCGCTGGCCGGAAAAATCGCCGTCAAGCTCCACACCGGCGAGCCGAAGGGGCCGAACATCATCCCGCGCCCGTGGGTCAAGGAGCTGCTCGCCGAGCGCCTGCCGAGCGCGACCATTGTCGAGACGAACACTTACTACAATTACGGTCGCTACACGACGGAAGACCACCGGAAGACACTCGAAACGAACGGCTGGACCTTCGCGCCCGTGGACATCATGGACGCCGAGGGTACCGCGCTCCTTCCCGTGCCCCACGGCAAATGGTTCACGGAAATGTCGGTCGGCAAGAATCTTTTGAACTACGACTCGTTCCTCGCGCTGACCCATTTCAAGGGCCACACGATGGGCGGCTTCGGCGGCTCGGACAAGAACATCGGCATCGGCTGCGCGGACGGCCGCATCGGCAAGAAATGGATCCATACCTATGAGGGCAAAGACCAGTGGAGCATCGCGGAAGAAGAATTCATGGAGCGCATGACCGAGTCCACGAAAGCGACGATTTCCTATTTCGCGCACAAGAGCGCTTTCATCAACGTCATGCGGAACATGAGCGTTTCCTGCGACTGCGAGGGCGTGAACGCCGCCCCGGTCGTCACGCCGGACATCGGCATCGTCGCGTCCTTCGACATTCTCGCGGCGGATCAGGCCTGCGTCGATATGGTCTACGCGCTGCCGGAGGAAAGCCGCCACGATCTTGTGGAGCGCATCGAAACGCGCCACGGTCTCCGGCAGCTTTCCTACATGAAGGAAATGGGCATGGGCAACGACCGCTACCACCTGATCGACCTCGACCACGGCGACGCCGAAATCACCGCGAAAGAAGCCGTCAAAGGCATCAGCGGAAAATGGGTTTCCGACGGATTATAATGCATCAGTAAATGCAAAGGGCTGTCTGCGACGATGTTTTCTCTTCGTACGACAGCCCCATTCGGTTCATTGATTTCTCGCGGTTTGGACGTGTTAAAAAAATTTGAGGTAAGAAATTCTTACCTCAAATTTTTTTATGCGCGGCAACCCCTTGTTTCACGCCGGGACTTCAGGTGTCTGGTTTCTTTTTCAGCGTGAATACGGCAATCTCCGGCGGGCAGCCGAGACGGTACGGGAACCAGCTCCCGTTGCCGCTGTGGACATAGCCCAGTGTGGAGCCGACCCGGTAAACGCCGCGCATATATTTGAACACGGGCGGCACCAGCGGCACACCGAAGGCGCCGAATTGCCCGCCGTGGGTGTGGCCCGAAAGCGCCAGATCCACGCCGTATTGTGCCGCGCCGTCAAAGAAATCCGGGTGATGGGCCAGCAACACCTTCACGGCGTTTTCCGGCACCGGCTTCATCGCCGCCTCCAACGACTTCGCGCCGTCCACCGCAAACACCGAGCGCGACATCGGATAATCAACGCCCGCGAACCAGAGCGGCCTTTCGCCCTCGGCGACCAAGGCGGCATCATCGCGCAAAACACGCACCCGCGTCCTGGAAAGCGCCTCACGAATCGCGCGGATATTGCGGAAATGCTCATGGTTGCCGTAACAAAACCAAATGCCCTTCGGGAACCTCGGCGTGAACTCGTCGAGGATTGCCGCCGCTTCCGCGTTCATATCGTCATCGTCGAAGAGGTCGCCGGTGACCGCCAGCGCGTCCGCGCCCGTCGCCGCCGATTTCTCCAACAGCGCCCGCCATTCCGCAAGGGAGAAAAACAGGCCGAGATGAATATCACTGAGCTGCGCGATCCGGAATCCGTCCAGCCCGGAACCCAATCCGGAGATCGGAACGTCTATCGTATTCACGGCAACCCGCGTCCGTCCCGCCGATCCGCCGTAAATACCCCCCGCCAACGCGAGGCCCGGAATCGCCGCCGCCCCCTTTAAGAGCCGCCGCCGCGCCGGG
>JAFVAI010000073.1 GCA_017480545.1 Schwartzia sp. (in: firmicutes) | reverse complement strand
GCTTGTATTGACGTGTTTTTTAGCCTCCCTCTTTGAGGGAGGTGTCAGCCCGTAGGGCTGACGGAGGGAGTTTTTAGAGGTTTCCTTAAATGAAAATTTTGAACTGAGATGCGCCTGCTGCGCAGGCTACATTTGCACCTATGGTGCAAATGATGATCATGCACTCTCTGCAAAGATTTAAAAATCTTGACAGAGAGTAATATAAGGAGTGGTCGGCATGAACAACATCCTGCGGAATGTCCTGATGCGCAGGAGCACGATGCAGTTCGACGGACGCCTCGTCCGCGATGAGGCGATGATCGAAATTTTGGAGGAGGGGAAATTTCTTTCCAACGCGCCGAACAATCAGGAATGGCATTTCACGGTTGTGCAGAACCGGGGCCTGATCGGCCGCTTCCATGAACTGTACACGCGGTTCGTAAAGGAAAAGGGCGGTGAGACGGCGCGGGTTTCTATGCATCTTGTCTCCGATGTGCCTGTATTGGTGATGGTTTCCGGGCGCACGGGGGAAAAGCTCGTGGAGGACGCGGCGCACATGGTCTTTGGCAGCATGATGCTCGTCGCGGAAAAAGAAGGGATTGCCTCGTGCTGGCTTTCCACGGCGGAGGCGACTTTCCAGACCGAAGAAGGACAGCAGCTGCTCTCCCAGCTCCACATTCCCATCGGATATACACCGCTCTGCATCGGAGCTTTTGGCTACAAACGCGCCCTTGCGACATCACCGCGCGTACTGTCTTCGGAGGACAAGCTTGTGACCATCATTAAATAATGGAAAAAAGCTGCCGATTCCCAAAGAAGGGTTTCGGCGGCGTTTTTTTATGGTATAATCGGATTTATAGATGATTTTGGAGGGGAATGCGTTGGTGCGAAAAGGCATTATTCTCGCGGGCGGCTCCGGCACACGGCTGTATCCTTTGACCCGCGCCGTTTCGAAGCAGTTGATGCCGGTGTACGACAAGCCGATGGTGTATTATCCGCTGTCGACACTGATGCTCGCGGGCATCCGGGATATTCTGGTCATCACGACACCGCAGGACAGCGGGAGCTTTCGGACGCTCTTGGGCGACGGCAGCCAATGGGGCATTTCGGTTTCCTACGCGGAGCAGCCGAGCCCCGACGGATTGGCGCAGGCTTTCCTGATCGGCGAGGACTTTCTGGCCGGGGAGGGTTGCGCGCTGATTCTCGGCGACAACATTTTTTACGGCTCCGACCTTACCGTTTCCTTGCAGCGCGCGGCGGCGCGGGAGGACGGCGCGACAGTTTTCGCCTACTATGTCAGCGACCCGGAGAGGTACGGCGTGGTGGAGTTCGATGCGGACGGGGCGGCGGTCAGTTTGGAGGAAAAGCCGAAAAAGCCGCGGTCGAATTTCGCGGTGACGGGGCTGTATTTTTACGACGCGGACATCGTGGGGGTCGCGAAAGGGGTCAGGCCGTCGGCGCGCGGCGAGCTGGAAATCACCGATGTGAACCGCGAATATCTCTCGCGGGGCAAGCTCCGCGTGGAAAAAATGCGGCGCGGCTTCGCGTGGCTCGACACGGGGACTCACGAGACGTTGCTGGCGGCGGCGTCTTTCGTGCAGACGATCCAAGCGCGGCAAGGGCTCAAAATCTCCTGTGTCGAGGAAATCGCCTACCGCATGGGCTATATCGACGCGGCGGCAGTGGAGCGGCTGGCGAAGCCGCTGATGAAAAACGAGTACGGAAAATATTTGATGCGAGTGATTCAAGAGTGAAGAGAAGTTCTGCAATATTTTCGCACACTGCTTTCATTTTGTATATGAGGTGATTTTGGTATGCTGGAAATTCGGGAAACGAAATTGAAGGGCGTTTTCGAGATTGTGCCGAAGGTATTCGGAGACGCGCGCGGATGGTTCTTGGAGAGTTGGTCCGACCGCGAACTGAAGGCGGCGGGCATCGGCTCGGTTTTCGTGCAGGACAACCATTCCTTTTCGGCGGAAAAGGGGACGCTGCGCGGGCTCCATTACCAACGGAACCCGATGGCGCAGGCGAAAATCCTGCGGGTGACCCGGGGCGAGATTTTCGACGTGGCGGTGGATATCCGCAAGGGCTCGCCGCAGTATAGGCAATGGGTCGGCGTCAGGCTTTCGGCGGAGAACAGGAAGCAGCTTTTTATTCCGCGGGGCTTCGCTCACGGTTTTCTCACGCTGACCGAGGACGTGGAGGTCCAGTACAAAGCCGACAATTATTATTCGCCCGAGCATGACGGCGGCGTCCGTTGGGACGACCTGGCCATCGGAATCGAGTGGCCGATACAGCCCACGATTCTCTCGGACAAGGACAGGAACGCGCCGACATTGGCCGAGCGTGTGGCGGCGGGGCTGGATTTTGTTTATGAAGGAGAAAAGGCATGAATATCGTTGTGACCGGAGGCGCGGGATTCATCGGCTCGAATTTTGTTTATTACGAGTTGGCGCAGCATCCCGAGGACAAAATCATTTGCTATGACGCGCTCACTTACGCGGGAAACCTCGAAACGTTGGAGGCCGCGATGCAGTCGCCGAAGTTCCGTTTCGTGAAAGGGGACATCACCGACGAGGCGGCAGTGGAGCGGCTTTTCATCGAGGAAAAACCGGACATCATTGTCAATTTCGCGGCGGAAAGCCACGTCGACCGCTCGATTGAAACGCCGGGGCTGTTTCTGCATACGAACGTCATTGGCGTCCAAATCCTGATGGATGCCTGCCGGAAGCACGGCGTCCGCCGTTTTCATCAGGTGTCTACCGACGAGGTTTACGGCGATTTGCCGTTGGATCGGCCCAATCTTTTTTTCACGGAAACAACACCACTCCATACGTCCAGCCCCTACTCGGCGTCGAAGGCCTCCGCGGACCTTCTCGTGCAGGCTTATCACCGTACCTACGGGCTTCCGGTCAGCATATCGCGTTGCTCGAACAATTACGGCCCGTACCATTTTCCCGAAAAATTGATTCCGCTGATGATCCTGAACGCGCTCTCGGATAAACCGCTGCCGGTTTACGGCGCGGGGGAGAACGTGCGGGACTGGCTCTATGTGGAGGACCATTGCGCGGCCATTGATTTGATTCTTCGCAAGGGAAAAGACGGCAGCCTTTACAATGTCGGCGGGCACAACGAAAAGCGGAACCTCGACGTGGTGAAAATTATCTTGCGCGCGTTGGGCAAGCCGGAAAGCTTGATTCGCCATGTGGAGGACAGGAAGGGCCACGACCTGCGCTACGCCATCGACCCGACGAAGTTGAAAACAGAACTGGGCTGGGAGCCGAAGACGAAATTCGAGGACGGCATCCGACGCACGATTGACTGGTATCTTGCCAATCGCGCGTGGTGGGAGCACGTGACCAGCGGCGAGTACGCCGAGTATTATGAAAAGCATTACGGCGCGGCTGTGAAATAAAGAAAAATTTTCTTTTCGGAAGTCTTGCCAAATGAAATGGTTTCGAGTATAATAGCAAAGTACGTTGAACGGGGGCGTAGCTCAGCTGGGAGAGCGCCTGCATGGCATGCAGGAGGTCAGGGGTTCGATCCCCCTCGTCTCCACCATTGAAAATTAACGAAAAGCTGACGGAGTTTCCCGTCGGCTTTTCTTTTTCTTTCCGGGAGGTTTTGCTTTTGCGCTGGCGGGGAAACGGCTGCCTTTTGGTCGCGGCGTTCATTTGGGGTACCACGTTCGTCGCCCAGTCCGTCGGCATGGAAAATATCGGGCCGTTCACATACGGATCGGCGCGTTTTTTTCTCGGTGTCCTGGCTCTCGGCATTCTCTGGCTTCTGGCGGGCGGGCAGAAAACGATGCCGCGCACGGCGGAAAGCTTTCGCGTGGGCGCGGCGGCAGGCGTATTGATGTTTGCCGCGTCCGCGCTCCAGCAGTACGGGATGCTGTACACGACGGTGGGCAAGGCTTCGTTTCTGACCTGCCTGTACCTGATTTTTGTGCCGCTGGCCGGTGTGTTCTTGCGCCAGTCGATTCGCGCCGAGCACTGGGCGGGCGCGGTGCTGGCGTTGGCGGGGCTTTATTTTCTTTGTGTGACGGACGGTCTTTCTCTCGGCTTTGGCGATGCGTTGGAACTTTGCGGCGCGTTTTTCTGGACGGCGCATATCCTGTTCATCGACCGATTCGCGGCCCGGGCGGAGACCATCGCTATGTCGCTGGCGCAGGTGGCCGTGGTGTTTTTGCTGAACACGGCAACGGCGGCCATGTGTGAGACGGCGGAGCTTTCGGCGGTGACGGCGGCATGGTTTCCGATTTTTTACGCGGGCGTCCTGTCGACGGGCGTCGCGTTTACGCTCCAAATCGTCGGGCAACGGGAGGCTGATCCCGCGCCTGCGGCAGTCATTATGAGCCTCGAATCGGTATTCGGGACGCTGGCGGGCTGGATCGTGCTGGGTGAGGCGCTTTCGCCGCGTGAAATGTTGGGCTGTGTCCTGATGGGGGCGGGAATGCTGGCTGCGCAGGCCGGGGGCTATGCGTTGGCGGCGTGGAAAAAAAGACGATAGCGCCTTGCAGGAAATCGAAAACGGGCGGCGAATAATAATAAGTATTGGTACAGGTTGAAAGTTCCGTGAGGGAGGCGTTTTACCCTGTGGAGACTTTGGCGGCAGGCATCACGAAAGCCATTATCCGAATCAAGGTCGTCGGCGTGGGCGGCGGCGGCAACAGTGTGCTGCTCCGGCTGGCGGAAGACAGGATCCCAGGCATTGAACTGATTGCCGTGAATACGGATGCGGGCCAGCTTTCGACATTGAAGGAAGCGGGCATTGAAATCTTGCAAATCGGCGAGCGGCTGACGAGGGGGCGCGGCACGGGCAGTGTGCCGGAGCTCGGCATGAAGGCGGCGGAAAGCGACGCGGCGCGGTTGGAGATGGCGCTCCGGGATGCCGATCTGGTGTTCATTACGGCGGGCATGGGGGGCGGCGTCGGCACGGGCGCGGCTCCGGTCATCGCGAAGCTCGCCAGAAAGCTCGGCATGCTTTCCATCGGTGTGGTGACAGTGCCCTTTTCTTTTGAGGGCAAGCGAAAACTGCGGATCGCCGAAGACGGCGTCGAAGCGCTCAGGGAACAGATGGACGCGCTTCTCGTCGTCCACAACGACAATCTGATGAAATTGCCGGAAAACAAACGCATGACGCTGGTGCAGTCCTTCAAGGTGGCGGACGGCATTCTTCGGCAGGCGATTCTCTGCATTTCGGAAGTTATTTTGACCACGGGCGTCGTGAACGTGGATTTCGCGGACGTGGTCTCGATTTTCCGGCAGAGCAATTCCAGCGACGCGCTTCTGGGCATCGGCGAAAGCCAGAAAGGAAGCGTCGTGGAAGCGGTGCAGCACGCCATCGAAAGCCCGTTGGTGGAGCGCGATCTGAAAGGGGCCCGGGGCCTTATCATGAACATCAGCGGAGACGAGCGGCTGCCGCTGTTCGAGGTCAGCGAAGCGATGGAATATGTGGCCGGGCATACCCATCCCGATGTCAACATCGTATTCGGAACCGTTGTGGAGCCGGCGCTGGGCAGTACGGTTCGCGCGACGTTGGTGGCGACGGACTTCGTCGACAGCGCGGATGTCTATCGCACCCCACGCTTGCGTACGGACCAGCCGGGGATGGCGAGACGTGCGCAGATGGCGAGAAGGCCGATGGCACCGCCGCCAACGCAGGTACAGACGATGCCGCAACCGCAACCGGCACAGGCCGCGCCGCCGCAAGACACACCGCAGCAGCCGTCGCGGGAAGCGCCGAGAGCGATGGGGCTCGATATCACGCTTCCGGAATTTGTGCAGAACCGACGGGCGGAAATCCCGCCTCTGATCCTGCGCACGGACGACGGCGGAATGGTTCCGCCTTTCCGTCCGAAACGATAAAACAATGAGGGCAAACCGCCGGGGCGAACGACTTCGCGCGGCGGCTTTTCTTTTTGCATAAGGATACGACGAATAAGTCAAGTCGTGGCCCTGCCGAGGGACTTGTTCGGCGTTTCCATAAGGGAAGGAAGGAAAAACGAATGGCGTATGTGGCGCTTTATCGGAAATGGCGCCCGAGGAGCTTTTCCGAACTGGTCGGGCAGGAACATGTGAGTCGGACACTATCTCAGGCCATCGCCTCCGGGCGTGTCGGCCACGCATATTTGTTTTCGGGGCCGCGCGGCACGGGCAAGACCAACACGGCGAAAATCCTTGCGAAAGCGCTGAACTGCGAGCAAGGGCCGACGGCAGAACCGTGCGGCGTGTGCGAAAGCTGCCGGCGTGTCGGCGACGGTTCCTCGATGGACGTGATGGAAATCGACGCGGCTTCCAATCGAGGCATCGACGAAATCCGCGAACTGCGGGAAACGGTGAAATTCGCTCCGACGATGGGAAGGTACAAAGTCTATATTATCGACGAAGTCCACATGCTGACCAGCGAGGCATTCAACGCGCTTTTGAAAACGCTGGAAGAGCCGCCGCCGCAAGTGGTGTTTATCCTCGCGACCACGGAACTTTCCAAAGTGCCCGCAACGATCCAGTCCCGGTGCCAGAGGTACGACTTCAAGCGAATTTCGGCGAAAGCCATTGAAGCACGGCTTCGGGAAATCGTGCAGGCCTCCGGCATCGAAGCCGAGGACGCGGCTCTGGCGCTGGTGGCCCGGGAAGCCGACGGCGGGCTTCGGGACGCGCTTTCGACATTGGATCAGTGCGCATCCTTGGCGGGGCCGGAGCGCGTGACGGAAACCTTGGTGCGGGAAATCATGGGGATCGTCGGCCGTGAAAGTGTGTTGCGGATTTTGCGTGCGCTCGCGGCGAAAGATGCGAAAGACGCGCTGGCAGCGGTCGGCGAGGTGTTGGCCGAGGGCAAGGACGCGAAGCAGTTGGTGACGGAACTGGTGGCGGAGCTTCGGGCGGCGATGGTCTATCAGGCAGCGGGCAAACCGGAGGGCGCGGCGCTTTACGAAACGGACGAAGCCGTGCTGACGGAAACAGCGGCGCTTTTCCCGCCGGAGGCTTTCCTGCCCATGCTTCGCGGGCTGCATGACGCGCTCACCGAACTCCGTTGGACCACGGAGCCGCGTATCGCGGTGGAAACGGCTTTGTTGACTCTTTGCCGAAGAGCCGGCGATGCGCCGAACCCTGCGGCGGAGCCAAAGGCACAGACTGCTTCGGGGGAGGCGGAAGCAAAAATCAGGACATTGTCCGCACGGTTGGAGGCGTTGGAGAAAAAAATCGCGTCGGGTGCGGCGTCAGCGTCGGGCGCAATAGCCACGAAGGCAAAACAAACGCCCGCGAGGCCGACCGTTCCGGCGCGGATGGGGGCGGCGGGCAGCCGCGCTGCCTTGCCGAATGCCGTACCGCCGGGCCGCTTTGAGACGACGCCGGAGGGGGAAGCGCTATGGCAGTCGCTGCTCTCCGAGTTGGGGGCGGATCCGGAGAAAAAAGTGATTCGCGCTTGCGTGGGCAATGGGATGTTCGGCGGCATGACGGACCAATTTTTCTGCGTACGGTTCACCAGCGCGTTCCTCGCGAAGCGGCTGGATCGGGAAGATTACCGCGATGTTTTGGAGTCTGCGCTTGAACGGCTCGCGGGGCGGCCCCTGCGCCTGTTCATGGATTCCGGTGCGCCCGTCGCGTCGCTGAAAAAGCCGCGCGAGGAGAAAAAAGCGCCCGAGCGGAAAAAAACGGCCAAAGAGCTGGTCGCGTCTCTCCCGCCCGAGGACCGTGACGCAGTGGCTCAAGTCGTGGAAATCTTCGGCGCCGACGCCAAAATCCTGCCCGTGGCGGAGGACGTGGGCAACAAAAGGGGCGGACGGAACCCGCAGGCGCAGGCGCCGGAAGACGAAGGGCCGCCGATCACAGACGAGGACTTCGCCGCTTTGACGGACGAGGCCTATATCCCGCCGGAGGAACCATAGATTCCGTTGGAAGCATTGTAATTTTTTGGCGGCGGATTGACGGCGGAGGCGGTCTTTGTTATTCTATAGTAGGTTTTTGCAAAAAAATTCGGCAGCCGTGCGTGGGCGCGGCGGAGGGAGGACGTTTGATGTTTGGCGGAATGGGCGGAAATATGGCCGGCATGATGAAAAAAGTGCAAAAAGTGCAGGCGCAGATGCAGAAAATGCAGGAAGAACTGAAAAAGCGCACGGTGGAAGTCTCCGTGGGCGGCGGTGTCGTCAAAGTCGTGATGAACGGCGAAAAAATCGTGGAGTCGTTGGCCATCGACAAGACGGCCGTGGATCCGGAAGACGTGGAGATGCTTCAGGACCTGATCGTCTCGGCAGTCAACGAGTGCGGCAAAAAGGTCGACGAAATGATGCAGCGCGAAATGGCGAAGCTGACCAGCGGGCTCGGCCTGCCGCCGGGAATGATCTGAATGCAGTACATTGAGCCTCTGGCGAAACTTATCGAGCACTTTCGCGCGTTGCCCGGCATCGGCGCGAAAACCGCCGTGCGTCTCGCCTATCATGTGATCGACATGGATGCGGCGAAAGCGAAAGCGCTGGCGGGCGCGATTATCGAAGCGAAGGAGAAAATCGGCTTTTGCGGCACCTGCTGCAATCTCAGCGACCGCGACCCATGCGCGATTTGCGCCTCGGCAAAACGCGACCACGCGACGGTCTGCGTCGTTGAACAGCCGCAGGATGTCGCGGCGGTGGAGCGGATGCACGATTATCACGGCGTTTACCATGTGCTGCACGGTGCGCTTTCGCCGCTGGAAGGCGTCGGCCCGGAAAACCTTCGCGTGAAGGAACTTTTGGCGCGCCTTTCGGACGGGATCGTCCGGGAAGTCATCATGGCGACAAACCCGAATGTCGAGGGCGAAGCTACAGCCATGTATATCGCGCGGCTGTTAAAGCCGATGGGCCTCCGGGTCACGCGCATTGCCCACGGCCTGCCTGTGGGCGGCGACCTCGAATACGCGGACGAGGTCACGCTGGCGAAAGCCATGGAAAACCGCGTGGAACTATGAAAGGGGAGCGAAATCCTTGGCGGAATCGAGTATCGTTATATCCTTCGCCGTCGGCCTTTTGGCGATAGTCCTTCTGATTAAGCTGTTGAAATGGCCGGTGGAACTCCTGATGAAATTCGTCTCGAACAGCGTATGCGGCGCCATCCTGCTGTTCCTCGTCGACCTGTTCGGCGCGGGCATCGAAATTACCGTGCTGAAGGCGTTGTTTGCCGGAATCTTCGGCATCCCAGGCGTCATCGGCATTTTTGTGTGGGAAAAATTCATCGCAGGCTGAAGGACAGGGGGCGAACCTTTCGGAGCACAACCTCTCGTTTCCAAACGGTTTTTGGCCTTATGATGCCGCTTTGCCGAGTCACTAAAAATTTTTCGGGTAAGAAATTCTTACATCAATATTTTCAACGGCGCAAGGAAACGACGAATTAGTCGCGGGCGGACCTGTTTGGCGGTTCTTTCAAGAAACCGGGGCGAGAAATCCGCCCCGGTTTTTTGTTGGCGTGTTTTGGCACGGCGTGGGCGCAAAGCGTGCGGCGGGATTATTTTGCGCGGCGCAAGACGACATCGCGTGAATTTGGCTTGCTGAATCACGCTTTTTTTTATATAATGATAAAATATGAGTGAAGAGTGTGCGGCGGTATTCCGGAAACGAGGCCGCGGCGGAGAACAGGAGGAAGCAATATGAAATCTATCGTTCGTGATATGGCGCTTGCGCCTTCGGGGCATGACAAGATTGCGTGGGTCAAGAATTTCATGCCGGTGCTGAACCAGATTGAAGAGGAATATTCGGCGACGAAGCCTTTCAAGGGCTGCCGCATGGTGCTGACGATCCATTTGGAGGCGAAGACCGCGTATCTCGCGGAGGTGCTGAAAGCCGCCGGGGCGGAGGTCACGGTGACGGGCAGCAATCCGCTTTCGACGCAGGACGATGTGGCGGCGGCACTGGTGGAGGATGGTGTCAACGTGTTCGCGACCCACGCCTGCACGGCGGAGGAATATGACGCATTTCTGGAAAAGGCGCTCGTCGAGACGAAGCCGAATATCATCGTCGATGACGGCGGCGATCTCGTGGCGATGCTCCATACGAAGCACCGCGAGCTTCTCGACGGTTTGCTCGGCGGTTCGGAAGAGACGACCACGGGCGTTCTCCGTCTGCACTCGCTGGAGGCGAAGGGAAAGCTGGATTTCCCGATGATCGCGGCGAACGATGCCTATTGCAAATATCTTTTCGACAACCGTTACGGCACGGGCCAATCTACATGGGAAGGCATCATGCGGGCGACGAACCTGATCGTCGCGGGCAAGAACGTGGTCATCGCGGGCTACGGTTGGTGCGGCAAGGGCGGCGCCATGCGCGCGAAAGGCATGGGCGCGAACGTCATCGTCACCGAGGTGGATCCCATCAAGGCGATTGAGGCGGTGTTCGACGGCTTCCGCGTGATGCCGATGGACGAGGCCGCGAAAATCGGCGACGTGTTCCTGACGCTGACCGGCGACAAGGACGTGGTGCGCGGCCGCCATTACGAGGTCATGAAGAACGGCGCGCTGTTGGCGAATGCCGGTCATTTCGACGTGGAAATCAATATCCCTGAGCTGGAGACGGCGTCTGTCTCCCATCGGACGGTCAAGCCGAATATCGAGGAGTATGTGCAAAAAGACGGGCGCAAGATTTATCTCTTGGCGGAAGGGCGCCTCGTCAATCTCGCGGCGGGCGACGGCCACCCGGCGGAGGTCATGGATCTCTCGTTTGCGGTGCAGTTCTTCTCGGCGCTCCATCTCTTGAACCATCACAAGGAGATGGAAAACAAGGTCTATCTGATGCCGAACGAGATCAACGACAAGATCGCGCGCATCAAGCTGGCGGCGATGGGCATCGAGATCGACGAGTTGACGCCGGAGCAGAAAGCATATATTGGATTGGAGTAAGGAGAAAGCCATGAAAACGATCATCAAAGGCGCGTCCGTGCTGCTCGCGGACGGCAGCGTGAAGGAAACGGATATTTTCGTTGACGGCGCGAAAATCGCGAAGGTCGCCAATATGGCGGATGCGTCCGCCGATACGGTGATTGACGGCAAGGGCAAATTTGCCGTGCCGGGTTTTGTCAATGCCCATACCCACGCGTCGATGACGTTGCTCCGCAGCTACGCCGACGACATGAACCTGATGGATTGGCTGCAAAACAAGATTTGGCCCATCGAGGCGAAGATGAAGAAGGACGACATTTATTGGGGCGCGATGCTGGCGGCGGTGGAAATGATCCGCACCGGCACCACGACCTTTGCCGATATGTACGGCGATATGGAAAAGGTGGCCGAGGTTGCCATTGATTCCGGGCTCCGCGCCGTGCTTTCCCGGGGCATTATCGGCTCCGCGCCGAACGGCGAGGCGGCCTTCGAGGAAAACAAGACGCTGTTCGCCGATTACCACGGCGCGGGCGACGGGCGTGTCACGGTGATGTTCGGCCCCCACGCGCCGTACACCTGCCCGCCGGATTTTCTGCGCCGGGTGGCGGAGGCCGCGAAGGAGCGCAAGGCGGAGGTGCATATCCATCTCGCCGAGACGAAGGGCGAGGTCAAGAATTGCCTGAAGGATTACGGCAAGACGCCGATCGCGCTGATGGAGGAGACGGGCATCCTCGATTGCGGCGTCCTCGGCGCGCATTGTGTCCATCTGACGGATGAAGACATCGCTTTGATGAAGAAATACGATACCCGAGCCGCGCACAACCCGGGCAGCAATATGAAGCTGGCCAGCGGCATCGCGCCGGTGCCGAAGCTTTTGAAGGCGGGCGTCTGCGTCGGCCTCGGCACCGACGGCGCGTCGAGCAACAACAATCTCGATATGCTGGAGGAAATTCGCCTCGCGGCGTTGCTGCACAAGGTCGATACCCTTGACCCGTTGGCGGTGCCCGCGTTGGAAGCGGTGCGCATGGGCACGGAGTACGGCGCAAAGGCCGTAGGCATTCAAAAGCTTGGAAAAATCGAGGAAGGCTGCCTTGCCGATATCGTGCTGTTCGATATGAGCGGCGCGGCCTGGATGCCGAAGTTCGACCTCGTTTCGCTGCTCGTTTACGCGGCGAACAGCGCCGACGTCGACACGGTCATGGTCAACGGCAAGCTTTTGATGGAGAAGAAGAAGTTGCTGACGCTGGACGAGGAGCGTGTGCTCTTCGAGGCGAACCGCTGCGCGGAGCGGATTTCCGCGAAATAAGGAAACGCCGAACAAGTCCCTTCGGCCTACGCCGGGTCTTTTTCCGTCATGCTGCGTCAGATGTCGTTCGACGTAGCGATGCTACGCCTTCACGGCATCTTCCTTGCCTGACGAAACAATCCCTCGGCGTGGTCTCGAATTGACTTATTCGTCGTTTCCCTAAGGCCCGAATCGTTGGAAAGGTGAACTGATTTTGAAGAAACAGCGAAAGCGCGGAAAAAAATCGTTGCAGTCGAAAATCGATGAGGCGAGCCTGCGTCGCAGACACGAATTGATCGGCATTGTCCTTGCGGCGGTGGCGGTCCTTTCGGTCTGCGGTCTTTTGGGTTTCAACGCCGGGTTTGTCGGGCTTTGGCTTTCGCGGTTTTTCCGATATTTCTTCGGTGCCGGGAGCTGGATGTTCGTCGCCTTGCTGCTATGGGCGGGCGGTACGCAGATCGTGAAGCATCAATCGCCGATTTCGTCGGGCTTTTTGGGTATTTTCGGTTTTTTGGCCTTTGCGTTGGCTCTTTATCATCATTTTTCGGTGGAGCCGGGGGCGGAAATTTTGCCGGACAGTCTGCCGACGGGGGGCGGCCTTCTCGGCGGCGGGCTTTTGTTCTTGCTCCGCAAATTCGTCGGCGTCAGCGGCGGGCTGGTGGTGACACTTGCGGGGCTATTGGGAACATTCCTCTGGACGACGAAATGGTCGCTGTCCAACGGAATCCTGCGGACACGGGACAAGGCGAAGGCGGGCGCGTCGGCGGCACGATCGGCCTTGGAGTCGGCCCGCGAGCGCATCGAGGAACGCAGGGAACGGAAGCGCACGGAAGAGGAGGCTCGCCTCGCGGCGGAAGCCGAGGAAGAGGAACGGAGAGAGGCGGCGCCCGTATTCGCGCCGCCGAAAACGGCGGAAGCACGGCGCGGCATCTATGACCAGACGCAGGACGAGCGTTTTGCGGCGGAAGCGGCGGCGATGCCGGTGCGGGAAAACCCGAAGCCTGTCGAGGAAGCGAAGGAACCAGAAGCGACGATGGCCGTCGTGCGTCCGAAAGCGGGTACGCCCGTGGCAAAAGACGGATTTATGGCGCGGCTCCGGCGACGTGCGGAGGCGCGCAGCCGAACGGCGGCACGGGCGGAAGCAAGTTCTTCTGTCGCAATCGCAGAGGATCGGCCAATGGTCGAAGAGACACATGCACCGGCGGCTTTCGGGGGCAATATTTCGCCAACGGCGGAGGTTTTGACGACTGTGGGCCATGACAACACGGCATTGGCGGCTTGGGGCATTCGGGATCCGGGGATGGGGGATGAACGGGAAGCGGTGGTTTCCATGGCGGCGGAGGAAATTCCCGTCGAGCGGGCGGCGCAGGCCGTACAGCCGACAGAGACGGAAACGACGCCGGAAGTCTCGGCGCCTGTTGTTGCGCCGGAAGAAGAGCCGGAGGCAGCAAAACCGGCATCCTTTTCCATCGAATACAGTCGAGACGCAAAGCCGGAAACGGAGGCCGCGCTTCCGGCGGAAGACGCGCAGGACGCGTTGGCACGGGCCATGAACCGCGCGCTGGGACATGAGGATATCCCGGAAAGGGCGGAGGGCGAGGCAGCAAAGGAATATTGCCTCCCGAAGGTGTCCGAGATTCTGGAGAAGCATCAGGCGGAGCGGGACGACGAACTGGAGCGGGAGATTGGGGAAAACGCGCGCGTTCTCGCGCAGACGCTCGAAGATTTTCGCGTGAAGGCGGACATCATCAACGCTTGCCACGGTCCCGCGGTGACGCGTTATGAGCTGAAGCCCGCGCCGGGCGTAAAAGTCTCGAAAATCGAGAATCTCGCCGACGATCTCGCGTTGGCGTTGGCGGCGTTTTCCGTGCGCATTGAGCCGGTGCCGGGCAAATCGGCTATCGGCGTCGAAGTGCCGAACAAGAAACTGGAAGGCGTAACGCTCCGCGACGTTTTGGAAGACGCGGCGTTTATGAAAGCACAGTCCCCGTTGACCGTCGGTCTCGGCATCGACATCGGGGGACAGGCGATTTTCGCCGACCTCGGCGCTATGCCGCATCTTTTGATCGCGGGCGCGACGGGCTCCGGCAAATCGGTCTGCGTCAATACGCTGATTACCAGCATCCTGTTCAAGGCGCGGCCCGACGAAGTCAAATTCATCATGATCGACCCGAAGATGGTCGAGCTTTCCAATTATAACGGCATCCCGCATTTGATGGTGCCGGTGGTCACGGATTCGAAGAAAGCGGCGTCCGTGCTGAACTGGGCCGTGCAGGAAATGGAAAAACGCTACGCGAAATTCGCGGAGCTCGGTGTCCGCAAAATGGCGGATTACAATGCCACCATGCCGGAGGAAAAGATGCCGGCCATTGTCATCATTATCGACGAACTGGCGGATCTGATGATGGTTGCGCCGAAGGACGTGGAGGAGGCGATTTTCCGCCTCGCGCAGAAAGCGCGCGCCGCGGGCATCCATCTCGTGCTGGCGACGCAGCGCCCGTCGGTGGACGTCATCACCGGGACCATCAAAACGAATATCCCGTCCCGCATTTCCTTCGCCGTATCGTCGCAAATCGACTCCCGGACGATTCTCGACACCGGCGGCGCGGAAAAGCTCCTCGGCAAGGGCGATATGCTTTTTTATCCGATTGGCGCGGCAAAGCCTATCCGTGTGCAGGGCGCTTTCGTCAGCGACGAGGAAATCGAGCGGCTATTGGAATTTGTGCGGGCGCAGGGCGACGCGCCGGAGCCGGACGAGGAGATCATGCGCTTCACGGAAGCGGCTGCGGAGGACGCGGAGAGCAAGGAAAAAGGCAAAGGAAAAGCCATGGCATCCCAACAGGACGAGCTTTTGGAAAAGGCCGTCGACTTGGTGCTGAGCACGGGACAGGCCTCCACGTCGGGGATTCAGCGCAGGTTCCGCATCGGTTATACCCGGGCGGGGCGACTGATCGACACGATGGAGGAGCTGGGCATCGTCGGGCCGAATGCCGGCAGCAAGCCGAGAGAAATCCTGATGACGCCGGAACAGGCTTCCGATGCGATACGCGCCGCCGAGATATAAGATGCCGCCGAAAAGGAGATGACGGAAATGTTGGATTGGTTGGCCGACCTGTTGGAAAAGTGCGGCGACGAATTGCAGCGTCTGGATCTGCCCGATATGTCCGTCGCGCGGAAGTTCCTGTTCGTTCTGCTCGCGGGTCTCATGGCGCTGTCGGGCTTTTTCTGCTATGTGTTTTTGGGAGACAAAGGCAGCTCGATTCCCAACGGGGAGCGGTTGGACGTTTATATCACGGTGCAGCCGGGCATGACGGCCGCAAGCATCGGAGAAATGCTGGAGGAGCGTGGCGTCATCGGCAGCCGCCAAAAATTTTGGCTGATCGCGAAGCTGGGCGGCGAGGAAGGGAAATTCAAAGCCGGAACCTATCAAATGTATGTCAATATGCCGATCCGCGATGCCATCGACGTTTTGATTGGCGGCGAGGTTTCCATGCTCCGATTCACGATTCCCGAGGGATTCACTGTTCGGGAAATCGCAGCGCGGCTGGAGCGGGAGGGCGTTGTTTCCGCAAAGGAGTTCACGGACAAGGCGAAACATTTCGGCCCGTACCGCTACATGAAGGCGCAGCGTCAGGCGATATACTGCGCCGAAGGCTTCCTGTTCCCCGATACTTACGAAGTGGAGCCGGGGACATCTGCCGAGGCGATTTTGCAAATGATGGCGCGCAATTTTGACGACAAGCTGACGGACGAAATGCGCGGGAAAGCCGAAAAGCTTGATCTTACGGTTTACGAATTGATCACGTTGGCGTCGCTGGTGGAAAAGGAAGCGCGTTTCGAGGAGGACCGCCCGATCATCGCGCAGGTATTCTTCAAACGGCTGGAAATCAATATGCCGCTCCAGTCGGATACGACAATCCAGTATCTGCTTGACGCGCCGAAGGAGGACGTGACTTACGCCGATACGGAAATCGATTCGCCTTACAACACTTACCAGCATTACGGCCTGCCGCCGGGACCGATTGCGAATCCGGGCATCGCGTCCATCCAGGCGGTACTGAACCCTGCGGATACCGATTATCTGTACTTCGTGGCCGACCGCGCCGGGCACAACCATTATACAAAGAGCTACGACGAGCATTTGGAAGTCGTAAATCGTGTGCGGTGATGGACGAGCTGCTGCGTGAAATGGAAGCGTACGCGCGGGCGCATGAGACACCGATTTTGACGGCGGCGGCCCGGCCCGTGTTTTTGCGGACGGTGCGCGAGGCTTCCCCGCGCCGGATTTTGGAACTGGGGACGGCGATCGGGTATTCGGCCATATTGGCGCTTCGGGAGATGCCGGACGCGGAAATCGTGACGATCGAGCGCGACCTCTCTCTTGCGGAGACGGCGCGCTCCTTTCTTTGCCGTGCGGGCTTTGAAGCGCGGGCCGCGGTGCTGGTCGGCGCGGCGGAGGAAATTTTGCCGACGCTTTCGGGAAGGTTTGGTTTCGTGTTCATTGACGCGGCGAAGTCCCGCTATCCCGATTTTTGGCGTGGCGTCCAGCCGTTGCTCGCGCCGCGCGCGGTGGTCGCCGCGGACAACGTGCTGTTCCGCGGGCTGGTGGAAGGCGAGGGCAGCGAGGCGTGGCCGAAACACTCCTATCGGACGATGGTGCTTCGGCTTCGCGAATATTTGCGGCTGGTTCGCTCGGCGCCGGGGTTTCGGACGGAGGTTTTCCCGGAGGGTGACGGCATGGCCGTGTCGCGGAGGATGGAATGAAACGAAAAAAGCCGGAGCTTTTGGCTCCCGCCGGGAATATGGAAAAACTGGAAATGGCGCTCCGCTACGGCGCGGATGCTGTCTATCTGGGCGGCGAGGCGTACGGGCTGCGGGCGCAGGGCGGCAATTTTACGCGGGAGGAACTGGCGGAGGCGGCGCGGCTCGCCCATGCGCGCGGAAAAAAGATTTACGTGACGGTCAACGTCTATCCGCACAATGAAGAGCTCGCGGATTTGCCGGAGTACCTTCGGTTTCTGCAACAGGCGGGCGTGGATGCGATTCTCGTTTCCGACCTCGGCGTCTTTTCCATCGCGAGGGAGACGGCATCGGAACTGCCCGTGCATATCAGCACACAGGCGAACACTGTGAACTGCGCAGCGGCGGAGGCTTGGGCGCGGCTGGGCGCGGAGCGTGTGGTGTTGGCGCGGGAAGTGCCGCTGGCGGATATAGAAGAGATTCGGCGGCGCTGCGGCGTGGAACTGGAAATCTTCGTGCACGGCGCGATGTGCGTTTCCTATTCCGGGCGCTGCCTGATGAGCAATTATTTCACCGGGCGCGACGCGAACCGGGGCAACTGCGCCCATGCGTGCCGATGGAAGTACGCGCTGATGGAGGAAACGCGCCCCGGGCAGTATTTTCCCGTCGAGGAGGACGGGCGGGGCACCTATATTTTCAATTCCAAGGATCTCTGCCTGATGCCGTATCTGGCGGAGGTCATCGAGAGCGGCGTCGACAGCCTGAAAATCGAGGGGCGCATGAAAAGCGTCCATTACGTTGCCAGTGTGACGAAGGCGTACCGCATGGCCATCGACGCTTATTTTAACGCGCCAAAAGATTTTTCCGTCGATCCGGCCTGGATGGAGGAACTGGACAAGGTTTCCCACCGCGCCTATACCGACGGTTTTTTTCACGGCGGGCCGCCGAACGACGCGCAGATTTACGGCAGCTCGTCGTATACGCAGACCTCGGAATTTGTCGGTTTGGTGCTGGATTACGACGAATCGACGGGAATCGCGCTGGTGGAGCAGCGCAATCATTTCCGCGTGGGCGAGGAGCTCGAGATTTTCCAGCCGAAGGGCGCGGGCTGGCGGCAGTGGCTCTCGGAGATGACCGACGAGGCGGGTGTGCGCATCGCGGCGGCGCCGCACCCGCAGCAGCGCGTTCGCATCCGCATGGAGCGGCCAATCGAAAAGTACGCGATTTTGCGGCGAGATACAAAGGAGGAATAAGCAATGAAAATGGTTCGGCACGCGGGACGGTGCATGGGAAGGGTGCAGGGCGTCGGCTTCCGCGTATTCGTGCAGGGCGTCGCGCGGGAACTTGGCTTCACGGGCTGGGTGAAAAATATGCCCGACGGCTCGGTGGTGATGGAGGCGCAGGGTGACGAGACCCTCTTCGGCGAATTCAAGGAGCGGCTGCAAAAAGGCAACGGGCTTTGCAAGGTAGAGCACATGACCTTTGAGTTCCGCAAGAACGTCGAGGACGAGACGGGCTTTGAGGTACGCAAATAAGAAGGAGCAACGGACAATGGACAAAATTTTGGTCCTGCACGGGCCGAACCTGAATCTTTTGGGGACGCGGGAGCCGGAGATTTACGGGCGGACGACGCTCGCGGACATCAACGGCATGATTGCGGCGCGGGCGAAGGAAGCGGGAATCGCGGCGGATTTTTTGCAGTCGAACCATGAGGGGGTCTTGGTGGACGCCTTGCAGGACGCGCCGAAAAAGGGCTACGCGTTCGTGATTTTGAACGCGGCGGCGTTCACCCATTACAGTGTGGCAATCCGGGATGCGATTGCGGCAATCGCCACGCCCGTCATCGAGGTGCATCTTTCCAATATTCATCAGCGGGAAGAGTTCCGCCATCATTCGGTGATCTCGCCCGTGGTGATGGGGCAGATCGCGGGCTTCGGCGCGGACAGCTATATGGCGGCGCTGGAGGTCGTGATCCGCCGCCTCGCGGAGGCAAAAGCATGATTGAGGCGCGTCTTTCGCGGCTGCGCGATTTTTTGCGCGCAAAACAGGCGGACGCCGTCGTCGTCAGCAAGGAAGTGAATCTTCATTATTTCAGCGGCTTTCGCGGCGACGATACGCTGCTCCTCATTTCGCCGGCGGACGCGCTTTTGATTACCGATTCGCGCTATACGGAACAGGCGAAGGAACAGGCGCCGCTGTTTGAAATTGTCGAGCAAAAGGAAGGGATCTTGGCGAAAGCGGTGGAGTGCGTGAAAGCGTACGGCTGGAAGAAGCTCGCTTTCGAGGGGAACGCGATGCTTTACGATACGTTCGTGAAGTTCGGCGAGAAATTGGAAAAGAAGGCGGCTCTTGCAATTTCCGTCCATCTTGACGCGCTCCGCGAGGTCAAGGAAGCGGAGGAAATTGCCGCGATGAAAAAAGCCGCCGGGATTGGCGACGCGGCGTTTAGCGACATCGTGAAATTTATCCGTCCCGGAATTTCCGAGCGGGAGGTGGCGGCGCGGCTGGAAGGGACGATGCGCGCCCTCGGATCGGAGCGGCCTGCGTTCACGACGATTGTCGCTTCCGGCGCGCGTGGAAGTTTGCCCCACGGGATTGCGACAGAAAAGTTGATTGTTTCGGGAGAATTTGTTACAATGGACTTCGGCGCGGTGTACGAAGGGTATCATTCGGACATGACACGCACCGTATGTGTGGGGCGCGCCAGCGGGGAACAGCGGGCGCTTTACCAAACGGTGCTGGATGCGCAGAGGCTTGGCGTCTCGCTGGTGAAGCCGGGAGCGTCGGGCAAGGGGATCGACGCGGCCGTGCGGGAACGATTGAAGGACGCTGGCTATGATGAATTTTTCGGGCACGGGCTCGGGCACAGCCTCGGCCTTGAGATCCATGAAGAGCCGCGCCTGTCGAAGACAAGCACTTGTGAGCATCTCTTGCCGGGGATGGTCGTCACGGTGGAGCCGGGCGTTTATCTGCCGGGAAAAGGCGGCCTTCGTATCGAGGATACCGTGCTGGTAACGGAAACCGACGGCGTGCCGCTGACGAAAAGCGGCAAAGAGCTGATGGAAATTTTATAATTTACAAAAGGGAGAGAAACAAATGATTTCAAGCACAGATTTCAGGACAGGACTTACCATCGAGATTGACGGCGGCGCGTGGCAGGTCGTCGAGTTCCAGCACGTGAAGCCGGGCAAGGGCGCGGCTTTCGTACGCACGAAGATCAAGAACGTGGAGACGGGCGCCGTCATTGAGCGCACCTTCAACCCGAACGAAAAAATGCCGCCCGCGCATCTGGAGAGCCGCAAGATGCAGTACCTCTATGAGTCCGACGGGCAGTACACGTTCATGGATACGGAGACCTTCGAGCAGACGGAGTTGACGAAGGAGCAGCTTGGCGACGCGCTGAATTACCTGAAAGAGGAAATGGAAGTCGTCGTCCAGTCCTTCAAGGGACGCGTAATCGGTATTACGTTGCCGAACGCCGTTGTGCTCGAGGTTGTCGAGTGCGAGCCCAGCGTCAAGGGCAATACCGCCACCGGCGCCACGAAGATGGCGAAGGTGGAGACGGGCTATGAGGTCCGTGTGCCGCTCTTCGTCAACGAGGGCGACAAGCTCCGCGTCGACACGCGCACCGGCGCGTACATCGAGCGCGCGTAATCCCCGAACCGCACACAAAAAGCCGTCGCGTTTGCGACGGCTTTTTTCGGCGGGTCCTTATTCCGGCAGGATGGAAGGGTTGTCCGTGATGGTGGACAGGATGACGATGGTCTGCGTCTTGACGACGCCGGGGACATTTTTGATGCGCGTCAGGAGTTTTTCCAGCGTACCCGTGTTTTCGGTGACGATTTTCAGCGAATAGTCGAAGTCCCCGGTGATGTAATAACATTCCTTGATTTCCGGTTCCTGCCGGACAAAGCCTGCGAAGCGGTCGCCGTGCTTCGGATTGTCGAAGCGCAGGAACATCAGCGCCATCAAATGCTTGTTCAGCGCGGCGGGGTCGAGGATCGCGGCGTAGCGCAGAATGACGCCGGAGGCTTCGAGCTTTTTCAGCCGCTCGCTGACGGCGGGAATCGAGAGCGCGGCCTCGCCGCTGAGATCGGACAGTGTGGCGCGGGCGTTTTCCTGAAGCTTGCGGAGGATTTTTCGGTCGATATCGTCCATAGATGGCGCCGCCTTTCAACAATGATAATGATATGATATAATATGAGCACTTAGGGAACGCGAGCCGAAGGCGAGGCGCGAACTTAGTGCGAATATATGCCCTTGTGGTATAATATAAATGAGTGTTTATACCATTATAATCTGTTTTGGCTGAATAGGGAAGCAATATGAGACGAAGATTGAAGCTGGACTCAAAGGAGCGGGAGAAGCTCGGACGGCGGGAGCAGAGGCACGTTGCGGTCAATTTCAGGCGGGCGCTGTTCGGGGTGATGGCGATTTTTTTTCTTCTGGTGCTTCGGTACGGGTGGATACAGCTCGTGCAGGGCGATGAACTGGCGGCGCGGGTGCGCCATGAAACGGGCGAAGAGCGGGTCATGCAGTCGCCGCGCGGCGCGATCCTCGACCGCAACGGGCGCGAGATGGCGGTCAGCCTGATGATGAAGTCGCTTTTCATCGACCCGAACAATGTGGAGAAAGGCAAGGAGGACGAGGTGGCGGCGAAGTTGGCGCCGTTGGTGGGCCTGACGCAGGACGCGGTCCGCCGCGACATCGAGCAGGGCGGCGGCTTCGTCTGGGTGAAGCGTTTCCTGTCGACGGACGAGGTGAAAGCGGTCCGCGATCTGATTCGCGCCGAGGGCTATAACTGCCTCGGGTTTCAGGACGAGCCGAAGCGGTATTACCCGAACGAGGAACTGGCGGCGAATATTCTCGGTTTCGTCGGCACGGACGATGTGGGCCTCGACGGCATCGAGCAGGCTTATGACGATTTGATCAAGGGCGTCGTGGCGGAGACCTTTGTGCAGACGGACAACGTCAGCGACCGCCCGATTCTGGGGTCGGTGTCCTCGCGACGCGTGATGCCGCGCCGCAACCAATGCAAGACGGTGCAGCTGACTATAGACGCGACGGTGCAGTTCATGGTGGAAGAAGTGCTGGACGAGGCGTTTGCGGAGACACAGCCGCATTCGGTGACGGCGCTGGTGATGAAGACAAAGACGGGGGAAATTCTGGCGATGGCTTCCCGCCCGTCGTACAATCCAAACCATTTTGAAGATTACCCGATGGAAACCTGGAGCAATCGCGCGGTGTCGCACATTTACGAACCCGGCTCCACGTTTAAGTCCGTTGTGGCGGCGGCGGCCCTGGAGGAAGGCCTGGTCGCGCCCAATGACTGGTTCGTGGATCCCGGCTTTTTGATCGTCAGCGAAAAGCGCATCGAGAATTGGAGCGGCGACAGCTTCGGCACGGTGACTTTCACGGATGTCATGAAACAGTCCATCAACACCTGTTTCGCGCTGCTCGGCCTCGATCTCGGCGCGGACCGGCTGGACAAGTACGTGCGGCGGTTTGGCTTTGGCGAGATGACGGGCATCGAGCTTCCCGCGGAGGAGACGGGTTTGCTGTTTGAAGTGGACGAAATGCGCGACTCCGATATCGCGACGATGTCCATCGGGCAGAGCATCGCGGTGACGCCGCTTCAGCTGATTACCGCGATGTCGGCCATCGCCAATGACGGCGTGCTGATGAAGCCGTATATCGTGAAGGCTGTCTACAACGAGGACGGCACCGTTTACGAGGAAACGAAACCCCGTCAGGTGCGGCGTGTCATCAGCACCGAGACGGACAAGACGCTGATCGGGCTTCTGGAGCAGGTCGTTTCCACCGGCGGAGGGCAGAAGGCGAAGGTCAAGGGCTACCGCATCGGCGGCAAGACCGGAACCGCGCAGAAAATCAACACAGACGCTGTCGGCTACAAGGAAGGCAGTTATATCGCTTCCTTTTGCGGCTTCGCGCCTGTCGAGGATCCGGAGGTTGCGTTGCTCGTCATTATCGATGAGCCGTTGGGCACGTACTATGGCGGGCAGATTGCCGCGCCGGTGGCGGCGAAGATTTTTCAGCCGCTTTTCCGTTACTTGCATGTCGAGCCGTCCAGCGACCCCTTCGAGGGAAGGCCCCCGGCGGCTCCGCCGCAAAGCGCGCCGACGGCGAACGCGTATGCCGTGGTGCCGGAGGTTGTCGGCCTCGACACGGGGCAGGCGGAGGCCGTGATCGCAGGCGCGGGGCTTCGGATGCGCGCCGAAGGACGCGGCATGGCGGTCAGCCAGGATGTAGCGCCGGGCACGGCGGTCGAACGGGGAGCGGAGATTGTCGTGCGCTTCGCGGCGCAAACGAGCGGAGGATAATACGGCGGACGCTTTCGCGTCCTTGAAAAAGAGGGTTGTTCATGTTGGACTGGCATGCATCGAATGCGGTGCTTTCTGTATTGTTTCACGGGGCGCAGACTTTGGGCAACGATACGTCGCCGGTGAATCTTTTTTTGTTGGGAGACAAATACGGGACGGAGGTGGCCGTGAAGGACGGGATTCTTTTTCGGTATTACCGGGGGGATGTTCTCAATCGGCGGGGCTACGGGTTCCCCATTTCCCCTGACGGCTTCGACGGTGAAACAGTGTTGGCACTTTTGCGGATTGACGCGGAGCGGCGGGGGGAGCCTCTCGCTTTTTGCCTTTGCGACGAGCGGCAGCGGAAATTCCTGGACGAATTTTGCAATGTCCGTTGGCGTTCCTTTGACGGGGACAGCGATTACATTACAAGCGGGAAAGCCTTGCGCAGCTCTCCGGAAAAAAGCTCCACGCAAAAAAGAATCTGGTCAACCGGTTTTGGCGGCTGCATCCGGATGCCGAATACCATGCCATCGGGAAAGAAAATATCGGCGACGCGTTGGTCGTGGCTGAGCGTTGGTTCGAGGAGAGAACGGAGGCAGGCGAGGACGCGGATTTGAAAGAGCTCGCCCATATCCGGACGGCGGCCGGGCTTTGGGACGCGATGCGGCTTTTCGGCGGTGTGCTCTATGCCGAGGGTGTGCCCGTCGCCATGACGATGGCCTCAGCCGTTTCGTCGCAGTGTGTCGACGTGCATTTTGAAAAAGCAGTCGGCGCGTTCGCGGCGGACGGAGCTTTTGCCGCGATCAACCAAGCCTTCGCGTCCTCCGAGGCGGCGCTTCCTTATGCCTATGTGAACCGCGAGGAGGACATGGGGGTGCCTGGGCTCCGGCAGGTCAAGGAAGCGTACCGCCCCGCCTTCAAGGTGGAGAAGTATTACGGGATGGCCGCGGACTGACGGACAGGGAATTGGAACGGAAACCGTTGCATCGGAAAAGGATGCGACGGTTTTTTATTTTCAGACAAAGCAGGATATTTTGCCTAAACGCCGAAATATGTATACAGTATAAAGCGGCAAAAGAGAATTTGCCGCCAAGGGAGGGGACGCAATGGAGAGAAAGACGGACGTCGTCGTGATCGGCGGCGGCATCACGGGGACGGCGATTCTCGCGGCGCTGGCACGGCTCGATTTGTCCTGCGTGTTGGTGGAAAAGGAGCCGGATATCGCGGCGGGGACGACGAAGGCGAACAGCGCAATCCTGCACGCGGGCTTCGACGCGCCCACGGGCAGCATGAAGGCGAAGATGAACGTCGAGGGCAATCGGCTGTACTACGAACTGCGGGAGGAATTGAACCTCGATATCGAATGGACCGGTTCTCTTGTCTGCGCGACGACGGACGAGGAAAAAGCGCAGATCGAAGAATTGAAGGCGCGGGGCGATGCCAACGGTGTGCCGGGGCTTGAAATCTGGGACGGTGACAAGGCGCGCGGGAAGGAACCGAATCTCTCCCAAAAGATTTGCGCCGCGCTTTGGGCGCCGACGGCGGGCATCTGCTGGCCTTTCGGCATGGCGGCGGCCTTCGCCGAGAACGCGGCGGAAAACGGCGCGGAAATTTTGCGCGACTGTGAGGTTACGGGGATTCGCGCCGAAAACGGCGGGTTTGCGGTCGAAACGACACAGGGCACCGTTCAGGCGCGGTTCGTCGTGAACGCGGCGGGCGTTTTCGCGGACAAGGTCGCGGCGATGGCGGGCGACACGAGCTTTTCCATCCATCCGCGCAAGGGCGAATACATCTTGTTCGACAAGACGGCGCAGGGCAAGCTCGTCAAGGGCATCGTGTTCCCCGCGCCGACGAAGACCACGAAGGGCATTCTCGTCTGCGCGACGACCCACGGCAACACGTTCATCGGACCGAACGCGCAGGAGCAGGACAGCCGAGAAGATACGGCGGTGACGACGCCGGGCATGGACGAGATCATCGCGGGGGCGAAAAAGCTGGTGCCGGAGCTGCCGATGGGCGCGGCCATCACCGAGTTTGCGGGCATCCGCGCCGTGTCCGATACCAATGATTTCATCGTCGGCGAGTCGAAAACAGTGAAAGGCCTGTACCACGCGGCGGGCATCCAGTCGCCGGGCCTGACTTCCGCACCGGCAATCGCGCGGCTTCTTGCCGACGAAATCGCGAAAGCGGCAGGAGCGAAAGCGAAGGCGGACGCCAAAACGGGACGCCCGGCACAGCCGATTTTCCGCGAGCTTTCCTCAGGGGAACAGGCGAAGCTGATTGAAAAGGATGCGCGTTACGGGCGCGTGATTTGCCGTTGCGAAACGATCACCGAAGGCGAGATTGTTGACGCGATCAAGCGGCCCTGCGGCGCGCGGACGGTGGACGGCGTGAAGCGCCGCACCCGCGTGGGCATGGGGCGCTGCCAGGGCGGCTTCTGCGGGCCGCGCGTGATTGAAATTTTGTCGCGCGAGTTGAATATCCCCGTGCCGAAGGTGCGGAAGGACGGCGCGGATTCCTATATGTATGAGGAAAAGTTGGGAGGTGGGCGGAAATGAGCGAGATGTATGACGTCATCCTCGTGGGCGGAGGCCCGGCGGGACTGACCGCGGCGTTTTCCGCGCAGCAAAACGGCGCGAAGAAGATTCTCGTGCTGGAGCGCGACCGCGAGCCGGGCGGCATTTTGCAGCAGTGCGTCCACAACGGCTTCGGCCTGCACCATTTCAAAGAGGAACTGACCGGCCCCGGCTACGCCCAGCGCTGCTATGATCTGGTCAAGGATTTGCCCGAGGTGGAAATCCTTGTCGACACGATGGTCTTGGAAGTGCGGAAGGACAAAACGGTCTGTGCCATCAATCCGAAGCGCGGCGTCATGGAGCTGCACGGAAAATCCATCATCCTGACGATGGGCTGCCGCGAGCGCACCCGCGGCGCGATCCGGATTCCGGGGACGCGCCCCGCGGGCGTTTACACGGCGGGCGCGGCACAGCGTATGGTCAATATGGAGGGCTATATCCCCGGGAAGAAAATCGTGATCTTGGGCTCCGGCGATATCGGTCTGATCATGGCGCGCCGGATGTCGCTCGAAGGCTGCAAGGTGCAGGCGGTGTTGGAAATCTGCCCATTCTCCAACGGCCTGACGCGAAACATCGTCCAGTGCCTGAACGATTACGATATTCCGTTGCATTTGTCCCATACGATTGTCGCGATTCACGGCAAGGATCGGGTCACGGGCATCACGGCGGCGAAGGTCGACGACAAGATGCGCCCGATTCCCGGCACGGAATTCGAGATCGATTGCGACACGGTGCTTCTCTCCGTCGGGCTGATTCCGGAGAACGAGCTTTCCAACGGCCTCGGTCTCAAAATGCACCCGTTGACGGGCGGCCCGATTGTCGACCAACGGCGCGAGACCAGTGAGCCGGGTATTTTCGCGGCGGGCAATGTGGTCCACGTCCACGATCTCGTGGATTTCGTTTCCGACGAGGCGGAGATTGCCGGGAAATTCGCGGCGAAAGCGGCGCTCGGCGAGGCGGGCGGCGCCGCGCGCGATCTCGCGGTGACGACGGGCGACAACGTCCGCACCTGCGTGCCGCAACATTTGCGTCTCGGCGCGGACGCGGAAAAAGTGCGGCTCTTCATGCGCGTGACGAAGCCGATGCGCGGCAAGCTGAAGCTTTCCGTCATGAGCGGCGGCGAAGAGGTTTTCTCGAAACCGCTGATGATCGCAAAGCCCAGCGAGATGATCGCGGTGGATCTGCCGGAGGCAAAAATCGCGTCGCTTTCTTCGGAGCTTGTGGTATCGCTGACGGAGGGAAAATGATATGGCAACGGAAACGAAAGTATTGAACTGCATCAACTGTCCGCTGAGCTGTGAATTGACCGCGACGGTGGAGGACGGCGCCGTCACGAACGTGACCGGGAACTTCTGCCCCCGCGGCGCCCAGTACGCGAAAGAGGAACTGACCGCGCCGACGCGGATGCTGACGAGCACGGTCCGCGTCGAGGGCGGGCGGTTGCCTTTGCTCCCCGTCGTCTCGGCGAAAAAGCTGCCGAAGGGACGCGTCGTCGACTGCGCCGAAGCGCTCCGTTCCGTCAGCGTCAAGGCCCCCGTTCATGTAGGCGACGTGATTGCGGCCGATATCCTCGGCCTTGGTGTCGACATCGTGGCGAGCCGCGACATGGAGACGGCGTGATGGCGGAAAAGAAAAAAATCCGCATGATTGTCACCGATCTTGACGGCACGTTGGTGAACGCCGCGTATGAAATCTCGGAAGAAAACAAGAAAGCCGTGCAGGCGGCGGCGGCGATCGGCGTTCCGACGGTCATCGCCACGGGCAGGATGCACCGCTCGGCCATCCAATACGCCGAAGCGGTGGGCGTGGACGCGCCGATTATCAGTTACAACGGCGCGATTGTCAAAACGGCGGGCGGCGAGCTTTTGGCATCGTCCTGCCTCGAACCGCAGATTGTCGAACGCGTACTCGTCTATGTTTTCGCGAAAGGCTGGTACGTGCAGAGCTATGTCGGCGATGCGCTGTACTACGTCGAGCAGACCGAGGCGGCGCGCGTCTACGAGTCGGCCTCGAAGATCAGCGGCGAGGCCGTCGGGCGCGGCGGCATGCTGGCGCGGACCGCGGAGGTACCGAAGCTGTTGGTGGCGGTGCCCGAAACGGAGATCGCCGATGTCATCAAGGAACTGCGGGACAAATTCCGAAATGAAGCGGACGTCATGCAGTCCAGTCCCAACTATATCGAAATCGTGCGTCCCGGCGTGTCAAAGGCGCGCGCGATGCTGGCCCTCGCCCAAAATCGTGGCATCCGCGCCGGGGAAATCATGGCCCTTGGCGACTCCGGCAACGATATCGAGATGATTCGCGCGGCGGGAATTGGCGTCGCCATGGGCAACGCGATTTCCGCGGCCAAGGACGCGGCGGACGAGGTGACGCTCCCCTGCGAGGAAAACGGCTTCGCGGCGGCGGTGCGGCGGTTTGTATTGGACTGATGTCAACATTCGATTAGGTACGCGGCATTCGTGCCTTTGGCACGAATGCCGTCTCATGGTGCGCCCGGCGGCGCACGTTTCTAACCGGTGAAAGTCCGGAGTCTGCCCGGTAGCGGGAAAGACGTAGCTGAACACCAAGGGTGTCCATCGCGAGGTGGAATCTGAAGGAAGGTGCAGGCAAACCTCTGGCCTGACG